>JBCNOA010000002.1:0-69490 GCA_039594095.1 Dyella sp.
CCGGGGGCAAGCTCGAGCCTGGCGAAACCGCCCATGATGGACTGATGCGCGAGCTCTCCGAAGAGCTGGGCATCGACATCGAGACGGGTGCGCCGTTGGCGCGCATTCCATGGGCCTACGGCGAGCGGCGCCTGTTGCTGGACGCCAGGCTCGTGCCTCACTGGCACGGCCATCCGCAGCCGCTGGAGCACACGGCCCTCCAATGGGTCGATCCGCATGCGGCCGATCTGGCGGTGCTGGCGCCTGCCGATCGCGCCATCCTTCAGGTGCTGCGTCTGCCGCACCGGTACCCGATCACCCCGGCGGACGTCCTGCCCAGCGCCCGCAACGCCTGTGAAGGCATGCTGCGCGACGCGCTGCTGCGAGGAGAACGCATGGTCCAGTTGCGCCTGCCGCAATGGTCGGCCGAGCAAGTCCGCGATCTCGCCGCGGCATTGCTGCCGCTGGCTCGCCAGAAGGGCGCCCATCTGATGCTGAATGGGGATATCGCCGGCGCGCGCCTGCTCGGTCCGGGCACCGGCGTGCAGATGAAGGCGTCCCAACTGGAGCCAGGTATGGACCGGCCGTTGCCGTGGGATCAGCCGGTAGGCGCGAGCTGTCATGACGCGGAAGAGCTGGCACGCGCGCTTACCGTGGGAGCCGATTTCGCCACGTTGTCACCGGTGGCCGCGACGGCGACCCATCCGGGAGCGGTGCCGCTCGGCTGGGCCGCGTTCGGTGCCCTGACCGAGGCCGCCTCTCTTCCGGTCTATGCCCTGGGCGGCATGGGCGCGGCTGACGAGACGCAGGCCCGTGCGCTGGGTGGCCAGGGCGTCGCGGGAATCCGCGGCTTCTGGAATGGCTGACCCTCAGGCGCGATCTTTGGCCAGCGCCAGATAACGCTGGTGCAGCGCGCCGACTAAGGCATCCAAAGCGAATTCCTCACCGGTGTTCTCGACGAGATCGTCAGCGAGAGCGAGCCGTTGATCGCGGCTCGCCTGGCGCTCGATCATGCGGCGCGCCAGGGCTTCGTCGATACCGTCGCGTCGGACCAGCCTAGCCAGCTGCACGCTTTCCGGGGCATCCACGACCAGGATGCGGTCCACCCAGCGGTATTGCCCGATGTTCTCGGCCAGCAAGGGGATGGCGAGTACGCAATAGGGGCCGGGATCGGTGGCGACGCGCTCCCGCAGCCATGCCCGCACGCGGGGATGGATGATCGCTTCCAACTGTCGCCTGGCCATGTCGTCGGCGAAGACACGGCGGCGCATCGCGGCGCGGTCCAGCCCGCCCTGATCGTCGAGGACACCGGGCCCGAAGGTCTGCACGATCGCCGCCAGGCCTTCGCTGCCGGGTTTCACGACTTCGCGGGCGGCCACGTCCGCGTCGTGGACGTTGATGCCTAAGGCTTCGAACCGGCGCGTGACCGCGCTCTTGCCGGAGGCGATGCCTCCGGTAAGGGCGACGACGTACGCGCGCGGTGCGTTCATCGCAGGCCGGTCATTCGTGCGTATGTATCGAGCAGCCAGTCGCCGGCGATGAAGCAGATCCAGCCGGCCATGGCGATGAACGGGCCGAACGGCATCGGCAATTCCCGCTGATGCTTGCGCAGGGCGATCAGGGTGCCTCCGATCACCGCGCCGACCAGGGACGACAGCAGCACGATCGGCAACAGCTTGGCCGGTCCCATCCAGGCGCCCAGCGCGGCGAGCAGCTTGAAGTCGCCATAGCCCATGCCCTCCTTGCCGGTCGCGAGCTTGAACAGCCAGTACACGCTCCAGAGGCTCAGGTAGCCAATGGCCGCGCCGACAATGGCCGCGACCGGGTTGACGAACATCGGCAGCACGCTCAGGAGCAGCCCGAGCCACAACAGGGGATAGTTGATCTGGTCCGGAAGGTACTGTGTGCGGAAATCGATACCGGCCAGCGCGATCAACATCCAGGTAAAGGCCAGGCCGGCCAGCGCCGGCCAGGTGGGACCGAATTTCCATACCACCAGCGCGCTCAGCACGCCGCAGAGTAGTTCCACCAGCGGGTATTGGATGGAGATCGGCGCCCGGCAATAGCGACAGCGGCCGCCAAGCAACAGCCATCCGAACAGCGGAATGTTGTCCAGCGCCGAGAGACGATGCTTGCAGTGGGGGCAATGCGAAGGCTCCCGCACGATGCCCGGGGGCAGGGGGGCGGCTTCTTCGGTCTCCAGCTCCAGAATGTCGCGCGCCTCCTGGCGCCACATCGCCGTCATGCGTTCGGGCAGGCGCAGGATCACCACGTTCAGAAAGCTGCCGACAAGCAGGCCGAGCACGGCTGCCGCAGCGATCCAGGCCCAGAGAGGAAGCTCAGGCATTGTCGTCCCAAGACGGTCGTTGGATATAAAAAAAGCCCCCCTCCCGTTGGGAGAGGGGCTCGGATCGCGAAGCTTACACCGTGCCCGCGAGCTTGAAGATCGGCAGGTACAGCGATACCACCATGCCACCCACCAGCACGCCGAGAATTACCATGATCAGCGGCTCGAGCAGGGTGGACAGGGTGTCGACGGCGTTGTTGACCTCTTCCTCGTAGAACTCCGCCACCTTGAACAGCATGTTGTCCAGGGCACCTGACTCCTCGCCGATGGCGGTCATCTGCACCACCATATTGGGGAACAGGCCGGTCTGGCGCATGGCCAGCTGGAGCTGGTGGCCGACCGATACGTCGTCGCGCATTTGCCTGACAGCGTCGGCGTAGACGATGCTGCCCGTGGCGCCGGCGACGGCGTCCATCGCTTCGACCAGCGGTACGCCGGCGCGGAAGGTGACGCCGAGGGTGCGGGCGAAACGGGCGATGGCCGACTGGCGAAGGATGTTGCCGATGACGGGGATCTTGAGCATTACGCGATCGAGGAAATGGGCGAACGCCTGGGATCGGTTCTTTGCCATGACTACTGCGACGATGCTGCCGATAATGACGCCAATCACCACGTACCAGTAGCTCTGCATGAACTGCGAGGCATTGATAACGATCTGTGTAGGTGCGGGAAGCTCTGCACCTGCATCCTTAAAGGTCTGCTGGAACACCGGTACCACGAAGAGCAGCAGAATCATGCTCACCAGCAAGGCCACTGCGAGCACCATCACTGGATAAAAGAGCGCTTTCTTGATCTTGCTCTTGATCCCCTCCATGCGTTCCTTGTACGTAGCCACGGTGTCCAACACCGTGTCCAGCACACCCGCTGATTCGCCCGCATGGACCAGGTTGCGGTAAAGCTCGTCGAACTGGATGGGATACTTGCCGAGCGCCTCATGCAGCGCGGCGCCGCCCTCGATGTTCTGCTTCACATCGACGAGCATGTTCTTGAAGCGGATGTTCTTCTGGCCGTCGGCGATGATGTCGAACGCCTGCACCATCGGTACGCCCGAGGCCATCATGGTGGCGATCTGACGGCTGAAGATGGCGACGTCGCGCGGTTTCACCTTGCTGCCGCTGGCACCGAATATGGGCTTGGACCGTTCGCGAACCGTCTGCGGGTTCATGCCTTGGCGGCGCAGCTCGGCCTTGACCAGCGAGGCATTCTTCGCCGGCATCTCGCCCTTCATGCGCTTGCCGCGCTTGTCCAGCGCGATCCAGTCGTACATGGTCAACTGGCTGACGGCCGCGCGCTCCGCGCCGCGGGCGCGAGCGTCTTTGGCTGCCGTGACTGTGGCCATATGGAAACTCCCCCTTCGAGCTTGCCGGCCAGGGGCCGGCGGCTAAATTTGTTGCAGCTTAGTCCAAATTTCCCAGGCAATCCGTGCCTTGGCACGCAACTCTCATGTTACCGGCGTCCCGAACCGGCCATGGAGCAGGCTTCAATCCTTGGTGACGCGGTCGATTTCGGCCAGGCTCGTCACACCCTGCTTGGCCTTCATCAGGGCCGACGCGCGTAGATCGTTGATGCCAGCTTTGCGGGCCACTTCGGCGATCTGCATGGCATTGCCGCCCTGGAGCACGATTTTCTGGATGTCTTCCAGCATCGGCATCACCTGATAGATGCCCACGCGGCCTTTGTAGCCCTCGTTGCAGTTGTCGCAGCCCACGGCTTCGTAAAGCGTCAGTCCGGCGTCGATTTCTTCCTGGGTGAAGCCGGCGGCCAGCAGCGCCTGCGGGGGCAGATCCATCGGCTTCTTGCAGTCGTGCAGGCGGCGAGCCAGGCGCTGGGCGATCACCAGGGTGACCGACGAGGTGATGTTGTAGGGCGCAATGCCCATGTTCATCAGGCGGGCGATGGTCTGCGGTGCATCGTTGGTATGCAGGGTGGACAGCACCATGTGGCCGGTCTGCGCCGCCTTGATGGCGATCTCGGCGGTTTCCAGGTCGCGGATTTCGCCGACCATGATCACGTCCGGGTCCTGGCGCAGGAAGGAGCGCAGGGCCGCGGCGAAGGTCATGCCGCGCTTGGTGTTCTGCTGGACCTGGTTGATGCCCTCGACACGGATTTCGACCGGGTCCTCGACCGTGGAAATATTGCGCTCGTTGGTATTGAGGATGTTGAGTGCGGTGTACAGCGACACCGTCTTACCCGAACCGGTAGGGCCGGTTACCAACACCATGCCGTAGGGCTTGTGGATGGCATCGAGGTAAAGCTGCTTCTGGACCTCTTCGTAACCGAGCTTGTCGATGCCGAGCTTGGCGGTGGAGGCGTCGAGGATACGCAGCACGATCTTCTCGCCGAACAGCGTGGGCAGCGTGCTTACGCGGAAGTCGACCGAGCGACTCTTGGAAAGATTCAGCTTGATGCGGCCGTCCTGCGGCACGCGGCGTTCCGCGATGTCCAGGCCGGCCATGACCTTCAGGCGCGAGGAAATGCGGGTCGCCAGCTTCATCGGCGGGCTGGCCACGGCGCGCAGCATGCCATCCATGCGCAGGCGCACCCGGTACTGAGTTTCGAAAGGCTCGAAATGGATATCCGACGCGCCGCGGCGGATGGCATCCACCAGGATCTTGTTGACGAACTTGACGACCGGCGCGTCTTCGTTCGCGGTGGCGTCGATACCCGTGGTTTCGCCATCGTCGTCGCCCGCCTCGAGCGCCAGTTCCTCGAGCTCGTCGCCGCCCAGGTCGGGCACGCTGGCGTTCATCGACGCTAGTGCGCTCTCGATCACGCGGTGCAGCTGACCCCGTTCGACCAGGATCGGCTCCACCATGCAGTTGGAGTGGAACTTGATCTCGTCCAGCGCGTGGGACTGCATGGGGTCGGCAATGCCGACGAACAGGCGCTTGCCACGGCGGAACAGGGGCAGGGCGTGGTGCTTGTTGATCAGCGCCTCGCTGATCAGGTTCAGCGGCATGCTAGCCGGCTGCAGCGACGACACGTCCATCGCCGGCATGCCGAATTCGGCGGAAGCGATCCGGGTCAGCCGAGCGCTCTCGACCAGGTTGTTGTCCAGCAGCCAGGCGGTGAGCGAGGTCTTGTGCTGAGCTGAATCCACCACGGCCTTGCGTACGTCCGGCTCAGGGAGGACCCCCTCGGACACCAGTCGCCGGGCCATGCCTGACAGGCCCGACAGAGACGGTTGCATTTGCGTCGCCATAAACTGAATGTCGCCAAATCCCCTGATGGGCTGGGAATTTACCGCAGATACCGTGACGGGTCATCCGCTGACCGGCGCGGATGGCGGTAAGGTGACCCTAAGCACAGTTTCCCTGCCGGGGCGGGCATCTGCAGGGTGACCCGGTGTCACGGTAAGGTGGTCGTTTCGTCAAATCCGCCACAGCTGCACCCAGGCCGGCAGGCTATGATTTGCGTTTATGCTCGGGGGAGTCATTTTGGACCGTATCAGTATCGTTTTGCCGGCCAAGAACGAGGCCGCGGCCCTCAAGACCCTGCTGCCCCGTCTGCGGGCGGCCCAGCCCAAGGCTGAGATTATCGTGGTGGACGACGGTTCCACCGACGACACGCGGGACATATGCGCCTCCGCCGGAGTGCAATGCCTCTCCTCCCCCTACTCGATGGGCAACGGCGCGGCGATCAAGCGCGGTGCCCGGGCCGCCAGCGGCGAGATCCTGATATTCATGGACGGAGACGGTCAGCATGATCCCGCGGACATCGCCCGTTTGCTGGAGCGATTGGGGCAGGGCTACGACATGGTGGTCGGCGCCCGCGACTGGGGCAGCCAGGCGGGTGTCGGGCGCGGGGTGGCCAATACCATTTACAACTGGCTGGCTACGCGGATGACGGGGCATGAAGTCGCCGACCTTACATCGGGGCTTCGTGCCGTGCGTGCTGATCGGTTTCGGGAGTTTTTATACCTTTTGCCTAATGGCTTTTCCTATCCGACAACTAGCACCATGGCTTTTTTTCGTAGTGCGTATCCAGTTGCATACCTTCCCATCAAAGCTGCGCACCGAGTTGGGAAAAGCCACATCAAGCCGTTGAAGGATGGGGTGCGCTTCCTGCTGATCATTTTCAAAATTGCCACGCTCTATTCGCCGCTGAAACTTTTTGCGCCGGCAAGCGTGGTGTTCTTTCTGTTGGGTTGCGTCAACTATGCCTTTACGTTCTTGCATGGTGGGCGCCTTACCAACATGAGTACGCTATTGTGGAGCGCTGCCGTTATTGTGTTTCTCATAGGTTTGGTTTCGGAGCAGGTCACGGCATTGATGTATCGGCGAGATGAATAAATTGCCGCGCAAGCGTGTTTTACTCATTACGCGAAACCTGCCGCCCCTTGTTGGCGGTATGGAACGGCTTAATTGGCATATGGCTGAGGAGCTGGCACAACGGGTCGACGTACGTGTGATTGGGCCGCAGGGCTCAGCGCCTCTGGCGCCTCGTGGGGTCTTTGTGCATGAGGTTTCGCTTCGTTCGCTAGCACGATTCTTGGTCGGCGCTCAGTTGGCGGCCTTACGTGAGGCCTCAAAGTGGCGCCCTGATGTCGTACTTGCGGGCAGCGGATTAACAGCGTTACCTGCATTAGTTGCCGCTCGAGCGTCCGGTGCCAGGGCGGCAGCTTATGTGCATGGCCTTGATTTGGCGGTTCAACATCCTGTTTATCGGCACCTTTGGCTGCCAGCCTTGCGTCGGCTTGATCGTGTAGTGGCCAATAGCGAGGCTAGTCGCACTCTCGCTCTGGCTGCGCAGATTGAAAAGGAGCGGCTTGAAGTAGTTCATCCCGGCGTGCTTCTCCCATCGCTTCCTTTTACTCCATCCGAAGAGCCTGAATTTCGTAAGGAGTACAAATTAAGCGGCCGGTCGGTACTTTTGTCTGTTGGGCGACTGAGTGAGCGCAAGGGAATTCTAGAGTTCGTTCGCAACGCTTTGCCACTCATCGTCGAACAGAAACCGGATGCAGTGCTAGCAATCGTGGGCGACACCCCAAGCGAGGCGCTCCACGCCAAGGCACAGTCACTTCAGGCTATTTTGAGAGCGGCGGAGCAGGCTGGATTAGCCAATAATGTACGGTTCATTGGGCAGATTACAGATTACGAAAAGCTCGGGGCGGCCTATCGTGGCGCGGATGTCCATGTATTTCCTGTGCGGGATATTCCTGGTGATCCCGAAGGTTTCGGTATGGTAGCGGTGGAGGCTGCCGCTCATGGCCTACCCACTGTGGCTTTTGCTACAGGGGGAGTGCTTGATGCGGTAGCGGATAATGTATCCGGTCGCTTAATAAGCCCTGGTGATTATCAAGGAATGGCTGCAGCCGTCTTGGATGTCTTGACACGACCTAAGGCCACATGGGCCGGGTGCCGCGCACATGCGGAGCGATTCGCATGGCCGGCGTTTGGGCAGCAGTTAGTCGCGAGCCTGGATCTATGAGTAGGTCAAAACCAGTCCTGTCTGGAGTCTGGTTTCCAACGGTCCGAACGAACGGTGGCGTTGATATATTTACCGAACAATTGGTCGCCGGCTTGCAGTCCCGCGGTGTTCGGGCTGAGATCGCATGGCTACCTTTGAGGGCAGAGTATGCACCCTGGTCCGTAAGAATTCCGGAATTACCTTCGTGGGCGTCCATCACGCACATTAATACGTGGTTGCCTACAAGATTCGTTCCAGTAGGAGTCCCTCTGGTAGCTACGGTTCACCACTGCATTTACTCGCCTGCCGTAACGCCCTACAAAGGAGTTTTGCGGTCAGCGTATCACCATCTATGGGTCCGCTCTAACGAGAAATCGGTCTTAAAGCGCGCGGATATGGTTACTGCCGTAAGTAATTTTGCTGCATCTACTGTGCAAGCGGCTGTTCTGGATAGGTCGATGCGAATTATTTATAACGGAATTGATGCGACGTTTTTTAAGCCCGTGCCTCGGGGGGCTCGTGTACCATTTCGTTTACTTTATGTAGGGAAATGGGCTGCACTCAAAGGGATCGATTTGCTCAGGCCTATCATGCGAGAACTGGGTGCTGGATTTGAGCTCCGCGTTACGGCAGGAGGGGCGTTGGCGCAGGAGAAGGGCATTTATGATCTAGGTCGTTTGACAGGCAGGGGTGACGTTGCTGCAGCGATGCAAGACGCCGATGCGCTTATTTTTCCCTCTCGTGCTGAGGGATTTGGTCTGGTGGTTGCGGAGGCGATGGCCTGCGGGTTGCCAGTGATAGCGACGCGAGGTTCGGCATTGCCTGAAATAGTTGAAGATGGCGTGACCGGGCTACTCTGTGCCTCGGACGATGTCTCAGAATTCGCATGCGCGATCAGACGAGTGGCAGGGGACCGAGTGCTATACAGGGCGATGTCCTCGGCGGCTCGCTGCGCGGCGGAGAAGAGATTTTCACTAGATCGAATGGTAGACGATTATTTAAGCTTATATGGCGAATGCGTACGTGAAGTGTGATCAGTGGTCACGCGGGCAGCTGAAGTGGCTTTCGAACTGTCCTGTCTGTGGGAGTTCAGAGCGGGTTCTGGCTGAATTTCTACGTCGCGATGACGGGCTTGTGATGCCTGATGTATGGCGTTACGTGCGGTGCGCTGTCTGCTATTCAATTTATCTGAATCCCCGTCCCGATGCGGACTCACTGCCACGTGCCTATCAACAGTATTTTACTCACCAAGCAGAGCCGAGCGAAGCCGAATTCAAGAGATCTGGTCTGGTTGCCGGTTTAATTGGCGGCTATCTAAATCATCGCTTTAACATGCGCAGGGAGCCGTCGCGGACTTTAGGGGCATGGCTCTTTTCTGTTGCCGTTCCACTTCGCATGAAGCTGGATGTCTATGGAAGGCACTTGCCTAAGTCTATGTGTGGGAAGGGGGCAAGTTTGCTAGACGTCGGCTGCGGGAGCGGCGCATTTCTTGAGCGGGCCACGGAGATGGGTTGGCATGCCGAGGGCTGCGAGCCTGATGGTCTTGCCGCGGATGCGTGCCTAGAAGCAGGTTTAAAGGTGCTCCATGGGGATGCGTTTGATTCACGGCTCGAGGGAAGACAGTTCGACGCAGTTACATTGAATCATGTTCTTGAGCATGTTGAAGATCCCCTGCGACTTCTCAAAAGGTTACGCCAGTTATTGAAGTCATCGGGCACGCTATGGATGGCGTTGCCCAATCCCGATGCCATTGGGCTGCGAATTTTCGGTAAAGGGTGGAAGGGCTTGCATCCACCGTTTCATTTACTAATTCCCCGTCAGGACATCCTTCGCCAATGGCTATCGCAAGCAGGGTTTAGCGATATCGATTTTATCCGTCGCGGGGCGCAGAGCCCCGGCTTGTGGCGTGAATCGACCAGTTTGGCGAAGCGCGAAGGAATTCAGCGAGCGAGGTTGACGATTGGATGTATTCGCCTTTTAGGTGATCTGCTTTCGACAGTGACAGTTCGTTATGGCGAAGAGACCATTGTTCGGGCAAGGGTGGGTTCATTAGAGTGAATCGCTCAAGTGTTACAGCCGTAGTGTTGCATTTTCGTACCCCTGAAAAGACGCTTAACTGCGTAGAGTCTCTCTGGGTTGGAGGAATTGAAAGTGTTGTATTGGTTGATAACTCGCAGGATGGTGGCCTATCTTTAAAGAGTATGAGTGCTGGCTTTGAGGGCCTTTCACAGCGAGGCCTATGTATCCAATTGATAAGTCCCGTCCGGAACCTGGGTTTCGCTGCCGGAGTAAATCTCGCGATAGAGAGTGTGGTTAGAGATGAAGGAGCGCGGGTCTTATTGATCAATTCGGATGCGGTGTTGAACGAAAAGGCTTTGCGGGCAATGAGCGAGGCTATCGATCTAGGAATGGACCTAGTTGCGCCATTGCTAGAGGGGGAGGGGGCTTTCGATAAGCGGGGAGAGGTGTTCAGTTACCAACGATGGTTGGGGTTGCACGTTCCAACTTGGTTCCCTGGTGCGATCGACTTTCTGAGCGGCGCGTGCTTGCTGCTATCGCCCAGGCTTATCAGTCTGCACCCGATCTTTGACGATGAGTTCTTCTTCTATGGCGAAGATGTCGAGCTTTCTTACCGAGCCAGAAAGTGCGGAATGAGGCTATGCCAGCTTCAGGATGTTGCAATAAAGCACCTAGGTTCGAGTAGTTCGAATAAGGGGTCGCTCTTCTACGAATATCACACCGTTCGAGGGCATTGGTTGCTCGCTCGCAAGCTGGCACGTACGGGTGCGGAGAAAGTGGTTGCGGTTGTTGCTCATGCCGTTGTGCTATCGCTTCGGGCTGTATGGCGATCATTTAGAAAAAGAAACTCTAAGCCATTATTAGCTCTCATGATGGCAGCCATCGACCTCATTACTGGTCGGAGGCGCGATCTGACCCCGTCGGTGCCAGGGCGTTCCGAGAGTTAAAATTCTTGCCTATCCATAGCCAGCCGACTATTGCCATTGACCACTCAGAGCAGGCGAGCGCTATTGGCATCCCAGGGGGGGAGTTCTGCCCGCCAAAGGCCGTGACGGTGAGGGTCAGTACGAACATGCCGAACACTTCCAGCAGGGCGCGTGTTTTAGGTGGTCCGCATGCCATAAGTGAGCTTGCCGCAGCCATTCGTAGCGCGAGGCCCGGCACTGCGATAGTGAGCCAGCGGAGCATCTCGGTTATACCGAAGTACTTGGCGCCAAAAAGCCATTCAATTATTGGAGCTGTTAGCCAGAGTAGGGCTCCTATAAGCAGCCCATAGGTGGAAGCGGATACAAAAATATGCCGTAAGAGGGGGGCGCTACCTCTATTAGGTGCCTGGAACAGTCGAGGAATCGCGGCCAGCATGAGCGCTATGACGGGTAATATGGCAGCGCCGATGACTCTCGTGCTTACAGCGTAGACGCCAGCGTCCATTGGCTTCATCACCTTTGCTGCAAAAGTCTTGTCAAGTTCCGTCGGCCCAAGAGCAGTCAAATTTAGAGCTGCGTAGCTGCCGGCGTCATGCCATTCCGAACATGACGGTAGCCTCCATTGCCCAAGTCCCAGCCAAGTGACGTCTCGTATTGATAGAAAGCCAATGGCAACGGCAAGTATCGAGGAAATAAGATATCCAATTGCATAGGCATGCAGAGGGTTAGGTGTATGTGCGTTCCATATATATGCGGCCGCGCATACGCGAAAGAATAAGGGCGTGGTCAGCAATAATTGAGATCGAGCAATCATGCCGCGGCCCTGCTGAATCGCAGAAGGAAAGTTTAGCAATGGCTGAATTATTAGTTCAGCGAACCCGATGCATATCACCGTTACTCCGTCGACGGCAGCAGCTACTTGGGGTACCGCGATGGTAATGATCAGGAATAGAAATAAAAGAATGCCGCCACAGAGAACTGTTGTGGCCAATCCCATGGGGACAAGGGATATGGCATCTATCGGTGATCTTGAAGTTTCTCGCAGTAGTGTTAAGTGGGTGCCGAAGGTAGATAGGGCGCCAAGGGTCACCGCCAGCGCAGTCATTGCAGCGAAAGCGCCGTAGTACGCCGGACCCAATAGCTTGGCAACGATCAACAGGCTGCCAGCTTGAATGAGTAAACGAAAACCCAGCACTGCGCTGGTGCGCACGGCAGCTCTGGCGATAGGTCCTTTCATGGCAGGTGCGCGCGAATATCGGCGATGCTGCTATCGAGTCTTCCGCCGAAGTTCAATCGCTCAAGTGCCAACAGGATCCGTTGGGCCTCGGCTTTCCGCCCTTCGGCGAGAAGCATCTTCGCAAGGGTGATGAGATAGGCGGGCTCGTCGGGGGACGTAGCAGCCGCCTCCTGAGCCATCTGCATTCCCAGTGAATGATCCTGAAGCACATTCCAGGCATAGTCCGCATAAGTGGCAAGCAGGCGTGCACTGGCCGGGCGATGGGTAAGTGCAGCTAGGAATGCAGCGGTCATTCGGTCCTTCGGGAGCTCGCATTGGCCGACGCGAGCGCACTGCACCAAAGCGCCGAGTGAGCTTTCATCCTGTACTCCTAGCGGGTGCTTCCTAAGCTTCGCGGTCATGCTATCCCACCAACTATCCTTAAGCGGAACCTGCATGCGCGAGTTCATGAAGATCAGCGCCTGCTCCGGCAGTATGGACGAGCCCGGCAAGGCTGCTGCCTTTTCAAGCGGTGCATAGGCGAGTTTGGTAAAAGCCGACGAAGGATCGTAATGGGAATAGATGACGTATGTTCGACCGAGTTCATACTGCGCACGAGGGGAGTCCGGAGCCCTTGCAGCTAATTCCTCTGCCAGGCGCAGAGGGGTACTCCATGCTTGCGCCGTTATGGCCGTGAGACCGCCCCAAAACAGCAGCAGCATGCCGAGAGTTGTATGTCTAGCCAGCGTCAGTGATTTGTCTAGATGTGGTGTCGTTGCACATAGGATCGGTACGACCACCAGCATCAATCCAAGGCTGGCGAAGTAATTTCTATGTTCGTAAATGAGCTCTAGCGGGAGGACGGTGCCGGTGAGTAAATGGCAGCTCAGGAAAAATTGGAGGCCGAGCGCAATGATAGGTTGCCGCCGCCGTAGTCCAATGGACAGTGCGCCAAGAACTAGTAGCGAGAACAAGCCTAATGATGTCGTCCAGGGTGAGAAAAGTCCTGTCGAAATGCTGAAATTGTCGTGGTAGAAACTAAGTGCTTTCGGTGTCGGCAAAATCGCCCACAATATGTAGCTGGGGATGATTCGCGCTTCGCTAAGCAATCGAGTTTCCAGCGTGAAGTCGCGAGTTCCCCAGCTAGACGGTTTGAGTAGCCCCGGGAGTATCCAGGTAAGTCCCACGACTAACGGGAGTGCCAGTAAAATTAGAAAACAGCCAACAATCCAGCGATCGTACTGACCGGTAACTCGGCGAAAACGGAAGACGATCCATTCCACCGAGGCTGCGTACAAGGGAAGCATCACCGCCGTCTCTTTGGCCATCAGTCCGATGGCTGTTGGAATGACCAGGCTTGCCGTGCTCAAGATTACCCCCGTCCGGTAGCGTCTGCCGTCCAGCATCAGGCGGCGACCAGCGACGTAACCTATCAACCCGGTCAGGACAAAAAGGTTTGCCAAGCTTTCCATGCGTTGAACGACGTATAGAACTGACGTCAGATTGATGGGCAGTAATAGCCAGCCGCCTGCTACAAAGGCGGCGGCAATGGCTGCTTGGTTATCCTGGTTTGGGCTGGGTTTAGTCCTTGTCGTGGCTACTAGGAGCTGCCGGATGAGTACGAAAGCCGCCAATCCGTTAAGTAGATGGATGATTAAGTTGGTGAACTTCATCCAGTAGGGGTCGAGACCTGTCAGTAAGTAATTTGCGGCGAAACTAAGTGATGATAACGGTCGCTTGAAATCGCTGGCGGGTGACGACAGCGCTGCTCCTACAAGCGAAGAAAGGCTTGCACTTGACGGTTGCACGCCATGGTTGTCGACGATATTGGGATAATCGTCGAACAACCACGCCCCTCGAAGACCAGGCCAGTAAATCACCACCGTGACCATGAGAAGCAGAGAAATGAGGGATCCGCCGGAGCGGAAGATACGAATGAATTGGGTCATGCGGGATCTGACGATGAATGATGGTTTTGCGCGTCATTGAGAAGGGTGCGGCGTAACCGTACCAGTTCTCTATCCCAATAGTTCTGGCGATTGAGCACCCAGGTATGTACGCGCGCCATCCCTAGCGGCGGCGAATATTCTTCTTGTCGCTCGGCTTCATATCTGTCCAAGTGGGCTAGGCCCTGTTCGGGGTATCCAGCGGCCCCAAGGAGAGCAGCCTGCTGAAAGGCGATGGTGGCCCTTACTTGCTGGTCGAGTGCATAATCGAACGAAGCTAAGGCAACACTTGGCTCGTGGCGTAGCAGGGCGATGCGCCCATACAAGTAATATAAGTCCTGTCGCCGGTTTGGTATCACCGTCAAGTGCGGATTCTGCAACGCTGCGTCGAGCAATGTGGCGACACCGGCCAAGTCGAGCTGAGGGCACGCGGGAGTATGGCTTTGGTCCAGGATGCGACCAAACCAGTTTGCAAGTAGGGTGCCTGTGTCATGCGTAGAGGATAACGCCTTGATGGCAGCGTCCAGTGTGCCTCGGTCAATACCCCCCCGCTGGCATTCTGCTGCTAGGAGATTTAGTGCCAGTTGCACTTCGTCTGGATCTCGAGCAAGCGCTGGTGCGAGACGCATTATGGCGCGCTCAGGCTGGTTGGCTGCCATCTCCGCTTGAGCTGCGTAGGCCTGCGCGCGGGGCGAGTGAGGGTTCAATTTGGCCCAGAGCAGGGCCTGCTCATGAGTATTTCCCCAGAGTTCGGCGCGCGCGTGCGTCATCGCGGCTAAGCCCCCGACAGTTAGCAGGGCGACCATGGCCCTACGGTGGCGGCCGTGATCGCCTGAATGTGGTGAGGATGCTTTTGCGGGCCGTATTCCAACGCTGTAGAGCCATTGGGCCAGCGGCCAGAACATAAAGATGGCGGGCAGGTAGTTACGGTGCTCGTAATAAAGCTCTAAGGGAATCGTGCTGGATTCCATAGACTGGCCGACGAAGTAGAACCCAATAGCCAGAGCAAGGGTAGGTATTTTGTTTCGCCAAGCAATGGCCCCAGCCAGTAATCCCACTACTCCAGCCATCGCTGGCAGGGTGGTCAGCGGTGACCAAAGCGACGTCGATACTTTGAACTGATCATTAAAGACGCCAGCCGTGAACGGGTGTGGTAGCCAAAGCAAGCGCAGGTACTCGAATAGGACGCGCGGTTCAGTAAGTAGACGTTGCTCAAGCGTCCACGGCCGCACCTTGGAGATACCGTGAGAGAGGCCTTGCCACCCCTCCAGCAGCAAATATGTTCCAACCGCGATGCTCGGAAGTGCGGCAAGGCACAGCATGGCGTAGCGATACTGGCGTTGTCCTGCTGGAAGCGTTGGCAGCGCCATGTACTTAGCGGCGGGCCTCAGGTAGAACACCTCCATCGTGAGGACAAGCGCTGGGAGCAAGATGCCGTTTGCTTTGCTCAGCGCGGCAAGTGTGGTGCAGAGGCCGAGCCCTATACATGCATTTCCCCACCCGGCTGATAGGTCTCCGCGCTGAAAGGATCCCCTTGCGTTGAGCCAGAACAGTAGCCCTATCAGAGTGAATGTCGCAGGCAACATGGCTTCACGCTGCACTATGTACAGCGTCGTGGAAACAAGTAACGGATGCAGAAGCCACAAGCTCGCGCCCAACACGGCCGCATTGTCATTGCGGCGATGCTCCTCTGCATTGGCTTCCGGGCACGTGGCGAGCCCGAGACGCCTCAGAAGCAGGGCCAATAGCACGCCATTTAGCAGGTGTAAAAGTAGATTGGTGCGCTTAAATGAAAGGGGAGAAGCTGGCCAATCTTGTGCGTCGATTAAGAAGCTGAGCAACGCAATCGGCCTTCCGAGCGGATCGGCTGTGCCCGACGTGATGTACCGCCAGAAGCTGGCCTCATCTACTACGGGCCCCTCGGCACCGAGAGCGGGAAGGTTGGCAAAATCGTCAAATACAAAGCCTCCATTTAACCCTGGTCTGTAGCAGAGCCAAGTGATGACGAGCAAAATCGCCATGAGCAATAGAGAAAAGATATTGGTCTTTCGGAGCATGGCGTCTTAGCTTTGCAAAAAAATAGGGCCGCACGAAGCGGCCCTATTTTGGGTCAAGCCACCTTTATTAGCGGCAGGACGACGGCAGGTACTTGCTCGGCAGACTGGCGCCGGCTTTGCAGGCCCACTGAATGCTGCCGGCGTTAGTAACGGGCGACAGAATAAGCGTGGCAGCAGTCGGGATCTTGCTGCTTGCCTTGGGACCACCGTAGGCAGCAGTAATGATGGAGCCGTTACCGGAGGAGGTAACGGTAATGCTGCTGACGTACTGTCCCTTGATGCTGGCAGCAGTCGCAAGGCCTGCCGAACCGTTGCTGCCCGGGAATCGGCCAGTGTTCTGATAGAACTCGGCCACCGCGGTCTTCGCACCGTCAGCCAGCACCGGGCCTTCGGAAACCTGCGAGCGGATCGTGTAATCCTGGTAGGCCGGAATAGCAATGGCGGCCAGGATGGCGATGATCGCGACGACGATCATCAGTTCGATCAGGGTAAAGCCCTTTTGCACATTCTTCATGATGGTTCCTCTGTTTCTTGGTTAGCTAACCGTAGTGATGCCCCCTGAGCCCCAGTCCCTAATCCCCCTAGGCGGGATTGGTCCCCATTACGTGCGGTCGGAACGACCAGGAAGCTCGCAATGGTTCAAGCAGTATGTATGCCATCTCCATCGCTAGGGTATTTCCGCATAACTAGGATGTGGGTCATTGTGCACATGGTCACGAACCTAGTACGAAGGTGTGGTTTGGAATCATTTTCCTCTGCCATACGTCTAGCCTAGATACGCTGGCGTCGTGCCAATCCTTGGCAGTTGTTGCCCTTTTTTGTCACCTTGGCTTTAGTGACGACAGATGGAAGGAAGGTATTTGCCTTGAAGCGTACTGGAGGTGCAGGTCCAGATGATGCTGCCTACCTGTGTGATGGGAGAAAGCACAAGCGATTGCGCACGAATAGCGGAATTCGCTTTAGCGCTTTGGAAGGCAACCTGGATCTTTCCACCGGTGGCATCCACACTCGATACGTAATTACCTTTGATCGAAGCGGCACCCGCCAGTCCTGCTGATTGATTACTAGGAGGAAAACGGCCAGTGTTCGAGACAAAGTCCCATACGGCGGCCTTTGCGCCCGTGGACAGGCTCATTCCCTCGGCCACTTGGGCCCGAATCGCATAATCTTGGTAAGCAGGTATCGCAATAGCCGCAAGAATCGCAATGATCGCCACCACGATCATCAGCTCTATCAACGTAAAGCCCTTCGCAAGGCGTTCGCGCAACATGGAAGCAGTCCCCTGGTGTTAACGCCAATGGGAAGGCATGTTTTGTACCAACGATGAAACAGGTTTCGGCTTGAGCAGGCACAGGGACGAATGGACGTCTGTTCCGTGACAGCCGGCACGATTTCGAAAGCTTTGTAAGGTGGGATCAAGGGCATCACTTCACCCCATGCATCCACTTCCTGACCACCGGCGTCAAAACCAGCGCAGCCACGGCAGTCCCCAGGCCCAGCCAGACCATCTGGTGGAACAGCGCTCCGTACTTCGCCGTAGCGACCGCCATGTCGATCTGCCCATCCGCTGGCACGTCGAGCGCGGCGAGCTTGCCCAGGATCGAGGCCAGCTGTTCGGAGAACGAGGTTCCCAGCCACCAGGCGCCCATCATCAGGCCGGCGACCTGGGGCACAGAGAGCTGGGTGACCGCGGATAGGCCGATGGGGGAAAGGGCCACTTCGCCGATCTCGATCAACAGGTAGGCCAGGACGATCCACCACACGCTGCCGAGCGCTCCTGTCGCGGGATCCGGGTTGCCGGCGATCAGCGGCAGGAACGACAGGCCAGCGAACGCCAGGCCGATGGCGCTCTTGGCTGGCTTGGAGGGGTTGAGGCCGAAGCGGTCGAGAAAGGGCCAGAGCCATGCGGCGATGGGCGATAGCAGCACGATGAACAGCGCGCCGAGGTAGGTGAGCGAGCTGGCGCTCTGCGGCAGGACGATGCAGTCGCGCACGATGAAGGCGATACCTATGAGCGTCAGGCCGCCGAGCAGCAGGCCGGGCAGGCGGCCCTGACGCAACCGTAAAGCGATGGCCACCAGGAATGGGCTGAGTACCAGCGGTAGCGTGGACCACGGGATCGGATGCCCTTCGCGGATCACCAGCGAGGGGAACAGGTCCTTAGTCAGCATGCGGTCGTTGAACAGCACCCAGGAGCCGTAGGTCTGCTCGTACAGGGTGAAGAACAACAGGCAGACGCCGACGAAGAACACGCAGGCCAGCATCTGCTGGCGCTGCACCGGCGTGCAGCGCACGGTGACGTACCAGCCCAGCCAGCCGAGCCATGCGGCCATGGTAGCCACCTGCAGCCACAGCACCGCGTTGCCCAATTGCATCAGCGCCCATAGCGCGGGGAGCGCGAGCACGGCGCAGAGGTAGATCGTCCACTCCACATTCAACGGTCCCAGCAACCGCCGGCGCAGTGCGGCCGGGTTCGGCGGCTCCGCATGGCCTTGTAGGTATTTCTGGCCGGTGAGGAACACCGCCAACCCGGCCAGCATGCCGATGCCCGCTGCACCGAAGCCGTAACCCCAGCCGAAACGTTCGCCGAGATAGCCGCAGATCAGTGCCGAGAACAGCGCGCCGACATTGATGCCTGCATAAAAAAGGGTGAAGCCCGAATCGAGGCGCGGGTCGTCTTCCGCATACAGCTTGCCGACCACGGTGGAGATGTTCGGCTTCAAGAAACCCACACCGCTGATGATCAGTGAGAGCGACAGATAGAAAACGCTGAGCGCGAACAGATCGCGGTGCACGATGCCATCCGGCCCTATCGTCGCGGCGTGGCCTTCCACCGCCATGCCCAGATGGCCCAGGCACAGCAGCACACCGCCCAGCACTACCGCCTTGCGCATGCCCAGGTAACGGTCGGCCAGCAAGCCGCCCAGTACCGGCGTGGCATACACGAGACCGCCGTAGGCACCGAGTACGGAAAGACTTTCGGCATCGCTGAAGCCATGGTGTTTGATCAGGTACAGCGCCAGCAGCGCCTTCATGCCGTAGAACGAAAAACGCTCCCACATTTCGGTGAAGAAGCAGACGTAGAGTCCCTTGGGATGGCCGAACAATTCCTCATGACCAGACGGCGCCGCCGGGTCGGCGGCCGCAAGGCTGGTGGCGGGTCTGGCGTGATCCATGGGCATGCCGTGCTGCAAAAGCGCCGAGTATAGCCAGCGCGGGTGGGCATCGGTTTCCGCCGGGGTGCCGCTTGCTGCGTTATTCCTTGCGCCAGGTGGCGCGGGCTCTTACCGTCTGAGTCTTCGTTCCACGAGGGAATCCTATCCATGAAACCCCTGTTCGCCGCCCTGGCCCTTTCGCTGGCGACCCTGCCGGCCATGGCCGCCGAAGTCGAGAGCCACGCGCCGCATCCCTTCAACATCCGCGATCTGGTGATGATGGATCGCGTGGGCGATCCGCAGCTTTCGCCGGATGGACGCTATGCGCTGTATACCGTGCGCAGTACCGACTACGCGGCGAACAAGGGCATCACCGCCATCTATCTGCTGGACCTGCAGCAGGGTGGGCAGCCCCGCAAACTGATCGACAAGGGCTCGTCGCCTCGCTGGGCGCCGGATGGCGCCTCGTTCTACTACGTCGCTGCCAAGGACGGTGTATCTCAGCTGTGGCGCTGGAGTTCCAGCAAACCCGAGGCCGGTGCGCTCGGCAAGGCGGCCGGATCTTCGATCCCAGTCACGCATGCGCCGGTGGATGTCAATGCTTTCGTGCTTTCGCCCGACGGCAAGCGGGTCTTGCTGAGTTTCGATGTCTTCACTGATTGCGTCGATCTCCCCTGTACCAAGGAGCGACTGGATGGGCGTGCGGCGGACAAGTCGACAGGCACGGTCTACGACAAGGTCTTCGTGCGTCATTGGGATACGTGGGCCGACGGTCGTCGCGCGCAGCTGTATATCGCCGATCTGGACAATGCCGACGAAGCTCCCCGCCTGTTGAGCCGTGGCATCGATGGCGATGTGCCCAGCAAGCCGTTTGGGGGCGACGACGAATTCAGCTTCTCGCCGGACGGCCGCATGGTCTACTTCGGCGCCCGCATCGCGGGCAAGACGGAACCGTGGTCCACCAATTTCGACGTCTTCAGCGTTCCCGCCGACGGTTCGGCGGCGCCGAAGAACCTGACTGCCGCCAACCTTGCGTGGGATGCTTTTCCGTTGGCATCGCCCGATGGCAAGACGCTTTACTACCTGGCGATGAAGGAGCCGGGCTCCGAGGCGGACCGTTTCGCCATCACCGCGCTGGACCTGGACAGCGGACAAAAGCGCGAGGTCGCGCCAAATTGGGACCGCTCGGCCGGCAGCCTGAAGATATCGGCCGACGGTAAGACGCTGTACGCGACGGCCGACGATCATGGTCAGCACCCGCTGTTCGCCATCGACGTGGCCTCGGGCAAAGTGCGCACGGTGGTCAGCGAGGGCTCGGTGGGTGGCTACGATCTGGGCAAGAACCGCTTGCTCCTGCAGCGCGACGACCTGAAGCACCCGGCCGACCTTTATGTCGCCGACCTCTCGGGCAAGGGCCTGAAGCAAGTGACGCACTACAACGAGCAGCGCCTGAAGAATACGCAAATGGGCGATGCCGAGTTCTTCACCTTCAAGGGTTGGAACAACGAAACGGTGCAGGGCTACGTGGTCAAGCCGGCCAATTACAAATCCGGCCGCAAATATCCGGTGGCCTTCATCATTCATGGTGGCCCGCAAGGTGCCATGAGCAACGCGTGGAGCTATCGCTGGAATCCGCAGACGTATGCAGGCCAGGGGTTCGCCGTGGTCACTATCAATTTCCATGGTTCCACCGGTTATGGCCAGGCCTTCACCGAGTCGATCTCGGGCGACTGGGGCGGCAAGCCGCTGGATGACCTCAAGGCCGGCTGGAAGGCTGCGCTAGGCAAGTACAGCTTCCTGGACGGCGATCGCGCCTGCGCTTTGGGTGCCAGCTACGGCGGCTACATGGTGTATTGGATGGCGGGTGTGTGGAACGAGCCCTGGAAGTGCCTGGTCGACCATGACGGCGTGTTCGATGCCCGTTCGATGTACTACTCCACCGAAGAGCTCTGGTTCGAGGAGAAGGAGAACGGCGGCACGCAGTACGAGCATCCGGAGAACTACGAGAAGTTCAATCCGCTCAATCACGTGAAGGATTGGCGCGTACCCATGCTGGTGATCCATGGCGGCAAGGATTTCCGCATCCCCGACGTGCAGGGCCTGGGCGCGTTCACGGCCATGCAGCGCCGCGGCATTCCCAGCAAGTTCCTGCATTTCCCCGATGAGAACCACTGGGTGCTCAAGCCGCAGAACAGCGTGCAATGGCATGAGACTGTCAATGCCTGGCTGAAGCAGTGGACGGCGACGGATAGTGCCAAGAAAGCTGGCAAGTGACCTGCCTTGCCGAGATAGAAAAAGGCGGCCTATGGGTCGCCTTTTTTTCAGGTGCCTTGGGATCGCGCTTTCAAAGCCACCGCGAGCGCTTGAGCCAGAAATAGATGCCGCCTACCACGCCGATCACCAGGCAGATCATCGTGGGGTAGGCCCAGGTCTGGTCGAGTTCCGGCATGTGATGGAAATTCATGCCGTACCAGCTGGTGATCAGCGTGGGCGCGGCCAACATCGCGGCCCAGCCCGCGAGCTTCTTCATCACTTCGTTCTGGTTGAAGGTCACCAGCGAGAGGTTGATGTTGATGGCCGCGGCGAGCATTTCGCGCATCGCGCTGATCGATTCGTTGACGCGGAACACATGGTCGTATACGTCGCGGAAATACGCTCGCAGCTCGTCCTGGATCAGGTGCGGATGCATGCGCACGAGCTGGCTGATGATGTCCTGCAGAGGTGCCACGGCCAGGCGCAAGGTCATCAGATCGCGTTGCATGTCGTACAGGCGACGTACCGTGCCGCGCTTAAACGTATCGCCGAAGATGTCCTTCTCCAGCTCCTGCAGCTCTTCCTTGAACTCGCGCACGATCGGCAACAGGTTGTCCACGATGAAGTCGAGTACGCCGTAGAGGCCGTAACTCGGACCTAGAGCCAGCAGATCCGGTGTGTGCTCGCAGGCGCGGCGTGCCGGAGCGTACGAGAGCGACGCCCCATGTCGCACAGTGACCAGATAGCGCGGTCCCAGAAAGATGTGCGTCTCGCCGAAGGCGATGTTGCCGTTCACCAACTGAGCAGTCTGCACCACGATGAACAACGAATCGCCATAGGCCTCGATCTTGGTGCGCTGATGTGCGTGCTGGGCGTCCTCGATGGCGAGGTCGTGCAGATCGAATTCTTCCTGCAGCTTCAGCAGCAACGATTCGTCCGGCTCGTGCAGGCCCACCCACACGAAGGTTTCCGGCTCCTTCAGTACGTCGCTGATCGCGTCGAGCGTGATATCGCTGATCCGCTTGCCGTCGCGGGTGTTGTAGGCGACGCAGTTGACGACCATGCCGGGTGCGGCGATGTCGGTGGTGCTGGATAGGTCGTTCTTATGCATGGGCGCATGATGCCCAGGGCTTTGTTACGCGTTCAATAGCGCGCGGCTCGGTCAGCCCACGCGACGCAAGCCGCGCCTCAGGCTCCACGACAACGCCAGCCAGCCGGGGATCGCGAACAGCAGCCATGGCTGGTTCTGCTGCACGTTGCCGGGCAGGGCGTGGAGGGCGGTGGCGGCGATCAGGGCGATGAGCTGCAGCAGGATGACGCGGTCGGCGAGGCGGGAGGCTGCGAGGCCGTGGCGGGTGCGCCATAGGGAGGGCAGTAGCAGGAAGGCAAGCGGGTTGAACAGCAGAAGGTTGGCATTGGCCCAGGCGGAGTGGTGCGTGGTGAGGGTCCACAGCACCAGGAGCAGGATGCCGACGATACCGGCGGCCGTGAGGTAAAGCGTACCCAGCAGGGCAAGTCCGGTGGGCCAGCGTCGGGCCGTGGCGACCAGAGCGGCCGCGAAGGCGAGCCCTGCGATGGCCATCGGCATGCGCAGATCGGGCGCCTGATCCGGCGGTACCTCAAGGCGGTTCGGTGACAGCAGGGTGCCTTCGCCGGCGAGCGAGTGGGTGCCGCCAGCGCCGTCGTCGATCTTCACGTGCGCCAGCTCGCGCTGCAGGACCATGGGCAGGAAGCTCTCCTGCCAGGCATTCAACGGCTGATCGGCATAGGGGCCGAGGCCGAGATCGAGGATCAGCATCAGCCAGGGCTGCGCACTCATCAGGCGTGCGGTTTGCTGGCGGTAGGTCATGCCGCCGGCACGGCTTTCCAACTGCTTGCGGATGACGCCGCCGAGCGCGCGGTCGAGCGCGTCGCGCACGCGAGTCGTGCAGTTGTCGGCGTAGTAGTCGTAGTCGTAGCGGGCGTGCTCGGGCTGCACGTTCCACACGAGGAAATCGCGGAGCGCTGCGGCTTGGTCTGGCGTGAGGGTCAGGGGCTGCCGCGTGACGGAGCGGCCGGACTGGACGTAGAACCGCTCGTCCAGTTCGGTCGGCGCGGCGTCCATCAGGTAATGCATGCGGCCGCGCGCGAAGTTGAGCAGGAAGCCGCTTTCGTCGAAGTCGAAGACGCCGTAATTGAAGTTGACCGACTCGCCGCTGACCGTATCCCGCACCTGGATGGCGTCGTGCCCGAAGCGCTCCCAATAGGTCTCGCCCGGTCCATAGGTGATCAGGGCGACTTCCAGCTGGGCGCCAGGTGCATCGACGACGCCCGCGCGGGCCTGCGCGAACACGCCCCCCAGCAAAGCAAGCAACAGGAGGGTGCGAGCGATCAGGCTCATCGGCGGGCGTTTCCTTCGGAGAGAGGCAGGTGGCGGAGGCTCAGCCTTCCGCCAGGCGTGTGACCAGGAATTGCTGCACGCGGCGGTCGTCCGCTTCCGTGACGTGGAACAGGTAACCGCCGATGGCGACTTCCTCGCCCACTTCGGGCAGGTGGCCGAACTCGGAGGTGGCCATGCCGCCGACCGTGTCGAACTCCTCGTCCGAGAACGTGGCGCCGGCCTGTTCGTTGAAGTCGGCGATCGGGGTAAGCGCACTGACCGTCCAGCCGCCGCCGGCCTGCTCGTGCATCAGCTGGGGCTCTTCCTCGTCATCGTGTTCGTCGTCGATTTCGCCGACGATCTGCTCCAGCACGTCCTCGATGGTGATCAGGCCGGCGACGCCGCCGTACTCGTCGACCACCAGGGCCATGTGGTTGCGTGTGTGGCGGAATTCCGCGAGCAGCACGTTGAGGCGCATGGCCTCGGGAATGAGCACGGCAGGACGCAGGATGGTGGTAATGCTGAAGTCCTGGTCCTTGCCCGCGAACTTGAGCAGGTCCTTGGCCAGCAGGATGCCGACGATCTCGTCCTTGTCCTCTCCATGGACCGGGAAGCGGGAGTGTCCGGACTCCACGACGGTATCGAGAATCTCGCGCAGCGGCGCCTCGGCGGAGAGCATCACGATTTGCGCGCGGGGCACCATGACGTCGTCGACGCTGAGCTCGGTGACCTTGATCGCGCCCTCGACCATGGCGAGGGTGTCGTTGGAGAGCAGGCCGTTGGCCTGGGCGGAGCGGAGCTCTTCGATGAGCTCTTCGCGGTTGCGCGGCTCGCCGGAAAACAGATGGCCCAGTCGATCCCACCACTTGCGGTGGGCCGGGCCATGGGTACTGCCAGGGTCCTCGTTCATTACGCTTGCGGGTGTGCCCGGATGCAGGGCGGAAAGCCGAGTCTAGCCCAAAACTCGTGACAATTCAGGGCGCAAGGCTCGCCGGGCATGCCATGCGGGCAGCGGCTCAAGCGTACGGATCGGCGATGCCCAGGCCAGCGAGGATGCGGGTTTCCATGGCTTCCATGGCTTCCGCCTCGCTGTCCTGGATATGGTCGTAGCCCAGCAGATGGAGCACGCCGTGTACGGTCATGTGGGCCCAGTGGTCGCGCGGGTCCTTGCCTTGCTCGGCGGCTTCCCGGGCGACGACGGGCGCGCAGATCGCCAGGTCGCCGATCAGCGGCAAGCTCACGCCCGGCGGCAGTTCGGCGGGAAACGAGAGCACGTTGGTGGCGTAATCCTTGCCGCGGTAATCGCGGTTGAGGGCGCGGCCCTCGGCGATGTCCACGATGCGGATCGACAGCTCCGTGGCCTTGCGCCGGCGCGCGCCGCGCAGGGCGGCCTCGGCCCAGCGGCGGAAGCTGGCCGAGGCGGGCACGCCGGCGCGTGGCGCTGCATAGCCGACCGAGAGGGTCAATCGCGTTTGAGCGGCGGCCGGGCGATGGGCCGGCTTGGCCTTGGTGGCGGTCACTTGGACTCTTCCGGTCTCTGCTCGAAGGCTTCGTAGGCGCGAACGATCTTTGCCACCAGCGGATGGCGCACCACGTCGCGCGAGGTGAAGAAGGTGAAGCTGATGCCGTCCACGCCGCGCAGTACTTCGATCGCGTGGCGCAGGCCCGAGCGTACGTTGCGCGGCAGGTCGACCTGGCTGACGTCGCCGGTGATCACGGCGACCGAACCGAAGCCGATGCGGGTGAGGAACATCTTCATCTGCTCGACGGTGGTGTTCTGCGCCTCGTCGAGGATGACGTAGGAGTCGTTGAGCGTTCTGCCACGCATATAGGCCAGCGGAGCGATCTCGATGACGTTGCGCTCGATCAGTTTGGCGACTTTTTCGAAGCCGAGCATTTCATACAGCGCGTCGTAGAGCGGGCGCAGGTAGGGATCGACTTTCTGCGACAGATCGCCGGGCAGGAAGCCGAGCTTTTCGCCTGCCTCCACGGCGGGGCGCACGAGCAGCAGGCGCTGCACGCGGTTGGCTTCGAGCGCTTCGACGGCGCTGGCGACAGCGAGGTAGGTCTTGCCGGTACCGGCCGGTCCCACGCCGAAATTGATGTCGTGCGTGGTGATGGCGTGCAGGTAGCGCGCCTGGTTCGGACCGCGGCCTTTGATGACGCCGCGCTTGACCTTGATCACCACTTCCTGCGCGCTCTCGGCCGCCTCGGCGGAGAGCGCGTCGATGCCGGATTCGGCCAGGTGCAAATTGATTCGCGGGCCGGTCAGCGTTTCTTGTTCGGTGCTGTCGTAGAGCGCGCGCAGCACTCTCTCCGCGACGCGCGCGGGAGCGTCTTCGCCGATCACCTGAAACAGGTTGCCGCGATGGTCGATCTCCACGCCGAGGCGCAGTTCGATCTGGCGCAAGTGTTCGTCGAACGGTCCGCAAAGGTTGGCGAGGCGGGCGTTGTCTTCGGGTTCGAGCGCGAAGTCGCGCTGATTGAGCTCTGTCATAGGCGCGCGAGAGTAGCGCGCGGAATGGGCGAGGGCTACCGCGCCATGCATGGGACTGCCGTGCGGCCGCGCGGGTTCTTCGGCCGGGGGAGGGTGCTTGCAAATAATTAATTGTTTAATTAATTTTTAGGCATGTCCCGGAACCACTCTCCCGCCAAGCCCCGCCGCGCCGCCGGCCGTCCCGCGCGCGCCACCCGCGACGATCGCGATCTGCGTGCCCACCTGCTGGACGTGGCGCTCGCCCGCTTCGCCCGCGACGGCATCGGCGCCACGCCGCTGCGGGCCATCGCAGTGGATGCCGGCGTCACTCCGGCGATGCTCCATTACTACTTCGGCGACAAGGCGCAACTTAAGCAGGCCGTGATCGACGAGCGCCTGTTCCCGGCGTTGGCGTCGGTTCGCGAGCGGCTGGCGCAAGCTGGCGATTCGCCGGCGGTGCTGGTGGAGACCTTCGTGCGGGGTGTCGGCGAAGTAGTGGCGAACCATCCCTGGCTGCCTCCGCTGTGGGTGCGCGAGGTGCTGTGCGAAGGCGGCGAGCTGCGGGAAGTGCTGTTTCACCAATTGTTGCCCAATGTCCCCAAGTTGCTCGCCCAGCGTTTTGCGGCCGCGAAGGCCTTCGGTGCGCTGAATGCCGGCCTGGATCCGCGCCTGCTGGTGGTGTCGCTGGTCGGGTTGACGTTGTTTCCCGCCGCGGGCGCGCCGATCTGGCGCCGCGTTTTCGACGCCGACGATCTTGGTCCCGAAGCATTGCTCAAGCACACGCTCGCCCTGCTCGAAGGCGGCCTGGGCGGCCAAGCCTCCGGAGTATGCCCATGAACAGGCGCCGCATTTTCTTTGCAGCATCGATGGTCTGCGCTCTGGCCGGTTGCCATAAGGCGCCACCGCAGGCGCTGGGTACGCTGGAATTCGACCGGATCAGCCTACCCGCGCCGGCGGCCGAACGGGTGATGGCCGTCCATGTGCGCGAGGGCGATAGGGTCAAGCCCGGCCGGCCGCTGCTCGAACTGGATCCGGCGCATACCCGGGCCGAACTCGCGGCCGCGGAAGCGCAGGCGACGCAGCAGCAGGCGACATTGCTGGAACTGCGCGTGGGGCCGCGGCAGGAAGACATCGCCAAGGCGCGCGCCGATCTTGCGGCAGCCGAAGCACAGGCGCGCGATGCGCGAGCGTATTACCAGCGATTGCTTCCCCTGGGGAAAGACAACTACGCCGCGGCATCCGACATCGACCGCGCCCGTGCGGCCGCCGGCAATGCCGAAGGCCAGGTCGCCGCCGCGCGGGCGGCGCTCGACGCACTGGTGCACGGCACGCGGCCGGAGCAGATCGCGCAGGCCGAAGCCGCGCTTGCTGCTGCTCAGGCGCAGGCGGAAGCGCAGAAAGTGCTGCTGGGCAAACTCGATCTGGTGGCGCCGCGCGCGGCGCGTGTCGACAGCCTGCCCTACAAGCTGGGCGACCAGGCGCCGGTGGGCGCGCCATTGGCCATCTTGCTGGCGGGCGATGCTCCCTATGCGCGTATTTATCTGCAGGAGCCGCAAAGGGCTCGGGTCCACGTGGGCGACACGTTGCGCGTGCATGTGGATGGCCGCGACAAGACGTATTTGGGCAAGGTGCGCCTGATCCGCAGCGAGCCGGAATTCACGCCGTACTACGCCTTGATCGGCGAAGACGCGGCCCGGCTGAGCTATCTGGCCGAAGTGACGCTCGGACTGGATGCGGCCGATCTGCCGGTCGGGCTGCCGGTGCGCGTGGATTATCCGGAGACCGGGCCATGAGCGATCGCGACCAGGATGTGGCGATCCGCGCGACCGGGTTGACCAAGCGCTTCGGCAACCTGGTCGCCGTGGATAATGTCCAACTCGAAGTGCCGGCGCGACATGTCTATGGTTTTCTGGGCCCCAATGGTTCGGGCAAATCGACCACCATCCGCATGCTGTGCGGCCTTCTCACGCCCAGCGATGGAGAGATCGATGTGCTTGGCCTCAGTATTCCCAGAGAGGCGGAAGCCTTGCGCAGACGC
The DNA here is from genome assembly GCA_039594095.1 of Dyella sp. Taxonomy (GTDB): domain Bacteria; phylum Pseudomonadota; class Gammaproteobacteria; order Xanthomonadales; family Rhodanobacteraceae; genus Dyella_D. The sequence goes on from JBCNOA010000002.1 coordinate 28,181, forward strand.
ATCGGCTACATGACTCAGAAGTTTTCGTTGTTCGAAGACCTGAGCGTGCGCGAGAACCTGGAATTCATGGCCGCGGTACAGGGAGTGCCCAAGCAGCACGCCGCGCGGCGCGTCGCCGACCTGGTGGAGCAGTACCACTTCGGTGACCGGGAAAAACAATTGGCCGGCACCATGAGCGGTGGCCAGAAGCAGCGGCTTGCCTTGGCTTGTGCCGTGATCCATGAGCCTGAGTTGCTGTTTCTCGATGAACCGACCAGCGCGGTGGATCCCGAGTCGCGGCGCGACTTCTGGGAAAAGCTGTTCGAATTGGCCGACGAGGGCACGACATTGCTGGTCTCGACCCACCTGATGGACGAGGCGGAGCGTTGCCATCGCCTCGCCGTCCTCGATCGTGGCGTGCTCGTGGCCGACGGCACGCCTGCCGAACTGACCGGCCGGCTCCAAGGGCGGACGTTTGTCGTTTCAGGCGGCGACGCCCGTCGCGCGCAGCATGTGCTTGTCCATGTCCGCAACGTTCTCGGCGCGGCTCAAGTGGGCAACGAGTTGCGGGTGCTGGTGCGCGAAGGCGGCGAGACCGGCGAAGAAGCGCGCGAGGGCTTGCAGCAGGCTCTGGCGGAGCAGATGGAGGGCGCGACCGTCCAGGACGTCGTTCCGAATCTCGAGGATGTGTTCGTCGCCGTGACGCGTCAACAGCGCGCCCCGGAGGAGCACGCCGCATGAGCTGGCGCCGGCTCTGGGCCATCGTGATCAAGGAGCTGCGGCAGCTGAGCCGCGACCGGATCACGCTCGCGATGATCGTGGGCATTCCGGTGATTCAACTGGTCCTGTTCGGCTACGCCATCAATACGAATCTGCGCGGCCTCGACGCAGGGATCGTCGACCAGGCCAACAGCGCCGGTTCGCGCGCGCTGGTAATGGACATGCTGGCGACCGGCGTGATCTCGCCGGTCGCGCGCGCCGATACGCCGGAGGAACTGGTGGCGATGCTGCGCCGAGGGGAAATCAGTATCGGCGTGGCGGTTCCGCCGGATTTCGAACGCCGCCGCTATGACGGCCGCCAGGTAGCCCAGATCATGGTGGACGGCAGCGACAACGTGGTGCAGAGCGCCGCCGTGCAGTTAGCGCAGGTGCCGGTAGACAGCGGGGCACCGGACACGCGCGCGCCATTGGTCAGCACACCGGCAGCGGGGCCGATCAGCATCGTCAGCTTCTACAATCCGCAGCGACGATCGGCGGTGAACATCGTGCCTGGCCTGATCGGCGTCATCCTGACGATGACCATGGTGCTGTTCACGGGGATCGCCATCGTCAGGGAGCGGGAGCGCGGCAACATGGAACTGTTGATCGCCACGCCGCTGAGCAGTGGGGAGCTGATGGTCGGCAAAGTGCTGCCGTACATCGGCATTGGACTGATCCAGACCAGCGTGATCCTGGCGCTTGGACGCTGGCTGTTCGAGGTCCCGGTGCATGGCAGCCTGTTGGACGTCTACCTGGCGGCGGGCCTGCTGATCCTGGCCAACCTCACGATGGGCCTGCTGATATCGACGAGGGCGCAGTCGCAGTTTCAGGCCATGCAGATGACGTTCTTCGTGTTCCTGCCGTCCATCCTGCTTTCGGGGTTCATGTTTCCATTCGCCGGCATGCCCAAGGCCGCGCAATGGCTCGCTGAGCTGCTCCCGCTCACGCACTTCCTGCGGCTGATCCGCGGCATCATGCTGCGCGGCGCGGGGCTGGGCGAGTTGTGGAGGGAGGTGGCCGCGCTGGTGGCCTTTACCGCGGTCATGATGGCCGCGGCGATCCTGCGCTTTCGCAAGCGGCTTGACTGAAGTCGACGGATCGGGTGCGCCGCGGGCAAAGATTGCCGCGATGCGCAGTGCAAGAGGGCGGTGGCCGTCGAGGTCCGCCCCCTGCTTGCCTTAGCCCGCAGCGTTCAGGCGGCTTGCTGGTCGTCGGCGCTGTGGACGCGTCCGCGCAGCGAGTTGGTCATGGCCTCGGTGATCACTACGTCCACGAACTGGCCGATCAGGCGGGCCGGGCCGGGGAAGTTCACAAAGCGCATGTTTTCGGTGCGACCGGTGAGCTCGTTGGGGTTCTTCTTGCTGGGCTTCTCGACCAGCACGCGTTGCACGGTGCCAACCATCGCCTCATTGATCTTCTTCGCGTTCGCGTTGATCGCGGCCTGTAGCCGCTCCAGGCGCTGGTGCTTGATCGACATCGGCGTGTCGTCGGCCAGATTGGCGGCCGGCGTGCCGGGGCGAGAGGAGAAGATGAAGGAGAAGCTCTGGTCGAAGCCGACGTCTTCGATCAGCTTCATCGTCTTTTCGAAATCCTCGTCGGTTTCGCCGGGGAAGCCCACGATGAAGTCGGAGGAGACGCAGATGTCCGGGCGCACCGCGCGCAGCTTGCGGATCTTCTGCTTGAACTCGATGGCGGTGTAGCCGCGCTTCATGGCGGCCAGGATGCGATCGGAGCCGGCCTGCACGGGCAGGTGCAGGTAGTTCGCCAGCTGGGGCACGTTCGCGTATGCCTCGACCAGCGAGTCGGAGAACTCCAACGGATGCGAGGTGGTGAAGCGGATGCGGCCGATGCCTTCGATCTGCGCGATGGCGTGGATCAGCACGGCCAAGTCGGCGGTGCCGCCATCGTGCGTGGCGCCGCGGTAGGCGTTCACGTTCTGGCCCAGCAGGTTCACCTCGCGCACGCCTTGCGCAGCCAGCTGGGCGACCTCGACCAGCACGTCGTCGAACGGACGGCTGATCTCCTCGCCGCGGGTGTAGGGCACCACGCAGTAAGAGCAGTATTTGGAGCAGCCTTCCATGATCGACACGAAAGCCGTGGGGCCCTCGGCACGCGGCTCGGGCAGGCGGTCGAACTTCTCGATTTCGGGAAAGCTGATGTCCACCTGCGGCTTGCCGGTAGCACGCTTGGCCTCGATCAGCTCGGGCAGGCGATGAAGGGTTTGCGGGCCGAACACCAGGTCCACGAATGGTGCGCGCTTGATGATGGCCTCGCCTTCCTGCGAGGCGACGCAGCCGCCCACGCCGATCAGCACCGGCTTGCCGCCTTGCTTGTATTCCTTCCAGCGGCCGAGCTGGCTGAAGACCTTTTCCTGCGCCTTCTCGCGGATGGAGCAGGTATTGACCAGAATGACGTCCGCTTCGGACTCGTCCGTGGTCAGTTCCAAGCCATGCGATGCCTTGAGCACATCGGCCATCTTGGCCGAGTCGTACTCGTTCATCTGGCAGCCGTGGGTCTTGATGAAAAGCTTGCCGCTCATGGCGCAGGTACCGGTAGGGAAGGGGCGTGGGACGCCGAACCGCGCAGTTTACGCGCCCGCCGCCACGCATGCCAGCGAACGGCTTGTGCGATCAGGGACTTGCATGGGTTCTGCCGGATGGCGGTCGGCCGAGTTTGTCGGGGCGCACGAAATGGCGAGGCGGCGCTTGGCTTGCCCCTTGGGCAGGGGCACACTGCGCGCCATGACTGATGCCGAGCGACAAGGGGAAAGCATCGGCTCGTCCTTGCGGGCTTTCCGTTCCGGTCCGGCTCTGCGCCGGGCGGCCGGGGCGTGCCTGCTGCTGGGCGGATGGCTGTGGTTGGCACCGGCGCATGCGGGAGGGCTGTACCGCTGCACCGGCGCGGCTGGCGAGACGGTCTACAGCAACAGTACCCAGGGCTACCAGGGCTGCCAGAAGATCGCGACCGTGGCGGATGTAGCACCCCGCGCCAAGGCCGCCAGGGCGGCGCCGGCGGCCCCTGCCGCTTCGCTGGCATGGGTTCAGGGCAAGGCCCAGACTACCGCACAGGCGCTGCCGGATCCCTCCCTGATCGGTGTGAGGGGCGATGTGGCCACATCCGGGCAGCCATTGCCGCCTGCCGCGCCGCCGGTTCCGGCCGGCAAGGCGGGCCAATGGACTTACAGCGAATCCAAATCGGATACCGATACGGTGGCCTCTGCACCGCCGCCGGCGGGCGACCGGGTGCTGCGTGGCGCGGTTTATCGCGTGACACGGCCTGACGGTAGCGTCGAATACACCAATATGAAGCCTGCGGGGCCGGGCACGCATGCGGTGACGATGCTGTTCACCTACATCTCCACCTGCGTGGCCTGCAATCTGCACTCGCCCATTCGGTGGGACAGCGTGCAGCTCAATCTCACCGCCTATGCCGACACCATTCGGCTGGCGAGCGCCGAGTTCGGTCTGGACGAGGCCTTCCTGCGCGCCATCATCCATGCCGAGAGCGCGTACAACCCGCGGGCCCTGTCGATCGCAGGCGCGCAGGGCCTGATGCAGCTGATGCCTTCCACCGCCAACGACATGGGGGTGCGCGATGCCTTCGACGTCGACCAGAACATCCGCGGCGGCGCACGCTATCTCGCGCTACTCCTGAGGAATTTCAACGGCGATGAACGCCTTGCCGCTGCGGCATACAACGCGGGGCCGGGCGCCGTGCAGCGCTACAGCGGCGTGCCGCCGTACGCGGAAACGCAGGTCTATGTAGAGCGGGTGGGCACATTGCGCAAACGGTACGGCGCGGCCATCCGGCCGCCGATGGCGTCGGCCCAGGGGCCGGGGCCGGGGCGGGGTTAGCCGTCCAACGAAGCGGTGGGTGTCATCGGAGGGCGCTGGGCGAGGATGACTTCGGCATGGAAGGGCGCGCCGTTGCGCAATCCTGATACTTCGACTTTGCTGCCGGGCTGAAGCGCCGCCTCGCGGCGCCGCAGATCCGCGGGATCCACGATGTCGTCTTTGCCGATGCGCAGCAGGATGTCATGGGGCTGGATGCCTGCCTGGGCCGCCGGTCCCCCTGGATAGACGTCGGTTACCTGCGCGCCGCGAGCGGCTGCGGGCAGGCCGCTGTCGGCCGCCACGGGGACGAACGTGTAGTCCGCGCCGATCCAGCCGCGCACGACGTGCCCCGTATCGATGATCTGCTCCAGGACCTTTTTGGCGCTGCTCACCGGAATCGCGAAGCTGATCCCCTCCGCGTTGGCTGCCTTGCCGATCAGGAGGGTATTGATGCCCACCAGCTCGCCGTCCGTGTTGACCAGTGCGCCGCCGGAGTTGCCCAGGTTGATCGCGGCGTCGGTCTGGATGAAGTCTTCCGGGCTGGAGCTGCTCAGCTGGCGGCCGATGGCGCTGATGATGCCCATGGTCACCGTCTGGTTTAGGCCGAGGGGGTTGCCGATCGCGAGCACGACGTCGCCGGTTCGCGCGGGATGCCCGTCGGCGAAAGGGATCACGGGAGGGCTGGAGACGTCGATCTTGAGGACCGCCAGGTCCGTTTCCGCGTCGGCACCCACTAGCTGTGCCTTCGCCACGCGGCCGTCGTAGAGCAGCACCTGGATATCGTCGGCCTTGGCGATCACGTGGTTGTTGGTCAGTACGTAGCCTTGGTCGCTAACGATCACGCCCGACCCCAGGCTCTGCTCGCGCCGCTTGTAGATGGCCGGGCGTCCGCCGAACAGGCGCTGCAGCACGGGGTCGGTATACATCTGTACCCCCTGCTCGGTCACCATCTTGTTTGCGTAAATATTGACCACTGACGGTGCGGCCTTGGCGACCGCATCCGCATAGGAAACCGGTCCGGTCGCGCGGCCGCGGATGGCGGGGGCGGTCTGGCCTGAGGCGGGCTGTGGCGCATGCAGGCCAATGCCGGCGCGAAGGCGATCGGCGACACCGGGCCAGAGAAGGCTGACGATGAAGGCCAGGGCGAGCCCGAGAATGACGAAGCGGGCGATGAAGGCGAGCGTGCCGACGGCTTGTTTCATGAGGGAAAAAAATGAGCTGTGGCAACGCCCTGGAAGGAGGGTGCGGATCGACGCAGGCGCCTGTCCGGTTTTATTGTACGGGCCAGGGGCTGACGCTACACTAACGCGATTTTTGCGGCCCCCAAAGAGTCGCACCTCAATGGCATTAGTACCGGAGAGCCTGATGGCGAACGAAGTCGTCGATCATGGCCGCCGCCGGTTCCTCACCGCGACCACTGCAGTGGTCGGAGGTGCAGGAGTCATCGCGGCAGCCGTGCCCTTCATCAAGTCGTGGGAGCCCAGCGCAAGAGCCAAATCCGCCGGTGCTCCTGTCACGGTCGACATCAGCAAAATCGAGGCGGGTCAGAAGGTGACCTACCCCTGGCGTGGCCTCCCGGTCTTCGTGGTCAATCGCACCAAGGAACAGCTCGACGCTCTGCCGGGCCAGGACGGCCGCCTGGTGGACGCCAAGTCCAGCGGCAGCTCGGCCGACCAGCAGCCCAAGTACGCGCAGAACGAAACGCGTTCGATCAAGCCGGAATGGCTGGTCATGGTGGCGCTGTGCACCCACCTCGGCTGCGTGCCCGACTTCGTCCCGGTGATGAAGCCCGAGCCGTTCGATCCGGAGTGGAAGGGCGGTTTCTATTGCCCCTGCCACAAGTCGCGCTACGACATGGCCGGCCGCGTGTACGCCGGTGTGCCCGCGCCGAAGAACATGCTCATTCCCCCGTACCACTTCGTGGATGACACGCACATCCAGATCGGCGTGGACCCGAAGGAGGCCGGCTGATGGCTACTGTGTTCTCGCGCATCGGCGATTGGGTCAACGAGCGCGCGCCTGGACTGGCGCCGACCTATCGCAAGCACATGACCGAGTACTACGCGCCGAAGAATTTCAATCTTTGGTACTACTTCGGTTCGCTCGCCCTGCTGGTGCTGGTCAACCAGATCGTCACCGGCATCTTCCTCACCATGAACTACAAGACCAGCGCCGCGGAAGCGTTCGCGTCGGTCGAGTACATCATGCGCGACGTGGAATGGGGCTGGCTCATCCGCTACATGCATTCCACGGGCGCGTCGCTGTTCTTCGTGGTGGTGTTCCTGCACATGTTCCGCGGCCTGATGTACGGCTCGTACCAGAAGCCGCGCGAGCTGGTGTGGCTGCTGGGCATGCTGATCTTCCTGGTGCTGATGGCCGAGGCCTTCATGGGCTACGTGCTGCCGTGGGGCAACATGTCGTTCTGGGGCGCCAAGGTGATCATCTCGCTGTTCGGCACCATCCCCGTGATCGGCAACTCCCTGGTGGAGTGGATCATGGGCGACTATCTGCCGGCCGACGCCACGCTCAACCGCTTCTTCGCGCTGCACGTTATCGCGCTGCCGCTGGTGCTGCTGCTGCTGGTGGTGCTGCACCTGGCTGCGTTGCACGAGGTCGGCTCGAACAACCCTGACGGCGTCGACATCAAACACGGTCCGAAGGGCAACCGCTGGGACGCGAACAAGCCGGCCGATGGCATTCCCTTCCATCCGTACTACACGGTGAAGGACCTGGTCGGCGTCGGTTTCTTCCTGATCATCGCGGCTTTCATCATCTTCTTCGCGCCGACTTTCGGCGGCTGGTTCCTCGAGCACGACAACTTCGTGCCGGCGAACAACCTGGTGACACCCACCCACATCAAGCCTGTGTGGTACTTCACGCCCTTCTACGCGATTCTGCGCATGATCCCGTCGTTCTTCAGCACGGCGATCTGGGGTGTGTTGGGCATGTTCGGCGCGATCGTGCTGCTGTTCCTGCTGCCGTGGATCGATGCCGGCAAGGTGCGCTCGATCCGTTATCGCGGCACGGGCTTCAAGGTCGCCCTCGGCCTGTTCGCGATCTCCTTCATCGCGCTGGGTGCCGTCGGTGCGGGCGTGGTGGCGGAAGTCATTCCGGCCTGGTTCGGCAGCCATACCGACGTGACCTTCTGGGAAAACTCCTTCGGTCGCCTGATGACGCTGATCTACTTCGGCTTCTTCGTGTTCCTGTGGATCTACACGCGCGGTGGCCGCGAGAAGACCAAGCCGGTACCGGAGCGGGTGGTGTATGACCATGACTAAGCGGCAGTCCCTGATGAAGCGCTATATCTCCTCGATTGCCCTCGCGGTCGGCCTGCTGGCCGGTACCACCACCACGGTCCTGGCGTCCGAAGAGGGTGCGATGCCTTCGGCCGGCACCAATGTGCGCGACCAGGCTTCCCTGCAGCGCGGCGCCAAGCTGTTCTTCAATTACTGCGTGGGTTGCCATTCGCTGAAGTTCGTCCGCTATTCCCGCGTCGCCGAGGACCTCGGCCTGAGCGAGAAAGAGGTGATGGACAACCTGAACTTCACCGGCGCCAAGTTCGGCGATGCCGTCGTGTCGCATATGCCGGAGGAGGCTGCGGCATCGTTCTTCGGCAAGGCGCCGCCGGATCTCTCGCTGGAAGTGCGCGCCAAGGGCGCGGACTGGGTCTACGGCTACCTGAATTCGTTCTACTTGGACCCGACCCGTCCGGTGGGCTGGAACAATACGGTGTTCCCGAATGCGTCCATGCCGAACCCGCTGTGGGAGCTGCAGGGATTGCAGACGGCCGTGATGAAGAAGGTCGATGGTGAGGAAACCGTCGAGAAGCTCGACCTGGCCCGTCCGGGCAAGCTCACTCCCGCCGAGTTCCAGCAGGCCACCCGCGACCTGACCACGTTCCTGGAGTACGTTTCGGAGCCGGCCGCCCTGCAGCGCCAGCGCTACGGTATCTGGGTGCTGCTGTTCCTGGCCGGCTTCACGTTGCTGGCGTACGCGCTCAAGAAGGAATATTGGAAGGACGTCCACTGAGACGTCGCTCCGTGGCCCGGCATGCGGCGGCTCCGGCCGCCGCGTGCGTCTAGTCGATGGGGAGACCGCGCATGGTTCAAAGCGCACGTTCGCGATCCGTACTTACCCTGTACTCGACCGCGGATGACATTCAATGTCACCGCACTCGTCTGGTGCTGGCGGCGAAGGGTGTCAGCTACGAAAGGGTAATCGTCGATCCGAGCAAGCCGCCGGAGGATCTGCTGGATCTGAATCCCTACGGCTCCACGCCTACGCTGGTCGATCGCGATCTCACGCTCTACGGCACCTCGGTGGTGTGCGAATACCTGGACGAGCGTTACCCTCACCCGCCGTTGATGCCGATCGATCCGCTCTCGCGAGCGCGCCTGCGTCTTGCGTCGCTGCGCATCGAGCTTGACTGGCTGCCCGAGGTCAACGTCATCCGTGCCGGCGGCCGCCCCGCCGATGCGGCGCGCAAGCGGTTGCGCGAGCATCTGCTGGCTTCGCTGCCGCTGTTCAAAGCCTCCAAGTTTTTCCTCAATCCGGAAATGAGTCTGGCCGATTGTCTGGTCGCGCCGGTGGTCTGGCGCCTGCCTTGGCTGGGCGTGGAGCTGGGGCGAGAAGGCAAGCCAGTGGTCGACTATGGCGAGCGCCTATTCCATAGCCAGGGATTTGCGCGCAGTATGACTCCGGAAGAAAAGGCCATGCGCCCCTGAAGATGAGCAGTAACGATCAACACGTACCGATGACCTCCAATCGCCCCTATCTGCTGCGGGCGATTTACGACTGGATCACCGACAACAACCTCACGCCTTACATCCTGGTGGACGCCGCGCGCGAAGGCGTGCGCGTGCCGCCGCAGGTGGTGAAGAATGGCCAGGTCGTACTGAACCTGGCGATGCGCGCCGTCGCCAACCTGGATCTAGGCAATGAATGGATCAGCTTCCAGGCGCGGTTCTCCGGCGTCAGCCATTCCATCCTCATTCCCGTGAACGCCGTGCTCGCGCTATACGCTCAGGAAAATGGGCAGGGCATGATGTTTCCGGCTGACGAAGGGGGCGATCCTCCTTCTCCGCCGGAACCGCCGTCCGACGATACCCCGCCTTCCGATGGGGCCGACGCTGGCGAGAAGCCGCGCAAGGGCGCGCCGTTCCTGCGCGTGGTGAAGTAAGAAACCCGGCGGCGAATGCCGTCGGGCTTTCAATGAAGGTGCGTATCCCCGGACTTCCTGCCGCCCAGCCGGGGGCGTAGGGGAATCACGTTGTTCGCATCCGCCATGGTCTCGTGCGGCTCGGGTATGCGGGTTTCGATCGTCGGCAGGCTCAGTCCGGTCAGGCGCCCTTGGGCGAACCAGAGGCGGCCCGGCTCGCGGTCGTCGCCGTCGATGCTGACTTCGAAGCTATAGCTGCGCTCGATCACTCGCATGCCATCCAGGCGGCGCAGGCCGATGCTGCGCAGGCCGACCGTTTCGTCCAGCAGCTGCAGACCGTGCCGCTCGCATTGCCGGCGTGCCTCATTGATGGCCAGCTCGCGATAGCGGCTCAGCTTTAGCCAGCCCGCGATGAGGGTCAGCAGGCCCAGCAGCAGAAACAGGTCGGTGAATCGGTTCATGCGCGCCAGTGTGTGGGCGCTGGCTGGCGCCCGCAAGGCCGGCGGGCCCTTGAATGCCGTTGTCGCGAGTTTGTGCTGTGGTCCGGCCGCTGTGGAGGCGGTCCGTCAATCGAGCTGCAGACGCAGAGAAAGGTCCACGGCGTGCACGTGCTTGGTGAGTGCGCCGACGGAAATGAAGTCCACCTCCGTCTCCGCATAAGCGCGAATGGTGGTGAGGTCGACATTGCCGGAGATCTCCAGCGATACACGACCCGCCACGATCTCAACCGCCTCCCGCATGAGCGGGATGGTGAAATTGTCGAGCATGATGCGATCCACGCCGGCATCGAGTGCCTGATGCAGTTCGGCCAGGTCCTCGACCTCCACCTCCAGCAGCAGTCCGGGGTGAAGCCGGCGCGCGGCTTCGACGGCGGCAACGATCCCGCCTGCCGCGATGATGTGGTTCTCCTTCACCAAGATGGCGTCGTAGAGGCCCACGCGATGATTGTGGCCGCCGCCACAGCGCACCGCGTACTTCTGAGCGATGCGCAATCCGGGCACGGTCTTGCGGGTGTCGAGCACGCGGACGGACGTGCCGGCTACGGCCTGTACGTACGCGGCGGTGGTCGTGGCCGTACCCGAGAGCAGCTGCAGGAAATTGAGGGCCGAGCGCTCTGCGCTGACCAGAGCCCGCGCCTTACCCTCCAATCTGCAGATCACGGAGCCCGGCGCGACGCGTGCGCCGTCAGTGGCCTGCCAGTCGATGCGCACGTCGGGGTCGAGCTGCCGGAAACAGGCATCGAACCAGGCCGTGCCGGCAATGACGGCATCTTCGCGACACGTCAGGGTCGCTCTCGCGGTCGCGCCGGCGGGCAGAAGGTCGGCGGTGGCATCGCCCGTACCGAGGTCTTCGGCAAAAGCGCGTTCGACGTCCGCCAACACGAGATCGGCTGACGGCGGGGTAATCGATGGCTTTGAGGTCATGCGGAGGTGGCAGGTTGGCTCAATCGGCCAACGATGGCATCCAGCGCGCGATCAAACAAGGCGGTCGATTCCAGAATGCGGGCGCGGCCGCCGGCGATTTCGCGCGCGAGTTCGTGCGGCGAATAGTCGGCGACCTTGAGGCCGCGACGGTTCACGAACAGATAGCGGCCGCTCATCGGGCTGATCCAGGAAAGCTTGGCGCGTTCGATGGTGTCGCCGTCAGTGGCGAATTCCAGCCAGATTCCCGGCTTGAAATCCTGCACGATCTGGAGTTCAGGAATGTCTTCCTCCTGCGCGGCTTCCGGCTCGGCGGCTTCCAGCGAGGCCTCGCTCTCGGCGATGGGCTGGATGCTTTCGGGGATCGGCAGCGTCGCCGATTCCTCGACTGCCTGCACCTCATTGGCCGGGACTTGCTCGCCGAGCTGGTGGCGGTAATACGTATGCAACTGGGCGAGCAACCGCTCGATGTCGCTTTCCTGGAATGCGACATTGGCCAGGCCGCGGCGCAGGGAACGCTCGATGCCCGGGAGCATCTGGCGCAGCGTGCGGCGATCTTCGAGCGAGCGGGCTGGGCGCGTGCTGGCGATGAAGTCGTTGACGAAGCGCAGCGAATCGCGGAACTCGGAGGACTCCTCGCCCTGGCGCAGGATGGTCAGCACCATGTAGTTCGCCCAGGCGCGCGACAGGATGCCGTGGATCAGCGGCGGCAACGAGTGATCGCCGATGCGCGTGAGGATCTCCCTGGCGGCGCGGCGGCGCGCCTGCTCCAGTTTTTCGCGACCGCGAGTGGACTCGGCCACGCGCTGTTCGGCGAGTTCGGCGCGCCGGCGGCTCTGGTCCTGGAAATCCTGCAGATCGGCGTTGAGTCGATCGAAGATCGTCAGGTCGTCGTCGAATTCCTGCAAGAGCGCGTCGACGATCGACTTCACCTTGTCGTGCAGGCGATGGTCGCGGTCGGATTCCGGCGACCAACCCTTGGCGGCGTCCGCAAGGCTGTCCAGCAGGCGGCGGGCCGGGTGCTGACGGTGCGCGAACAGGCGGCGATCGAGAATGGCCGCCTTGAGATAGGGAATCTGCAGGCGAGCGAGCATCACCTGCATTTCCGTGGGCAGGTTGCGGTCTTCGAGAATGAACTCGAACAGCATGCCGACGAGGTCGATCGTGTCCTCGTCCATCGTCGCGACCTGACCGGGACGTTCGCCGCGCAGCGACCCGATCTGCGCCAGCAGCTGCTCCTTCAGGTGGGCGACTTCCTGCATGACGGACGTCGTCGATTGGCCGCCGCGCAAGGGCAGGGGGCTGCCCACGGAGGCGGCCTGGCTCTGCAGGACGCTCAGCGCGCCGATGAGCTCATTGACGGTAGGCACCTGCAGTGGGCCGCCGACCGGCAGGTTTTCCGGCATCCCGCCGCGGCGGGCGCTGAACAGCGCGCGCAGAGTCTGCAGCAGTTCGTTGGAGGTCGCGTCGTCGCCGGCCGGGAATGCTTCTCCCTGTGCGCCAGCCGCCGCTGCCGCGGTACTGGCCGGAGTACCGGCCGCTGGGGGCACCGAACTGCTGCGCTGCACTTCGTGGCGCAGTTGCGGGAGCACGCCCGCGCGAACCAGCTCGGTATTGATTTCCTGGTAAAGCTCGTCGAGCGATGCGAGCACGTAGCGATCGAACAGCTTGTAGATGATCAGCTTGACGCGCATTTCCGCCGACAGCTCGCGCATCGCCTGGCGGAACGCCTGAGTCAGCGAGGCAGGCGCGACCGGATTGTTGGAGTCCTCGACCTTCACCCCGCCGTAAATGACCGACAACCGCTGGTTGACGGCGAACAGGTCACGGGTGAGGCGGGTCTCGTTCTTGCCGATCATGCTGGTGATCGCGAGCGATTCTTCCAGCTCGTTGTCGGCTACCAACGTCAGCTCGACGGTGCCGACGGGCAGTTGCACGGGGCCCCCGCCGGCATGGGCGCGCTGCTGGGTGACGAAATCGGCGATTCCGCGCGAGACGGTGTTCAGGAAGGCGCGTTCGACCGCCGGTCGCCGCTTGCGCACTTCGCGCATGCCATCGAAGTAATGCATCTGCGCGGCGTTGTTCTCGGCTTTCTCGGCCAGGTCGAACAAGGCGTCGTCGACATGCTCGAACATGCCATTGGCGAGCAGTTGCAGACGCCGCGAGGCGATGTCGCGGACGGTGTTCAGCAGGGCGCCACCGCGCTCGCTGGAAGGGTCCAGGCGCTGGCTGATATTGACGATATTGGATGGCTCACTGGCGTCTTTCATCGCCACACCCCTGTGTGATGTGCTGCCGTCGCGCCGGAGCGGCTACGCCGACCGCATGACGGGCAACGATACGCGAAACGTCAAGGCAATGTCATGCTCAGGTTGGCATCTGGGGGCATCCCAGGCCGGCCTCAAGCGACCTGCCGGGGCTCAGGCGGCGGAGGGGAAATCTCGCAGCTGGGTCGTGCCCACCCCTTCCTCGGGGAGCATCACGGGGATGCCGTCTTCGATGCGGTAGACCACCTTGCGATCGACGGTGATCAGGCCTTCCTGGATCGGTGTTTCCACCCGGACGCCGGCTACGGTGTCCACCTGACCCTGAGCGATGGCGGCATTCAATGCCTCCAGCTCATTCTTGCCGAGCGGCCGGACCGGGGTCTTGGTAACCGGACAGCAGAGGATATCGAGCAGGCGCTTGTCCATGACGGGCGTGTGTGGTCGTGTGATGACGCGGAAAGGTCCGTACAATAGCCCCTTTTGGATAGCCGGACCATGACTTCGACAGCCAAGGCGCCGCTGGTCGGCGTAGTGATGGGCTCCCGTTCCGACTGGGAGACCATGGAGCATGCGGCCAGCGTGCTGACCGAACTGGGCGTGCCCCATGAAGTGCGGGTGGTTTCCGCGCACCGCACGCCGGATCTGCTGTTCAAGTACGCCGAAGAAGCTCCTGGGCGGGGCATCCAGGTCATCGTCGCCGGTGCCGGCGGCGCGGCGCACTTGCCGGGCATGCTGGCGGCGAAAACCCGGCTTCCGGTACTGGGCGTGCCGGTGCAGTCCAAAGCCTTGAGCGGCATGGATTCCTTGCTTTCCATCGCGCAGATGCCGGCCGGCATCCCCGTCGGTACCCTGGCGATCGGCCGGGCTGGCGCGGTCAATGCCGGCCTGCTGGCCGCTTCCGTGCTCGCGCTGCACGATTCCGCACTGGCTTCGGCGCTCGACGCGTATCGCGCACGTCAAACCCAGGCCGTTCTGGACCATCCGGACCCGCGGCAATGACGATCCGACGCCAACCCGTGCTGGGCATTCTTGGTGGCGGCCAGCTGGCACGCATGCTGGCGTTGGCGGCCGCGCCGCTCGGGGTGAAGACCCTGGTGGTCGACAGTGCGCCGGACGCCTGCGCAGCGCAGGTCGCGCCGCTGCTGGCGGCTGACTGGACCGACTATGCCGCGCTGGAAGACTTCGCGCGCCAGGTCGACGTGGTCACGTTCGATTTCGAGAACGTGCCGGCGGAGACCGCCCATTGGCTGGCTGAGCGCGTCGCCGTGTTTCCCGCCCCGCGGGCGCTCGCCGTGGCGCAGGACCGGTTGGCCGAGAAAACCCTGTTCCGCGAATGCGGTCTCGATACGCCTGCTTTCATGGCGGTTGATACTCGCGCCGATCTGGATCGCGCCCTGGCGACCATCGGTGCGCCGGCCATCCTCAAGACGCGGCGCCTCGGTTACGACGGGAAGGGGCAGTTCCGCATTCGCAGCCTGGACGACGCCGATGCTGCCTGGGCCGTCCTGGGGTCACAGGCGGTAGCGCATGGCTTGATCCTCGAGGCCTTCGTGCCGTTCGATCGCGAGCTGTCCGTTATCGCGGTGCGTGGAAGGGATGGGGACTTCCGGACATGGCCGTTGACCCAGAACTGGCACACCGATGGTGTGCTCTCGCTGAGCCTGGCGCCCGCGCCGGATGTGGGCGACCTGCAAGAGCGGGCCACCGCGCTGGCTAGGACACTGGCCGAGCGACTCACTTACGTGGGCGTGTTCGCCCTGGAGTTGTTCGTGAAGGATGGGGCGCTGCTCGGCAACGAAATGGCGCCGCGCGTGCACAACTCGGGTCATTGGACCATCGAGGGGGCGCTGACCAGTCAGTTCGAGAACCATGTGCGCGCGGTGCTCGGCATGCCGCTGGGCGATACCTCTCCGCGCGGCCTCTCGGCGATGTTCAACTGGATCGGCGAGCTCCCCGATGCCGTGCCGGTGCTTCAGTCGACCGACGCGCATTGGCACGACTACGGGAAGCAGCCGCGCCCAGGCCGCAAGGTGGGGCACGCCACGGTCTGTGCGCCGGACGCGATGCGGATGGCTCAGCGTCTTAGCGGCATTGCCCATGCGCTCGGGCGCGACCAGCAGGCCGACCCCGCGGTTCGCGAGCTTCGCTGATCCATCGAACGCGCACAAAAAAACGGAGCCGTCACCGGCTCCGTTTCTTTTTGTGGAATGGGGCTCAGGCCAGGTTCTTGGCCGCGAATTCCCAGTTCACCAGATTCCAGAACGACTCGACGTATTTGGGACGAGCGTTGCGGTAGTCGATGTAGTAGGCGTGTTCCCACACGTCACAGGTCAGCAGCGGCTTGTCGCTGCCGGTGATCGGCGTGGCGGCGTTGGAGGTGTTCACGATGCCGAGCGAGCCGTCCGGGCGCTGCACCAGCCAGGTCCAGCCGGAGCCGAAGTTGCCAACCGCGGACTTGGTGAATTCTTCCTTGAACTTCTCGAAGGAGCCGAACGCCTTGTTGATGGCGTCAGCCAGCTTGCCGGTCGGCTCTTTGCCACCCTTGGGGCTCAGGCAGTTCCAATAGAAGGTGTGGTTCCAGACCTGGGCGGCATTGTTGAAGACGCCCCCGGATGACTTCTTGATAATGTCCTCCAGCGGTGCGTTCTCGAACTCCGTGCCCTTGATCAGATTGTTGAGGTTGGTCACATAGGCCTGGTGGTGCTTGCCGTAGTGGTACTCCAGCGTCTCGGCGGAGATGTGGGGCTCGAGCGCGTTCTTTTCGTAGGGCAGGGGGGGGAGTTCGATCGCCATGGTTGAGGCTCCTGGGCGGTTGGCTGAGGAAAGTCGAGACGGATGCCGTGGAACGGCGGGCCGCTGCGCGACTGATACACTACCGATCTCATCGCATTGTAATGATGAATTGCCGAGCTATGGACGTTAACGAGCGAATCAAGGCCGCCTTGGCCGAACACCCCATCGTGCTCTTCATGAAGGGGACGCCGCAGTTCCCGATGTGCGGTTTCTCCAGCCGCGCGGCGCAGGCGCTGAAGGAAGCAGGGGCGGATTTCCATGCCGTGAACGTCCTGGCCGATGCGGAAGTGCGCGCGGCTCTGCCTCACTACGCCAACTGGCCGACTTTCCCTCAGCTGTTCATCCAGGGGGAGCTGATCGGCGGCTGCGACATCGTGGAGGATCTCAAAGCTTCCGGGGAGCTGGCGCGCATGGTGTTGGATGTGAGCGGAGCGCCCCAGGCATGACGCTGGCGAGTAGTCGTCTCCCTCAGGGCTGGGCGCCGCAACCCGACTCGCTTGCCGGGCGTGTGATCCTGGTCACCGGCGCCTATGGCGGGCTGGGCGCCGCCGTGGCTCGCGCTGCCGCGCGCGCCGGCGCCACGGTGGTGATCACCGGCCGGCGCAAGCGTCAGCTGGAGCAGCTTTACGACGCGATGCTCGCCGAGCAGTTGCCGGAGCCGGTGATCCATCCGCTGGATATGGAGGCAGCCACGCCCAACGACTACCAGGCGGTGGCCGATGGACTCGCGCGCGACTTCGGCCGTCTGGATGGCATCGTCCATGCGGCCGCGAGCTTCGATGGGCTCACGCCGATCGCCATGCACAAGCCTGACGAGTGGTTGCGCGCCCTGCACGTGAACGTGTCGGCGCCGTTCGCGCTCACACAGGCCTGCATGCCCTTGCTCACCGCCGCGCCAGATAGCGCGGTGGTATTTGTGCTGGACAATCCGGAGCTGGTGAGCAAGGCACACTGGGGCGCGTACGGTGTCTCGAAGGCGGCGCTGGAACGTCTGGTCGAAATTCTGCACCAGGAAACCGATACCACGTCGTTGCGCGCTCATGCGTTGCTGCCTGCGCCGATGCGCACTGCGCTGCGCCGCCAGGCCTACTTCGGCGAGGACACCAGCAAGCTCCCTCTGCCGGAAGCGGCGGCGGAAGCGGCCGTCTATCTGCTAGGGCTGCAGGGCGCGTCCGCGCGGGGCACCACGCTCGACCTACGCGAGACCTGAGTGGTGTTCACCTCGTTATCCGCAGCCGGATCGGAGGCCTGAGATGGAAACGCAGATGACCACCTTGTCGGCGGCGATCTTGCTGTTCCTGATCATGGATCCGCTGGGCAACATCCCGATCTTCCTCAGTCTGCTCAAGGACGTGGCGCCCAAGCGGCGGCGCTACGTGATGGTGCGCGAGCTGCTGATCGCGTTGGGCGTGCTGCTGGGGTTTCTGGTCGGCGGTCAGCACATTCTCAAGCTCCTGCAGTTGAGGCAGGAATCGATCAGCATCGCCGGCGGCATCGTGCTGTTCCTGATCGGCATCCGCATGGTGTTTCCGCCGGCGGACGGCGGCGGGATTTTCGGGAAGGCCGGGGAGGGCGAGCCTTTCATCGTGCCGATGGCGATTCCCGGCGTGGCCGGCCCGTCGGCCATGGCCGCGCTGCTGCTGCTCACCAATACCCAGCCCGGCCGCACCGCGGACTGGGCGATCGCGCTGCTCGGCGCCTGGTTGGCGACCGCGGTGATTCTCTTGTGTTCCACCTACCTGTTCCGCTGGCTGGGCGAGAGCGTGCTGACTGCCCTGGAGCGGGTGATGGGCATGCTGCTCATCGCGCTATCCGTGCAGATGTTCCTGGGCGGAGTGGCAGCGTATTTGCATCTGGCCGTTTGAAACGGCTCCAGGCGAAAAGGGGTTGCCCTGATGGGATCACCTTGCTGTCATAATCGGCGGCGAGCATGGGCGAAGTCGTTAAGGAGACGATCATGCTAAGCGTCGAACAGACCCTCATCGAACGTCTGCCATGGCTGGCACAGCACCCTCATCTGAGGCGCTCGGTCGCCGGGGTGCTTGGCCGTCTCGCCGATGAGGACGGCTTCAACCGCGTCCTCGAAAAACTCAGGGACTCCGAAGGTTTCGATTTCGTCGAGCGGTCGCTGGACGTGCTCGGCGCCAACTATTACGTCAACCCGCGCGAACGGGAAAACATCCCCGTCGAGGGCGGTGTGCTGGTGGTGGCCAACCATCCCCTGGGCATGGTCGATGCGCTGACGCTGCTGCATCTGGTCGGCTCGGTGCGCAGCGACGTCAAGATACTCGGCAACGACTGGCTGGCTTCCATTCCGCAGCTCAGCCGCCTCCTGCTGCAGGTGGACGTTTTCGGCAAGGGTGCCGGCACACGCATGCGCGACATCTATCGCGCGCTGGAGCGCGGCGAAGCCCTGATCGTGTTTCCTGCCGGCGAGGTTTCCCGCATGGGACCCGGCGGCGTGCGGGACGGTCGCTGGTCCGACGGTTTCGCCAGGCTCGCGCTGCGCAGCAAGACGCCCGTGTTGCCGATCCATGTGGCGGCGCGCAACTCCGCGATGTTCTATGGCCTTTCCATGTTGGCCAAGCCGCTGAGCACTGCCATGCTGCCGCGCGAAGCCGTGGCGCCGATCAAGCGTCGCATCAACTTCAGCGTGGGTGCGTTGGTAGGCGTGGACGAACTGGAACAGCGCAGCGGCGGTTCGGCGCAGCGCGCTGCGAAACTGATGCGACGTCACGTGTATCGCATCGGTCGCCATCGTGGCCTGATCTTCGGTGGCCAGTCGCCCATCGCCCATCCCGAATCCGCCGACCGCGTCGTGGCCGATCTCGCCGCGCGAGCGGAGAAGCTGGCCGATCTCAATGACGGCAAGCAGGTGCTGTTGCTGCAGGGAGCGACCGATAGCGCGGCATTGCGGGAAATCGGCCGTCTGCGCGAGCTGACCTTCCGCAAAGTGGGAGAGGGTACCGGTTCGCGGCGCGACCTCGACGCCTACGATCCGCACTACGAGCATCTCGTGCTGTGGGATCCCAAGGCATTGCGCATCGTCGGCTCGTACCGCTTCGGCCATGGTGGGCGAATCATCGGCGAGCGAGGCATGGCGGGCCTGTATACCTCCAGCCTGTTCAATTACTCGCCGGCGCTGGAATCGCGCCTGGCACAGGGGCTGGAGCTGGGACGCAGCTTCATCGCGCCGGCGTACTGGCGCTCCCGCGCGCTCGATCAGCTCTGGCAGGGCATTGGCCTTTATCTGCAGCGCCACCCGGAACTGCGCTACCTGTTTGGGCCGGTAAGCATGTCGGTCAGCCTCCCGCGCGAGGCGCGCGAATGGATTGCCGCAGCCCATCAGCATTATTTCGGCGCGCCTGGACTTGCGGCTGCGCGCCAGCCCTTCGTGATTTCACCGGCGGTGATCGACATGGTCCGCGCCGCGCTGGAGGGACTGGATCCTGCCGCCGGCCTCGGCAAGCTCAAGCATCACCTGGATGCCTTGGGCGTCAGCCTGCCCGTGCTCTATCGCCAGTACGTGGATCTGGTGGAGCCGGAAGGTGTGCAGTTCCTCGACTTCGGCGAAGACCCGGGCTTTTCTGGGTGTGTCGATGGTCTGGTAATGCTCGATTTGTCCACGCTCAAGCCCGCAAAGCGTGCGCGTTACCTCGGAAAATCCTAGGGAAATTTCTTATCCCTTGTCGCCAGGCAGGCTGGTAGCCTGCCTTAAGCTTTCGTTGTGATGCCTGGATTTCCGGCGGGCGGTCCAGGACGCAAAGCGCGGTGGTGGCTTTCGTACCTCCTTCCACAAGTGGCTGTTTTGACGCCACTTGAGCGGTGCGCCAGTGCAGTGGTATGGGCGGGTACGAGATAAAAAGTACGTGAATCCGTTACATAAGTGTCATAGAATGTCGTTAAAGTCCGCTTAACACTTTGTTGGCAGGCGGGGCGGTCTCGCCGCAAGAAAGCTCGGACAGCAAGAACATTCCGGGGAAACCAATCTGCTTCGAAAGATCTTGCCTGGCTAGAGCCGGGCATCGGCATTTTTGGTTTCCGCCTCGCTTATTTTTACGTTGCGCGCCCAAGGGGTTAATCACAGTGAATAGCCGAATTCGTGCCAAGGTCCTGCCGTTTGCCATCGCGTCGCTGCTTGCGATGTCGGTGCCGGCCATCGCCCAGGACACCTCCTCTTCCATCAGCGGCCGGGTACTCGATGCCAGCGGCCAGCCCGTATCCGGTGCCACCGTGCAGATCGTGCACGAGCCGTCGGGCACCACCAAGACGACCACCACCGACTCCAACGGCCGTTACGCCGCGCAGGGTCTGCGCGTGGGCGGTCCGTTCGATGTGAAGGTGAGCAAGGACGGCCAGACGACCGAGCAGGACAACGTGTATCTGCAGCTGTCGCAGGACACCGCGGTGAACCTCACCGTCGGCGCCGCCGCTGCCGCCAAGAACCTCGAAGGCGTGACGGTCTCCGCGACCGCCGGTTCGCAGTTGTTCACTTCGGAGAACAAGGGTCTGTCGACCAATGTGTCGCAGCGTCAGCTGAAGATGACTCCGGCGCCGAGCGGCAACATCGCCGACATCGCCCGCCTCGATCCGCGTGTGAACGTGGACCACGTGACGGGCGCGATTTCGGCCAACGGCCAGAACGCCCGCCTCAACAGCATCAAGGTCGACGGTCTGGGCGTGGGCGACCCCTTCGGCCTGAACGGCAGTGGCCTGCCGACCGTCGGTTCGCCGATCGCGATGGACACCATCGAGGAATACTCGATCTCCACCGCTAACTACGATGTGACTTCCGACTCGGTGGGTGCGGAAATCAATGCCGTCACCAAGAGCGGTACCAACGACTTCCACGGTTCGGTGTACTACACGTACAAGAACACCGACGACATGGTGGGCAAGGCTGGCTGGCTGAAGACCAACCGCGACTACACCGAGTTCGACACCAACTGGAAGGCGGGTGCGACCTTCGGTGGCCCGATCATCAAGGACAAGCTGTTCTTCTTCGCCAGCTACGAGAAGGAAAAGGTCACCGGCCTGAGCTCGGGCGCCGCCAACGGCCTCGACAGCACGCTGACCGGCGGCTCCACCGGCAACAAGATTTCGCCCAGCGATCTGGCTCGCATTACCAATGCGGCGACGGGTCTGGGCCTCGTGCCGGGCAGCCTCGGCGCCAATGCCGGCTCGCTGGACGATAAGCGCTACCAGGCCAAGCTGGACTGGAACATCACGGATCACCACCGCGCCAGCTTCGCCTACCAGCGCACCAAGGAGTTCAAGCCGAATCCGCAGGGCAACAACGCCACCTCGATCGGTCTGAGCAGCTACTGGTACAACGTCGCCACCGACAACAAGAACTATACGCTGCAGTTCTTCGATGACTGGACCGATATCTTCTCGTCCGAGACGAAGATCGCTTATAGCGACTTCGATCTGCACCGAACGGTTTCCAATCAGCAGCCGCAGATCACGGTGCGTGCCAGCAATACCAACAGCACGACCGCGCCGACCGTCAATCTGGGTGAAGATCAGTTCAGCCACTACAACTCGGCCAAGGTCAAGAACCTGAGCGCGTTCTGGGCGGGCACGCTGTATCTGGGCGACCACACGGTGAAGGGCGGTTTCGACTACAGCCGCAATCGCATCTACAACCTGTTCGGCCGCACGGAGTTTGGCGCCTACACCTTCAATAGCATTCCCGGATTCCAGCAGGGGCTGTATTCCAGCTATAGCCTGTACCAGCCGGCGCCGGGCTACGACATCAACGGCATCGCGGCCAAGTGGGAGCTGCGTGAGCGCGACGTGTTCCTGCAGGACACCTGGCAGGTCAACAACAACCTGTCCGTGCAGTACGGCTTCCGCGTCAATCACTACATGACTGACGACAAGCCGCTGTACAACGCCACGTTCGAGCAGCGTTTCGGCTTCAGCAACGCCGGCACCATCAATGGCAGCACTCTGGTGCAGCCGCGCTTGTCGTTCAACTACACCTTCGATACCGAGCTGAAGACCCAGCTGCGCGGCGGTGTGGGCCTGTTCCAGTCCAGCCCGCCGACCGTGTGGATGACGAACCCGTACCAGAACAACGGTATCAACATCGTCACCTACCAGTACGATCGCCAGGCCGACGGCGTGACCTGTAAGTTTGGCACCACGTTCCTTCCCTGCCCGGCGTTCAGTGCGAACCCGCTCAAGCAGAACACCTCCGGCCCGGGCACCAAGCCGCAGATGGCCGTGGACACGATCGATCCGAACTTCCAGCTGCCGAGCGTGTGGAAGGCTTCGCTGGCGATCGACCGAGAGCTGCCGTTCTGGGGTGTGATCGCTACGGCGGAATATCAGCGCCTGGAAACGCGTGACGGCATCCTCTACAAGAACCTCAACATCGGTGCGCCTTCGGGCGTGCTGCCGGATGGCCGCTTCACGTACTACGGTTGCATCGGTGGCGCTCAGTCGCTGGGTGGCGCCACGGGTGCCACCAACTGCGCGACCAATCCCAACGGCGCCGCGAGTGTCGGTAACAACAACAACAATTCGCGCATCCGTGCCGATGGCCGCTTCGCCCAGGGTGTGACTTACCTGACCAACACCAACAAGGGCAAGGCGGAATCGCTGACCCTGTCGCTGAGCAAGCCGTTCTCCGACAGCTGGGCGGCCAGCCTTAGCGTCACTGGCTCGCACGCTACCGAGGTGAACCCGGGCACCTCCAGCCAGGCTACTTCGAACTTCAGCAACAACGCCTGGTACAACCCGAACGAAGACATCGCCTCGACCTCGAACACCAACGTGCCGCTGCGCGTGAATGCTTCGGTCGCTTGGTCGCACAACTTCTTCGGCAATTACGCCACGACCGTCAGCCTGTTCTACGACGGCCATAAGGGCGTGCCGTATAGCTGGGTGTTCGGCAACGATGCCAATGGCGATTCCTATCGCAGCGACCTGGTCTACATCCCGCGTCCGGGCGAGGTGATCATCAGCGCTCCGACGGCTGCGCAGGCTGCCAAGCTGGAGCAGCAGTTCTATGCGTTCATCGACAGCGATGACTACCTGCACGATCATCAGGGCAAGGTGGCTCGCCGCAATGGCGCCAAGTCCGCCTGGGTCAACCAGCTCGACCTGAGCTTCAGCCAGGAAGTGCCGGGCATCTTCAAGGGCAACAAGGGCGAGATCCGACTGGACATCTACAACGTCCTGAACCTGGTCAACGACAAGTGGGGCCAGCAGAACTACGTCGGCTTCCCCTACATGCGCACGCTGGCCAATTACGGTGGTGTGGATCCGAAGACGGGCAAGTACATCTACAGCCTGCCGACGGACGCCAATGGCAACTACCAGCCTGGCCCGAAGACCGTCTACGACAGCTCCACCGACAACAGTGCGACCAAGGTCAACCCGGCCTCGCGTTGGTCCGCCATGCTCAGCCTGCGTTACACGTTCTAATCCAGGCTGTCTTGTCTGAAGGAAACCGGCGCCCTCGGGCGCCGGTTTTTTTATGGGGGGAGGTTGACCGGCCCGGTTCTCCGGGGCGAAGCTACTCGGCCGCCTTTGCTTGGGCGGCGTTTTGCCGCCATGCCGCGGCCGAAGGAGATTCGATGAATGCTGTTCCGTCCGGCAAGGCCGGCAAGCAGGCCACCGTCAGCGCGCGCATCTCGCCCGCCGGCGGCCTGGATATCCTGTCCCGCAACGAGGTGGCGCGCCTGCGCGACGCCAGTGGGTCGGGCATGCATGCGCTGTTGCGCCGCTGCGCGCTGGCGGTGCTGACCTCGGGCAACGTCACGGACGACCCGCGCTCGATGTTCGAGCAGTTCCCCGATTTCGATATCCAGGTGCTGCAGCAGGACCGCGGTATCAAGATCGAGCTGCAAAATGCGCCTCCGCAGGCGTTCGTGGATGGTCAGATCATCCGCGGTATCAATGAGTTGCTGGTCGCCGTGGTACGCGACATCGTGTACGTGTCGACGCAGCTGGAGCAGGGCGGCTTCGATCTGGACGACTCGGTGGGCATCACCCACGCCGTGTTCGAGATCCTGCGCAACGCGCGCATCCTCAAGCCGCAGATCGATCCCAACCTGGTGGTCTGTTGGGGCGGTCACTCCATTTCGCGCGACGAGTACGAGTACACCAAGCAGGTGGGTTACCAGCTGGGTCTGCGTGGGATGGACATCTGCACGGGCTGCGGCCCGGGCGCCATGAAGGGCCCCATGAAGGGCGCCACCATCGCTCACGCCAAGCAGCGCCGACGCAACAACCGCTACATCGGCGTGACCGAGCCGGGCATTATCGCCGCCGAGTCGCCGAATCCGATCGTGAATCACCTGGTGATCATGCCGGACATCGAGAAGCGCCTGGAGGCCTTCGTCCGTATCGGTCACGGCATCATCGTGTTCCCGGGCGGCGTGGGTACGGCGGAGGAAATTCTCTATCTGCTGGGCATCCTGTTGCACCCGGACAACGCGGGCATTCCGTTCCCGCTGGTGTTCACCGGGCCGCGCCAGTCCGCCGCTTACTTCGAGCAGATCGACCGCTTCTTGCGCCTGACGCTCGGCGACAGCGTGGCGCAGCATTACCAGATCATCGTCGATGACCCCACAGCCGTGGCGCACGCTATGGCGAAGGGTATCGACAAGGTGCGCAATCATCGCCTGGACAACAAGGACGCATTCTTCTTCAACTGGGCGCTGAGCATTCCGTTCCCGTTCCAGATTCCGTTCCGCCCAACGCATGAGGCCATGCACGGGCTGGCCATTCATCGCGAGCGTCCGCGGCATGAATTGGCTGCCGATCTGCGGCGTGCGTTCTCGGGCATCGTGGCGGGCAACGTGAAGGAAGAGGGCGTGCGTGCCATCGAGCAGTACGGGCCATTCGATATCGATGGCGAGCACGACATCATGCGTGCCCTGGACGAGCTGCTGCAGGCCTTCGTCGTGCAGCACCGCATGAAGCTGCCCGGAGGCGCCGCCTACGAGCCGTGCTATCGCGTCCGCACGGGTTGATCGTCCGGCTCCTCATCCGGGCAACGAGGCTTGACAGCCCGTGGAACGGACTTCAAACTACGCGACTCACCCCGCCCGATTAGCTCAGCCGGTTAGAGCACTTGACTGTTAATCAGGGGGTCGTTGGTTCGAGTCCAACATCGGGCGCCATCTTCCGACAAGGCTCCGCAGCGATGCGGGGCCTTGTTTTTTTGGCGTGTGACGAGGCCGCATCTGGCACCTCCGGCAGTCAGGCTTCTCCGCACTGAAGCGTCTCCGTTTCGGTCCCCTTGCCGCCGCGTATACGCCCTGCGTTCGAGACTTTGACGCTGAGCGTTCGCCCGTCGCCGTGCCGGCGGCAAATGAGGAGGGTCAGATTGCTGCCGCCGGCCGAGCCATCGGGTTGGAATTGCACGCTACGGCGGCCCTGAGTGCTGCGGATGTTCAATGCATGGGTGGGGTTGTCGCGACGAAGCTGGGGAGGGCCAACTATCCGACCTTGCCTGTCGCCGCGAAAGCCAACCAGCCACCCGCTATCCCATGCGGCTTCGTCGCTGCACTGCCTGCCGTCATGGGTGGGACAGGCGACGGTGACCCTGCCGGTCTGCGCGGCAAGCGACCTCGCGTGGTTGAGTACGTTGAGGAGCTCGGTTTGAGCCTGTCGAGTCTCGCTGGTGGCAACCGCGCGCCAGAGTGCGGGCAGGCCGATGCAGGCAAGTGTTGCGGCAATGACGGCGACGAGTAGTTGCTCGATCAAGGTCATGCCTCGGGGCAATGACGCGGGGAGGCGTGGAAACAAGCGCGGAGCTCCATCTAGGACCGCGTTTCATCCTAGGCAGGCGCCCGGGATCCGGCTGCCGGCTCTTTCGGGAAATCCCGTCCGCTTCTGCTGACAGCCTATGTCAGCAGGGGCAATTTAAAATAGTCCGACGTGACCGCATGTGACTGCCATGACCGACCGTTTCGAGCTCGTCTCCCCCTACAAGCCTGCCGGCGACCAGCCCCAGGCTATCGAGCGCCTGGTGAATGGCTTTGAGGCCGGCCTGGCCTCCCAGACACTGCTTGGCGTGACCGGCTCGGGCAAGACCTTCACCATCGCCAACGTGATCGAGAAGGTCCAGCGCCCCACCATCGTCATGGCGCACAACAAGACGCTGGCCGCGCAGCTTTATGGGGAATTCAAGGAATTCTTCCCGCATAACGCGGTCGAGTATTTCGTCAGCTACTACGACTACTACCAGCCGGAAGCCTACGTCGTCGCCTCGGACACCTTCATCGAGAAGGACGCGTCCATCAACGAGCACATCGAGCAGATGCGTCTGGCCGCGACCAAGGCGCTGCTTTCCCGCAAAGATTCGCTCATCGTGGCGACCGTATCGGCGATTTACGGCCTGGGCGATCCCGAAGATTACCTCTCGTTGCGACTGATCCTGGCGCGAGGTGAGCGTATCGATCAGCGCGCGCTGATCCGTCAGCTGACCGAGCTGCAGTACACCCGCAACGAGCTGGAGCTGCGGCGCGGTACCTATCGCGTGCGCGGCGAGATCATCGACGTGTTTCCCGCCGAATCGGAAACCGAGGCTTTGCGAATCGAGCTGTTCGATGGGGAGGTCGAGAACCTCTCGCTGTTCGATCCGCTCACTGGCGAGACCATCCGCAAGGTCCCGCGCTATACGGTGTATCCGCGTACGCACTACGCCAGTACTCGCGAAAGCGTGCTCAACGCGATCGAGACCATCAAGGTCGAGCTCAAGGATCGCCTGGAGTATCTGTACAAGGAAAACAAGCTGGTCGAGGCGCAGCGGCTGGATCAGCGCACCCGCTTCGACCTGGAAATGATGGCCGAGGTGGGTTACTGCCAGGGTATCGAAAACTACTCGCGGCACCTGACCCGGCGAGGTCCGGGCGAACCGCCGCCGACATTGTTCGACTACCTGCCGCCGGACGCATTGCTGGTCGTCGACGAATCGCATGTGACCGTCCCGCAGTTGGGTGCGATGTACAAAGGCGATCGCTCGCGCAAGGAGACGCTGGTGGAGTTCGGTTTCCGTCTGCCGTCGGCGATGGACAATCGGCCCCTGCGTTTCGAGGAGTGGGAGCGTCGCGCGCCGCGCACCATCTTCGTCTCGGCAACGCCTGGTAAGTACGAGACAGAGAAGTCGGGCGAATCGGTGGTGGAGCTGGTGGTCCGTCCCACGGGCCTGATCGACCCCGAGGTCGAGATACGTCCGGTACGGACCCAGGTGGACGATTTGCTCGGAGAAATCAGGGAGCGCGTGGCGATGGGCGACCGCGTGCTTGTGACCACCTTGACCAAGCGCATGGCGGAGAATCTCACCGAGTATCTGAGCGAGCACAACGTGAAGGTGCGTTACCTGCATTCGGACATCGAGACGGTGGAGCGCGTGGAAATCATCCGCGACCTGCGTCTGGGCGAGTTCGATGTGCTGGTGGGTATCAACCTGTTGCGCGAGGGCTTGGATATGCCGGAGGTGTCGCTGGTCGCGATCCTCGATGCGGACAAGGAGGGGTTCCTGCGTTCGAGCGGCTCACTGATCCAGACCATCGGCCGGGCGGCGCGCAACGTACGAGGTAAGGCGATTCTGTACGCCGACACCATCACTCGCTCGATGAAGGCGGCGATGGAAGAGACCGCGCGCCGTCGCGAAAAGCAGGTGGCCTACAACGAAGCGCATGGCATCACGCCGCAGACCGTCGTGCGCCGCATCGCCGACATCATGGAGGGGGCGCGTAGCGAGGCTCCGCGCGGCCGGGGCGCGAAGGCCGCCAAGGCCAAGGGCAGGGCGGTGGCGGAGCAGGGCGCCGATTACCTGGCGCTCAGCGCCGATCAGGCCAGTGCGATGATCAAGCGCCTGGAAGCCCAGATGTACAAGCATGCCGAAAATCTGGAGTTCGAGGACGCGGCTCGCCTGCGCGACCAGATCCATCAGCTCCGGGAAAAGGCCTTGCGGTGACGCCGGCTGGGTGGTTGTGACGGGGAGTGGGCTCGTGTATGCTACGCGGCTCGCGCCATTCGATGGCGCGATTTGGGCGGTTAGCTCAGCGGTAGAGCACTTCCTTGACATGGAAGGGGTCACAAGTTCGATCCTTGTACCGCCCACCATTTAACGTTAAAAAACGGCGCGATCGGAAGGTCGCGCCGTTTTTGCGTCTGGAGCCTGGAGTCCGTGATGGCTTATATGTGGGTCAAGAGTTTGCACCTGCTGTTCGTGATGGCCTGGGTGGCGTCCGTCTTCTACCTGCCTCGCATTCTGGTGAACATCGCCGAGGCCGGGAACGAGCCGGCAACGCGGGCGCGTTTGGAGTTGATGGGGCTCCGGCTATATCGCTTCGGCCACCACATGTTCGGACTGGCTTTCCTGTTCGGACTGACGCTATGGCAGGGCTGGCGAGTGTTCCCGGGGCGGTTGCCAAATTTCGGCGAGGCCGGCTGGCTGCATGCCAAGCTCGCACTCGTGGTGATGCTCCTGGTCTATTACATCTGGAGCGGACGGATGGTGAAGCGCAGCGCGAGGGGCGGCACGCTGCCGAGCGCGCGGACCTTGCGCATCATGAACGAGCTGCCGGTGTTCGTGTTGCTGGGGATCATTTTTCTGGTGATCGCCAAGCCGTTCTGATACTTGCGCCGGATGTGGCTCAGGCGGCATCCGGCAAGGTCAGGCGAGTCCGTGGTACTCGCGGTACCAGGTCACGAAACGTTTGACGCCCTCCTCGATGGAGGTATTTGGCGCATAACCCACGTCTCGCCTTAGCGCGGAAACGTCGGCCCAGGTGTCCGGCACGTCGCCGGGCTGCATCGGCAGCAGGCGTTTCTCGACGGTGCGGCCGAGGTTTTGCTCCATCAGCTCGATGAAGCGCAGCAACTGCACGGGCTGGTCGTTACCTATGTTGTAAACGCGGTAAGGCGCCTGTGAAGTGCCTGGGTTCGGTCGCAGCGGATCGTAAGCCGGATCAGGTCGTGCGACGTGATCCAGCGTACGGATCACGCCTTCCACGATGTCGTCGATGTAGGTGAAGTCGCGGCTGTGGTTGCCGAAATTGAATACGTCGATCGGCTCGCCACGACTGATGCGGTCGGCGAACAACATGGGCGACATATCGGGCCGGCCCCAGGGTCCATAGACGGTAAAAAAGCGCAGGCCGGTGGTCGGCAGGTCGAACAGATGGCTGTAGGTGTGAGCCATCAGCTCATTGGCTTTCTTGCTGGCGGCGTAAAGGCTGACCGGATGGTCGACGGGATCTTCGACGGCGAAGGGCAGCTTTCTGTTGGCGCCGTAGACCGAGCTGGAGGAGGCATAGACCAAATGCTCCACGCGGTGGTGGCGGCAGGCCTCCAGGATGTGGGTGAAGCCGACCAGGTTGCTTTGGACGTAGGCATCAGGGTTCTTCAACGAGTAGCGCACGCCCGCCTGGGCGGCCAGATTGACGACGCGCTGCGGCTGGAATGTGTCGAAAGCCCGATTCACCGCAACGGCGTCCGCCAGATCGGCCCGCAGGTGGGTGTAGCCGGGGCGGGCATGGAAGCGGGCGAGCCTCGCCTCCTTCAGAGACGGGTCGTAATAGTCGTTGTGATTGTCGATGCCATAAACCTCGTCGCCGCGGGAGAGGAGACGTTCTGCCAGGGCGGAGCCCACGAAGCCGGCGGTTCCGGTAACCAGGATGCGCATGGGGTTGGAGATCTCAGGGAGAGCGAATGGCCGAAATTCTATCGGGTGCCGTGTTGCTCGGGTCTCCGAATTGACAGCGGATCGGCGCTAAACTAGCGTTTCGCATCCTTAGGAAACCGGAGAGAAGGTGGCTGGCGCGTAAGTGCCCGTCGAGCGTGCGACATGACAACTATCAAGCGCCAACGCTGATTCCCGCCACGCCTTGCCTACTCCGCAAAGGGCGCCTGGCGCTCTTTATTTTTGCCTACCGTCCGGGCAGGCGATACGAAGTCTGCCCAGCGGCAGGCCTCCCCAGAAAAAGCAGGTCCGCGACCCGGTCCCGCAACAGGTGTTCCCATGATCGAAATCACTCTCCCCGACGGTAGCAAGCGCCCCTTCGACCATTCCGTCACGGTGCAGGACGTGGCCGCCTCCATCGGCGCCGGTCTGGCCAAGGCCACCCTGGCCGGCAAGGTGGACGGCAAGCTGGTGGATGCCAGCTATGAAATCGACCGTAACGCCAGCCTGGAAATCGTTACGGAAAAGAGTCCCGAGGCGTTGGACATCCTGCGCCACTCCACGGCGCACCTGCTGGCGCAGGCAGTGCAGCGGCTGTATCCGGGGGCGCAGGTGACGATCGGTCCAGTGATCGACAACGGCTTCTATTACGACTTCGCTTACGAGCGCCCGTTCACGCCGGACGACCTGGCGAAGATCGAAGCGGAGATGCACAAGATCGCGGCGGAGGCGCTGCCGGTGACGCGCAGCGTCAAGAGCCGCGACGAGGCCGTCTCGTTCTTCCGCGGCATTGGCGAGGAGTACAAGGCGGAAATCATCGAAAGCATTCCTTCGAATGAGGAGCTTTCGCTGTATACGCAAGGAGAGTTCACCGACCTGTGTCGCGGTCCGCACGTGCCCAACACGGGCAAGTTGCGCGCGTTCAAGCTGATGAAGGTAGCCGGTGCCTATTGGCGCGGCGATTCCAACAACGCGATGCTGACGCGCGTGTACGGCACGGCATGGCTCAACGACAAAGACCTCAAGGCCTATCTGCATCAGCTGGAAGAGGCCGAGAAGCGCGATCACCGCAAGATCGGCAAGGCGCTGGATCTCTTTCATCAGCAGGAAGAGGCGCCAGGCATGGTGTTCTGGCATCCCAACGGCTGGGCCATCTGGCAGGCTGTGGAGCAGTACGTGCGCGGCGTGTACCGCAAAAGCGGCTACCAGGAAGTGCGCGGTCCCCAGATCATGGACGTCAGCCTTTGGAAGAAATCCGGCCACTGGGACAACTATCAGGAGAACATGTTCTTCACCGAGTCGGAGAAGCGCACGTATGCCCTGAAGCCGATGAACTGCCCGGGCCATGTGCAGATCTTCAATACCAGCCTGCACAGCTATCGCGACCTGCCGGTGCGCTACGGCGAATTCGGCGGATGCCACCGCAACGAGCCTTCCGGCGCCCTGCACGGGATCATGCGCGTGCGCGCCTTCACGCAGGACGACGGTCACATCTTTTGCACGGAAGAGCAGATTGAATCCGAAGTCACGGCCTTCCATCAGCAGGCGATGAAGGTGTATGGGGACTTCGGCTTTGAGGACATCGCGCTCAAGATCGCCCTGCGCCCGGACAAGCGCATCGGCAGCGACGCCGTATGGGATCGCGCGGAGGACGCACTGCGCGCCGCGCTGCGTTCGGCCGGCGTGCAGTGGGAGGAGCTGCCCGGCGAGGGCGCCTTCTATGGCCCCAAGATCGAGTACCACATGCGGGATTCGATCGGCCGCGGCTGGCAGGTCGGCACCATGCAGGTGGATTTCATGATGCCCGAGCGCCTGGGTGCCGAGTACGTCGACGAGCACAGCCAGCGCCGCCATCCGGTGATGCTGCACCGGGCCATCGTGGGCTCGATGGAGCGCTTCATCGGCATCCTGATCGAGCACCACGCCGGTAACCTGCCGGCCTGGCTGGCCCCGGTCCAGGCCCAGGTGTTCAGCATCACGGACGCCCAGGCCGACTACGTCCGCGAGGTGACGCAAGCCCTTGTCGATAAAGGTTTCCGGGTCAAGGCGGATTTGCGCAACGAAAAGGTCGGTTATAAAATCCGCGAGCATACGTTGCAGAAGGTCCCGTACCTGCTCGTGGTCGGCGACCGTGAGAAGGAAGCAGGGGCCGTTTCCGTCCGTACGCGTTCTGGTGAAGACCTGGGCAGCATGCCGCTGGCCGCCTTCATCGAGCGCCTGGAGGCCGAGGCGCGGCGCTGACCGCCCGCCCGGCCAACTTCGTCAATTCTTCTGGAGGATAGTGGTATCGCTACCACCGACAACAAGGGCAACCGCCGTAACCTCGAGATCCGCGTCCCGCGCGTACGCGTGATTGGTGCGGATTCGGAGCAGCTGGGCATCCTCACTCGCGACGAGGCCCTGCGCCTGGCCGAGGAGGCCGGGATGGATCTGGTCGAGATCCAGCCGAACGGCGACCCGCCGGTCTGCCGCATCATGGATTACGGCAAGTTCAAGTTCGAAGCTCAGAAGAAGGCCCAGGCGGCCAAGAAGAAGCAGAAGCAGGTCGAGATCAAGGAAGTGAAGTTCCGTCCTGTCACGGACGTGGGCGACTACCAGATCAAGCTGCGCAACATGCTTCGCTTCCTCGAGGAAGGGGACAAGGTCAAAGTGACCATCCGCTTCCGCGGCCGCGAGATGTCGCACCAGGACCTGGGCCAGAATCTGGCCAAGAAGATCCAGGAAGACGTCGGCGAGAACGGCGTGGTGGAGTCCTTCCCTCGTCTGGAAGGCCGCCAGATGGTCATGATGATCGGTCCGAAGAAGAAATAAGGCCGGATACCGGCTTCGAAACGGCGGCCCCCAAGGCCGCCGTTTTGTTTTCTCCCCGCCAGTCCGTGGGGGGGGGGGGCTCCCGGGTAGTCAAGCCCTGCTGCACCACTGGCAAAGTCGCTCCAGTCCCCGTACAATCGCCGGTTCGACCCGCCAGGAAGGGTCGTGAACCGATCGTGGCAGGACGGAAAGCGCGGCCCAGGCCGCCGCCAGATCAGTCAGAAACCGAGATACGGAGCATTTCCATGCCCAAGATCAAGACCAACCGGGCGGCGGCGAAGCGTTTTCGCAAGACCGCTTCCGGCAAGTTCAAGGCCGGTCACGCCTTCAAGTCGCACATCCTGACCAAGAAGTCGACCAAGCGTAAGCGCAATCTGCGCGCCACCAACCACGTCAAGGCCTGCGACACCAAGGGCGTCGCTCGCATGTTGCCGTACGCCTAAGGCGGAGGACTGAACCATGGCTCGTGTTAAGCGTGGCGTTACCGCCCGTCGTCGTCACAAGAAGATCATCGGCCGCGCGAAGGGCTACTACAACGCCCGTCGCAAAGTCTTCCGCGTAGCTAACCAGGCCGTCATCAAGGCCGGCCAGTACGCCTACATCGGTCGCAAGCAGAAGAAGCGTCAGTTCCGCGCCCTGTGGATCGTGCGTATCAATGCTGCCGCCCGTCAGTTCGGCCTGTCGTACAGCCGCCTGATCAATGGCCTGACCAAGGCCGGCATCACGGTCGACCGCAAGGTGCTGGCCGACATCGCCGTGCACGACATCAAGGCTTTTGGCGCCATCGCGGAAAAGGCGAAGGCCAGTCTGGCCGCTTGATCGTCCGGCGCTCTGCGCACTGACGATATGATGTGAATCAAGCGGGGAGGAGGCCTAACGCCTCCTCCCCGTTTTTCGTTTGGGCCTTGCGGCCCAGGGGAATCAGGATGCTGGACGGAGAGTCGCGACGGTTCACACCTCGCTCTTCCGCCCTGCCTCTTATCCCCGATTCCCTGCCAAGCACACAGGAATCGCACCGATGGACGATCTGGAGACCCGGGCCGCGCAGGCCCAGGCCGATATCGAAGGGGCCGATACGCTTGAGGCGCTCGAAGCGCTGCGTGTCGGCCTGCTGGGCAAGAGTGGCATTGTCACCGCGGCGCTGAAGACGCTCGGCGCGCTCCCGCCGGAGGAAAAGAAGGCGCGCGGCGCCGAGGTCAATCGCGTCAAGGGGCGCCTCGCCGAGGCGCTGGCGGCCCGCAAGCAGTTGCTCGAGCAGGCCGAGCTGGGTCGTCGCCTCGCTTCCGAAAAGCTCGATATCACGCTCCCGGGGCGGGACGGTGAGCGCGGCGGCATCCACCCGATCACTCGGGCATTGGAACGCATCGCCGCCATCTTCGGCCGCCTCGGCTACCAGCGTGCGGACGGTCCCGAGATCGAGGACGACTGGCACAACTTCGAGGCGCTGAACTTCCCGCCGCATCACCCGGCGCGCGCCATGCACGACACGTTCTACTTCGGCGATGGGCGCCTGCTGCGCACGCATACCTCGCCCGTGCAGATCCGCTCGATGCAGGGACGGCAACCGCCGATCCGCATCATCGCGCCGGGCAAGGTGTACCGCAGCGATTCCGACCAGACGCACTCGCCGATGTTCCATCAGATCGAGGGCTTGCTGGTCGACGAGACGTCGAGCTTCGCCGATCTCAAGGGCACGCTGGCGGAGTTCATCCGCGCGTTCTTCGAGCGCGATTTCGAAATGCGCTTCCGCCCAAGCTACTTCCCGTTCACCGAGCCCTCGGCGGAGGTGGACATCCGCTGGGATGCCGAAGATGGCAGCACGCGCTGGCTGGAAGTGCTCGGCTGCGGCATGGTGCATCCGAACGTGCTGAAGAACTGCGGCATCGATCCCGAGCGCTACACCGGTTTCGCCTTCGGGCTCGGTGTGGAGCGTTTCGCCATGCTGCGTTACGGCGTGTCCGACCTGCGCGCGTTCTTCGAGAACGACCTGCGATTCCTCAGGCAGTTCGCTTGATGCAGGTCGAGCATCGGGCAGGAAGGTGACGTTGCGCCTCCTGCCGGCCAAGCCCTGTCCCGTGCGCCGCATGTCCTGCGACTCCCGAATCCCCATTCCCTATTCCCGGATCCCATCATGAAATTCTCCGAGAACTGGCTGCGCGAACTCGTCGATATTCGAGCGGACCGCGCCGCCCTGGCCCATGCGCTGACCATGGCGGGGCTGGAGGTGGAAGAACTGACCCCGCTGGGCGAACACCTCGCCGGCGTCGTGGTGGCCGAAATCGTCGGCGCCGAGAAACATCCGGAAGCCGATCGTCTTCAGGTCTGCCGCGTGGACGCGGGGCAGGGCGAGCCGCTGCAGATCGTCTGCGGCGCGCCGAACGCACGCGTGGGCATCAAGGTGCCGCTCGCTACGGTGGGCGCCGAGCTTCCTGGCGGCATCAAGATCAAAGCCGCAAAGCTGCGTGGCGTGGAATCCTCCGGCATGCTGTGCTCGGCCAAGGAGCTGGGAATCGATGCGGACGCTTCCGGTCTGCTCGAGCTGCCGGCGGACGCGCCGGTGGGACAGTCGCTCGCTGGCTACCTCGGTCTGCCCGATGCCAGCATCGAGCTGAAGCTCACGCCGAATCGGCCCGATTGCCTTGGCCTGCTCGGTCTGGCGCACGACGTCGCCGCGCTGTTCGGCAGCAGCGTACGCGTGCCTGCGCAGGCGGAAGCGCCTGTCACCGGCGCGGCCCGGCGTGGCATCAGGCTGGAGGCCGGGGCGGATGCTCCACGCTATCTCGGCCGCATCATCGAGGGCATCGACGCGCGCGCCCGCACGCCGTTGTGGATGGCCGAACGCCTGCGCCGGGCCGGCTTGCGTCCGATCAGCGCGATCGTCGACGTCACCAACTACGTGATGCTCGAGCTGGGGCAGCCTCTGCACGCCTTCGATAACGCCAAGCTGGAGGGCGACATCATCGTGCGCCATGCCCGCGAGGGCGAGGCACTGAAGCTGCTGGACGGGTCCGAGGCGAAGCTCGATCCAGGTTTCGTGCTGATCGCCGACGAACGGAAGGCGCTGGCCGTGGCGGGCGTCATGGGCGGGTTCGATTCGCGCGTCACCGACGATACCCAAGACATCTTCCTGGAGTCCGCGCACTTCGCCCCGGCGGCGATCATGGGACGCGCGCGCAAACTCGGCATGCACACCGACGCGTCGCACCGCTTCGAGCGGGGCGTCGATCCGGAGCTGCCGCACCGGGCGCTGGAGCGGGCCACGGAGCTGCTGCTGTCGATCGCCGGCGGCAGAGCCGGTCCAGTGCTTGTCGCGGAAAACCTCGACGACTTGCCCAAGCCGGTACCGGTCGTGCTGCGTCGAGCGCGCCTGAAGCGGGTGCTCGGACTCGAAGTCGCGGACGCGGAAGTGGCGCGCATCTTCAACGCGCTAGGCATGCATGTCGAGTCGATCGCCGATGGCTGGCGCATCACCGCGCCCACCAGTCGCTTCGATATCGAGCGCGAAGAAGACCTCGTCGAAGAGGTCGCCCGAATCTACGGCTACGACCATGTGCCCACACATACGCCCGCCGGTGCGCTGCGCCTGGCCACCGAACCGGAGGCGCGTATTGCCGAACTGGCTTTGCGGGAGCAGCTCGCCTCGCGCGGCTATTACGAAGCGGTGAACCTCTCGTTCCTTTCGGCCGAGTTGCTGGCGCGCTGGGGCTTCGTGGCCGATCTGGTGCCACTGGCCAACCCGTTGTCGGCCGATCTGGCCGTGATGCGGCCTTCGCTGCTGCCCGGCCTGGTCGAGGCGCTGCGTCACAACCGGGCGCGCCAGCAAGAGCGCGTGCGCTTGTTCGAAGTGGCTCGTACCTTTGCCGCCGGCAATCCGCCCGTGGAAACCCCTAGCCTCGCGATCGCCGCCTGCGGCGCGGCGCGAGCGGAACAATGGGGCGAGCCCGTCCGTCCGCTGGATTTCTATGATCTGAAGGGCGATCTGGACGCCGTGATTGCCTGGGGCGGAGAGCCGCAGCGCTGGTCGGTGCATGCCGATGGTCTGCCGGCGTGGCTGCATCCTGGCCGTGGCGCCCGGGTGGCCAGGGACGGCCAGACCGTGGGTTATCTCGGCGCCCTGCATCCTCAGCTCGCCAAGGCCCTGGACCTGGGGCCGGATGTGCATGTGCTCGAGCTGGCTCTGGAGCCGCTCCTGGCCCGCCGGTTGCCGAAGGCCGTGCCGGTGCCGCGCTTCCCCTCGGTGCGTCGCGACATCGCCGTAGACCTGCCCGAAGAGGTGACCTGGGCGCAGGCCGAACGGTGCGTCCGCGAGACTCTCGGGGGGCTGCTGAAAGAGCTCCGGCTGTTCGATCGCTATAGCGGAAAGGGCGTCGAGACTGGCCGAAAGAGTCTCGCTATGGGCTTGATTTTGCAGGACGCTTCACGCACGCTTACCGACGACGACGCGGATCGCTGCGTGCGAGAGGCAGTCACTGCGTTGGAGACTTCATGCAAGGCAAGATTGCGAGGATGACATGGCGCTGACCAAGGCGGAGATGGCCGAGCGCCTCTTTCTCGAGGTAGGCCTCAATAAGCGCGAGGCAAAAGAATTCGTGGACGCCTACTTCGAGGTCGTTCGCGAGGCGTTGGAAAAGGGCGAGCAGGTGAAGCTTTCGGGCTTCGGCAACTTCGACCTGCGTCAGAAGAACCAGCGCCCGGGACGCAACCCGAAGACCGGCGAGGAGATCCCGATCTCCGCCCGTCGCGTGGTCACGTTCCGTCCAGGGCAGAAACTCAAGGTGAGAGTGGAGAGCTATGCTGGACCAAGGGAATAACACCGAGCTCCCGGCCATTCCGGCCAAGCGCTACTTCACCATCGGTGAGGTCAGCGAGCTGTGCGGCGTGAAACCTCATGTGCTGCGCTATTGGGAGCAGGAGTTTCCCGCACTCAATCCGGTCAAGCGTCGGGGCAATCGCCGCTATTACCAGCGCCACGATGTATTGATGATCCGGCAGATCCGTGCGCTCCTGTACGACGAAGGCTTCACCATCACCGGCGCGCGCGCGCGGCTGGAAGGCCCGCAGGCGCGGATGGAGTCGAGCATTTCCCACCAGATCGTGCGCCAGGTGCGCATGGAGCTGGAAGAAGTCCTGAGCCTGCTGCGCCGTTGAGGATGCGGCCCCCTCTTTCGCGGGGGCTGCTCTTTTGAAAGCGGGACCTAGCTGCTAGACTTGTCCACTTGCCGTAGCGTCGGGGCGTAGCGCAGCCTGGTAGCGCATTTGCCTGGGGGGCAAAGGGTCGTCGGTTCGAATCCGGCCGCCCCGACCAATTCGGTGATGTTTTCGAAAGGCGCCCTCGTGGCGCCTTTCTTTTTGCGTGACGCTAGACGTAGCGCGGGATCGGGCCCGGGTGGCGCGTCTTGCGGTCAGAAAGATCGAACGATACCTCGTCCACGTAGCACCAGCCCCAGCCTTCGGGCGGATCGTAGCCTTCGATGATGGGGTGTCCGGTCGCGTGGAAATGCGCGGTGGCGTGCTTGCCGGGCGAGCTGTCGCAACAGCCCACATGGCCGCAGCTGCGGCAGATCCGCAGATGCACCCAGGGGCTGCCGGTCTTCAGGCATTCCTCGCAACCGGCCGCGCTCGGCGTGACCTCGCGTATGCCGCCGAGATGGCTGCAGGTAGCGTTCATCGCTTGCTCTCCTTCGTTCCGCTGGCCATGGCATCGACCACTCAGGTCGTGACTTTCAGGACGATCTTGCCCACATGTTCGCCGCTTTCCATCAGGCGATGCGCGTCCGCCGCGCGCGAGAGCGGGAATACTTCGTGGATGATGGGCAGGCAGCGGCCCGCGGCCAGCACCGGCCAGACATGGGCGAGCAGGTCGTTGGCGATCTCCGCCTTCTCCGCGGGGCTGCGCGCACGCATGGTGGAGCCGGTCACGGTGGCGCGCTTGAGCGCCAGCGCTTGCAGGTCCACCTCGTCGGCACGCGTCCCGCCCAGGAAACCGATGACGACCAGGCGGCCATCGCGCGCCAGGGCCGCAAGGTTCCGTTCGAAGTACGAGCCGCCCATGATGTCCAGGATCACGTCGACGCCATGCCCCTCGGTCTTGCCTAGGATGGCCAGCGCGAAGTTCTCCTTGTGGTAGTTGATCGCTTCCGCGCCGAGGTGGCGCACCACCGCGCACTTGTGCTCACTGCCCGCGGTCGCGAACGCCGCGATGCCGAACTCGCGGCAAAGCATGAGTGCGGTCGTGCCGATGCCGCTGGTTCCCCCGTGGATGAGCGCGCGCTCGCCAGGCTTGACGCGCCCGATGCGGAACAGGTTGGCCCATACGGTGAAGAAGGTCTCTGGGATCGCCGCGGCACGGATGGCGTCCACTCCGTCGGGAATCGGCAGCGCCTGGCCCGCCGGCAGGACGCAATACTCTGCATACCCGCCGCCATTGGTCAGGCCGCATACGCGATCGCCGAGCGCGAATCCCTGCGCGTCGCTTCCCAGCGCGACGACCTCGCCGGCGATCTCGAGACCCGGCGTGGGGTGCGCACCGGGCGGCATGGGGTAGTGGCCCTGCCGCTGGATGACATCGGGCCGGTTCACTCCGGCCGCTTCCACTTTCACCAACAGCTCGTCCCGGGCGGGAACGGGCAGCGGCACGGTGCGTGGCAGCAACACCTCGGGGGGACCGGGCGTGGTGATCCCGATCTCGATCATGCGGTCCGGCAGGGCAGGTTTGCTCATGGCGCGCACTAGGCGTCAGCATCGGAGAGTTGCCGATCCACGATTACTCGGCACCGGTGAAGGGCATGTATCGGCGGGCACCCGGGCGGCGCCCGCCGTCAGCTTCGCTTCAGTACAGCACGCGGCTGCGCAGCGTGCCGGGAATGGCGGCGAGCTTGTCCTTCAGCA
The DNA here is from genome assembly GCA_039594095.1 of Dyella sp. GTDB lineage: Bacteria > Pseudomonadota > Gammaproteobacteria > Xanthomonadales > Rhodanobacteraceae > Dyella_D. The sequence goes on from JBCNOA010000002.1 coordinate 67,744, forward strand.
ACGCGGCCTGCTGCTTGTCGGCGGAGACGTCGATGACCACGTAGCCCACCTGCGGATCGGTTTGCAGAAACTGCGCATCGATATTGATGTTGCCCGCGGAAAACAGCTCGTTGATCCGCGACAGCACGCCCGGCACGTTGCGATGAATGTGCAGCAAGCGCCGGCTGTTGGGATGTTCCGGCAGGGTCACTTCCGGGAAGTTCACCGCCGACAGCGTGGATCCGTTGTCGCTGTACCTGACCAGCTTGCTGGCCACTTCGATGCCAATGTTGTCCTGTGCTTCCAGCGTGCTGCCGCCGATGTGCGGGGTCAGGATCACGTTGTCCATGCCTACCAGCGGCGACACGAACGGGTCGTCGTTCCCCTTCGGCTCCACCGGGAACACGTCCACCGCCGCGCCGGCGAGATGCCCTTCGCGCAGGGCGGCGGCCAGGGCGTCGATGTCCACCACGGTGCCACGCGAGGCATTGATCAGCAGCGAGCCTTTGCGCATCTTCGTCAGCTCGGTCGCGCCGATCATCAGCTTGGTGGCGGGCGTTTCCGGCACGTGCAGAGTCACCACGTCGGCGCGTTCCAGCAGGTCGTCCAGGCTGCCCGCGGCGCGCGCGTTGCCGAGGGAAAGCTTGGTCTCGATGTCATGGAAGATGACCCGCATGCCCAACGCCTCGGCCAGCACGCCCACCTGGGTACCGATGTGTCCATAGCCGACGATGCCCAGCACCTTGTCGCGTACCTCGTAGCTGCCGGCCGCGGACTTGGTCCAGCCGCCCCGATGGCATAGCGCGTTCTTCTGCGGGATACCGCGCAACAGCATGATCGCCTCCGCGATCACCAGCTCGGCCACGCTGCGCGTGTTGGAGTAGGGCGCGTTGAATACCGGCACGCCGTGTATCTTGGCCGCCTCCAGGTCCACCTGGTTCGTGCCGATGCAGAAACACCCGACCGCAATCAGCCGGCGGGCCTGTTCCAGTACATCCGCGGTGAGGTGGCTGCGCGAGCGGATGCCCACGATATGAGCCTCGGCGATGCGCGATTTCAGCTCGGCTTCCGGCAGCGATTTCTCGTGATATTCGATCTGGCTGTAGCCGGCGCGGCGGAAGGTTTCCACGGCACTCTGGCTGACGCCCTCCAACAGGAGGACCTTGATGTCTTCTTTCGGGAACGAGGTTTTCATGAGCCGCCGGACACGTTGCGCAAAGCGGCACTATGCGGCAGCGCAGCACTGGACCGCAACGGCCAGGGCTGGCAGGCTGAGCGACCCGATCCCGGAGTTGCCATGACCGCGCCCGCCCAGGCCCCGAATGCCGCTGCACTGGCCGAACTGGCCGCCCGTCTGCCGTCCATGCGCCTGCTGACGGAGCCCTCGGATCTGGAGCACTACGGCCGCGACTGGACCCGCCGCTGGACGCCGGCGCCGCTCGCCATCGCCCTTCCCGCGTCGGTGGAAGAAGTGCAGGCCATCGTTGCCTGGGCGAACGCTTGCGGCGTGGCGCTGGTGCCGTCCGGCGGCCGCACCGGTCTCTCCGGCGGTGCGGTCGCGGCGCACGGCGAGCTGGTGCTCAGTCTGGAGCGCATGAACCGGGTGCTCGGCTTCGATGCCATCGACCGCACGCTTACCGTACAGGCTGGCATCACCCTCCAGGCCGCGCATGACGCGGCGCGCGGCCATGGTCTGATCTACCCCGTGGACTTCGCCGCCCGCGGCTCCTGCTCGATCGGCGGCAACATCGCCACCAACGCCGGCGGC
>JBCNOA010000020.1:0-32728 GCA_039594095.1 Dyella sp.
CCTGCTGCTGCGCGACAAGCAGATCGGCGAGCGCATCGTGCCGATCGTGGCCGACGAGGCGCGCACCTTCGGCATGGAAGGCATGTTCCGCCAGATCGGCATCTACGCGCCGTTCGGCCAGAAGTACCGCCCGCAGGACGCCGACCAGCTGCTGTACTACCGCGAAGACCAGAAGGGCCAAGTGCTGCAGGAAGGCATCTCCGAGGCCGGCGGCATGGCCGCCTGGATGGCCGCGGCCACCAGCTACAGCATCAGCAACGTGCCGATGCTGCCGTTCTTCATCTACTACTCCATGTTCGGTTTCCAGCGCATCGGCGACCTGGCCTGGGCGGCCGGCGACATGCGCGCGCGCGGCTTCCTGATCGGGGGCACCTCCGGCCGCACCACGCTCAACGGCGAGGGCCTGCAGCACGAGGACGGCAGCTCGCACCTGATGTCCGGCGCGATCCCGAACGTGAAGTCGTACGACCCGACCTTCTCCTACGAGGTGGCGGTCATCATGCAGGACGGTACGCGCCGCATGCTCCAGGAGCAGGAGGATGTGTACTACTACATCACCGTGATGAACGAGAACTACAGCCATCCGGATCTGCCGGCCGGCGTGGAAGATCACATCATCAAGGGCATGTACCTGTTCAAGGATGCCGGCAAGCCGAAGAAGGGCGAGCCCCGCGTGCAGCTGCTGGGCTCGGGCACGATCCTGCGCGAAGTCATCGCGGCGGCCGAGCTGCTGGAGAAGGATTTCGGCGTCACCGCCGACATCTGGTCGGTGCCGAGCTTCAGCGAGGTGCGTCGCGACGGTTTCGACGCCGAGCGCTGGAACCGCCTGCATCCGGAAGCGGAGGCTCGCGTGCCGCACGTGACCGCGCTGCTGCAGGGTCGCCAGGGTCCGGCCATTGCCGCCACCGACTACGTGCGCGAGTTCGCCGACCAGATCCGCGCCTTCATGCCGGACGGCATGCGCTACACGGTGCTGGGTACGGACGGCTTCGGTCGCTCGGATACCCGCGAGCACCTGCGCGGCTTCTTCGAAGTGGACCGCTACTGGATCGCCCATGCCGCGCTGGCCGCGCTGGCGAAGGACGGCAAGGTCAACCCGAAGGACGTCGCCCGCGCCATGAAGGAGTACAAGCTGGATCCGGAAAAGCCGAATCCGCTGTACGTCTGATGCAAAAGAGAAACCCGCCGAAAGGCGGGTTTCTCTTTTGGACGTCCGGACGTCCGAAGGAAGAAAGGCGGAAGCCTCAATCTTCGTCGTCGCCGCGGAACGCGCGGCGCAGCAGCAGGAAGGCGCCGATCGTGCCGGCCACGATGGCCGCGGTCGCCACGGGATGGCGGGTGACCTGGCGGCGCAGGCGGCGGTACTGGTAATTGGCTTCGTCCGCGATGTCCTCGGCGGCATGCGACAGGCGGCGCGCGTAGTCGTGCTTGTGACGGCCGAAGCGCCGGCTCATGTCGCGGCCCCGCTCGATGAGGCTGTCGGTATGGTCGCCGGCCACGTCGGCATAGTGCCGCGCGCGTTCGCGGACCTGGTCGCTGATGCCATTGATGGTGCTTTCGATGTCGCGGTTCCGGGCCATGGCAGGTTCTCCTTGAGACAGGTCTTAGACCATGCCAGCGGTATCGTGAGCGGTGCGTAAACAACGCTGTAAAGGTTCAGCCGGCCGCCGCCACTCACTCGACCACGCCGTGAGGGCCGCCGCGTTCCAGAGCGCGCCGGTACGCGGGGCGGGCCTGGATGCGCTGCAGGAAGTCCCACAGGCGCGGGTAGGCGGCCGCGGTCAGCCCGGCCCGGGAACCGGCCGCTTCCAGCGGGAAGCTCATCTGGATGTCCGCGGCCGTGAAGCTTTCTCCGCCGAACCACGGGTGCTCGGCCAGCGCGGCTTCCAGATAGTCGAGGTGGGTTTTCAGCTGCGGGTCCACGAAGGTCCGCTGCGCCTTGGCCGCGATGCTCCGCAACAGCGGCTTGACGAAGAACGGCGCCGGACCTTTCGGCAGGCGGGAGAACACCAGCTTCAACAGGAGCGGTGGCATAGCCGAGCCTTCCGCGTAATGCAGCCAATAGGTGCAGCGCAGGCGCGCCGCCGTGCCCGGTGCGGGCAGCAGGCGGCCGGCGCCATAGCGGTCGGACAGGTACTCGATGATCGCTCCGGATTCGGCCAGAACCAGCTCCCCGTCGGTAATCACCGGCGATTTGCCCAGCGGATGCACCCGCCGGAGTTCGGGCGGCGCCAGCAAGGTCCGCGGATCGCGTTCGTAGCGCCGGATCTCGTAGGGGAGCTCCAGTTCCTCCAGCAGCCAGAGGATGCGCTGGGAACGGGAATGGTTGAGATGGTGGACGGTGATCATGGCTTGCCCGGCACGGTTGCGGTTCGGATGTCTGTCCGCATGGATGTCCGGATGGTAGCTGCCCGCCGTTACAGCGTGTCGGCCGCCGGTTCGCTCAACTCGCTCGGCTCCGCATGCAGGCGCTGGCGCCGCCGCAGCGTGGGGAACATCCACATCCACAGGCCCACCACCACCAGGGTACCGATACCGCCGACGAGGGTGGCGTTGATCGCACCTATCCAGGCCGCCAGCAGGCCGGATTCGAATTCGCCCAGCTGATTGGAGGTGTTGATGAAGATGGCATTGACGGCGCTGACGCGTCCGCGCATGTCGTCCGGCGTGTCCAGCTGCACCAGCGCGCCGCGGATCACCATGCTCACCATGTCGAACGCGCCCAGCGCGAACAGCGCGGCCAGCGACAGCCATAGCCAGGTGGATAGCGCGAACACCAGCGTCGCCACGCCGAAACCGGCCACCGAGGCGAACATGAGCGTACCGACGCGGCGCTCCATGTTGTGCCGCGCCAGCCAAAGCGACATGAGCAGCGCGCCCACGGCCGGCGCGGCGCGCAGCAGGCCGAGTCCCCATGGTCCGGTGTGCAGAACGTCCTTGGCGAAGATCGGCAGCAGTGCCGTGGCGCCGCCGAGCAGCACGGCGAACAGGTCCAGCGAGATCACGCCCAGCACATCAGGGCGCGCGCGAATGAAGTGCACGCCGGCGAACAGCGTCTTCAGCGTGGCCGGCTCGCGCTTCGGCTGCGCCTGCTCGTAGCGCAGCCGGCTCATCAGGATCACCGAGACGAGGTAGAGCAAGGCGCAGACGGTGTACACCACGCCGGGCCCGGCGACGTAGAGCAGACCGCCGAGCGCCGGGCCCATGATCATCGCCGCCTGGCCGGCAGAACCGTTCACCGCCATCGCGCGCGCCAGCACCTCGGACGGCACCAGTGCCGGCAGCATGGATTGCATGGCCGGGAACTCGAAAGCCTTGGCTACGCCGATGACGAACACCAGCGCGAGAATGCCCGCCTCGTGCGCGGCATGAAGCAGGCTCAACGCGGCCAGCACCACGATGGCCAGCAGATCCACCAGCTGCCCCCACAGCACGATGCGACGCCGCTCGAACTGGTCGGCCACGTGTCCTGCAGGCAAGGCGAGCACCACCGAGGGAAAGAACTGCACCAGGCCGATGAGGCCCAGGTCGAGCGCGCGTCCTGTGATCTCGTAAATCTGCCAACCCACCGCCACCGAGAGCATCTGGAAACCGAAGCTGGAAGCGATGCGTGCGAACCAGAACTGGACAAAGGCGGGGTGTTGCCGCAACTGCGCGGCCGCGCCGTGCGTGGTCGAGATCGACATGGGAATCCTTGCCGGGGAGCGCGCATTATCGGGCGCTTCGCGGCTCGGACAAGACATGCGCGCTTTACGCCGCCGTGCGTTCGATTTGACCCGCCGTTGCCGCCGCCTTGGTTAGGGTGGCGGCAGGTTCTACCGTGGAGAAATGCCGACATGGGCAGATCCGCCGAACACGTCTACACCGACCCGAACGCGATCCAGGCACTGGAAGCGCTGGTGCGCGAACTGCCGACCAATGGCCACGTGCGCCTGCTGCTCAAGGACGGCGCCACGTGCGAGGGCGTGATTGTGGAGCGCCCCAACGTGCAGCTTTACCAGGACGCCGCCGCGCAGGAGGGCATCAACGGCGAAGTCCGCCTGGAACGCCCGGACGTGCCGGATTGGCATCGCTGGGTCTGGCTGGACGACATCGCGCGCGTGGAGCACCTGGATTCCACTATGGGAAGCGAGTGCTAGCCGGAAGTGTGGCCCCCGGCACGGCATCGGTGTCTACGCCCGGCGTGTGAAACCGTCCTCGCTCCACGCCTCGCTGCCCACGCCGTGGCGCACGAAGAACAAGCCCTCTGGATCGTAGCGGTGCTTCGCCGCCGCCAGCCGCGGATAGTTGGAACCCCAGAAGCGCCGTTGCCAGTCGGAAAGGAAGTAATCGCTCTCCGATACGTAGGAGCCCGCATCCGGCGCGACGTTCAGCAAAGCCGCCATTGCCTGCCCCACTCCTTCCTTGCATCGCCGTGCCTCGGCCATGTCCGGGCTGCGCCCCGGCAGGCCGGTGAACGCCGGCTCGCCGCCTCCCGCGCAGATGGCGAGCGCGAAGGCTTCCAGCATGCCGGGGTGCGTGGCCGTATCGCGCGCCCGCTCGATCGCGTCGGCCGGAGCGCCCGCCAGGCCCTTGTTGAAATGCAGTGCGTAGTCGTAGTGCTGCGAAGCCGCGAACAAGGCATCGGCCAGGGTGTCCTGCCGTCCAGGCTGCAGCAACGAAGCCGGTAGCCAGGCGGACTGGTAGGCATGGATGAACCAGCCTACCTGGTCGTGGTCGCCACGCCAGATCATGTGGTGCGCCGGTGCGCCGGGGCGGTCGTCGGGAACGATGTACTGCGGCGCGTGTTCGCGGAAGAACGCCGCGTCCCAGAAGTGGCGAGCGGGCAGGGCGATGGTCTGCACCGGCTCGACGATGCTGTACTCGGGACGAGCCTTGACCCAGCTCAGGAAGGGCTCCCAGGTCTGTTGCGCCTGCTCCTGGGTCAGCCCCTGGAATACCATCGAGATCTTCAGCGTATCGCCGTCGCGGAAGCCCACCTGCTCGCCCCAGTGCGGATTGAACAGCGCCTCGCGGTAGAACGCCACGAAACGGCCTATCAGCGCGCGGAATGCTTCGCGCGAAGAGGCCTTGATGCGCCCCATCGCCGCGCCGAAGAACTCGGGCAGATCGAAGGTGCGCAAGGTCAACCGGGTGACCACGCCCAGGCTGCCGCCGCCACCGCCCTTGATGCCCCAGAACAGTTCCGGGTCGTTGTAGGCGTTGACCACGCGCACCTTGCCGTCGGCGGTGACGACCTCCGCCTCCAGCAGGTTGCCGGCCGCGCTGCCGAATCTCTTGGAGAAGCTGCCGAAACCGCCGCTCTGGATCAGTCCGGCCACGCCGACGGTGGCGCAGCCGCCGCCCTGCACGTAGCGCCGGGCCTGGGTCGTGACGGCGTCATAGGCATCGATCCATAGCGCGCCGGACTGCACGCTCACCGCCGGCAGCGGCTTGGCCCGGCCTTCGCCGCCCTTGGGCACGAAGGCGTCGTGCAGGTCGATCCGGTTCATGCGGCGGGTCCACACCAGTAGCGAGTCCGGCGCTTCGGAGGTGCCCTGGTAGCTATGGCCGCCGCCTTTGACCACCAGGCGCAGGCGGTGCTGGCGGGCGAAGTTGACTGCCGCGGCGACATCGGCCGCGCTTTCGACGGCCACCGCGTAGGCGCTCGGCTGCGAGATCCAGGCATCGGCCCAGCCGCTGGTCTGGGTCAGCGCGGGGTCGTCGCCCAGGGCGAACGGGTTGTCGAGGTGCTTCATCGCCTCGGTGCAGGCGGCCGAGGGGCATTCGGCGAACGGTGAGCGCGGCTGCAGCAAGCGGCCGCCGACCTGGCGGCGCAGCTCATCCCACGTGCCCGGCGCCGGCCAGCCCGGTTGGCCGGGGCGGACGCGGTGAAAGGTCAGCGGGCCGGCGAGCGGGTTGATCCCTCCGGCGCTCCCCGCAGGGATCGCCGCGCCGACGCGGAGCGCCAGCGGCAGCAGCGGAAGGGCGAGGGACGCTTTAAGCAGGTCGCGGCGGTTCATGGGCAGAGGCTCGTAGAAGGCGCGGCGGCGCCGGATGCCCTGCATGCTGTGCCGCCCATGGCCCACATCCCAGCGGCAAGTGATTGATGGAGGGGCGTGGGGGACGAATGGTGGACCTCCGGGACGAATCGCGGCGCCCGTAGAATGCCCGCCATGCAAACCCGGCCCAGCTTCGACTACCAGGATTTCCAGCGTTGGCGCCGGCCGCTCGAGAGGGCGTTCTGGGTGCTGCTCACCCTGCTCAATACGGTGTTCAACAGCGTGGTAGCGCGGATGGACAACCCGCACCTGCCGCCCTGGGAGCCTTGGAGCTGGGAATGGAGCAGCGGCCTGCTGATCCTGGCGCTGATCCCCGCCGTGCTGGCGGTCGAGCGCCGCTGGCCGTTGAGCCTGGACAGCTGGCGGGCGAGCCTGCCCTGGCACCTTCTGGCCAGCGTGCCGTTCAGCCTGATCCATGTGGGCGGCATGGTCGTCCTGCGCAAGCTGGCCTATGCGGCCATGGATCGTCATTACAGCTTCGGCGCCTGGTGGCCGAACTTCGGCTACGAGTACCTCAAGGACATCCGCACCTATTTCCTGATCATCGCCCTGGTGAGCCTGTCCCGGTTGTGGCTGATGCGCTGGCAAGGCGAGGCCCGCCTCCTGGCCGAGCCCGACGAAGGTCCGCCGGTGGAGCCGGTCGAACGGCCCGAGCGGTTCCTGGTGCGCAAGCTGGGCAAGGAGTTCCTGGTCAACGCCAGCGAGATCGAATGGCTGCAGGCCTCCGGCAACTACGTCAACCTGCACGTGCGTGGCCGCGATTATCCGCTGCGCAGCACCATGGCCGGCATCGAGGAACGCCTGGACATGCGCCGCTTCGTGCGGGTGCATCGCAGCTACGCGGTCAACTTGGACTACCTGGCCGAGATCGAACCGCTGGATGCCGGCGAAGCGCGCTTGCGGATGCGCGATGGCACCGTCGTACCCTGCAGCCGTCGCTACCGGGCGTTGCTGCGCGAACGTTTCGGCGAGGCACCGGCCGGCGTCTGAACGGTTGCGCGGCTTCGCGGCGCGTTCCAATCTTAGGCGTCTTCCCGCACGGATACCGCCCGATGAACCTGCCGCGCCTTCGTCCCGCCGCCCTGGCCGCTCTTTTCGTCCTCGCCGGCTGTTCCCAGTCGGGCGACCAGGCAGGCGCACCGGCCCAGGCGCCGGCCAAGGCCGACGAGGCCGCCACCAAGCTGGACACGTACCGCCAGCTCCTGCGCATCCACAACGACGAGATGGCGACTTCGATGGGCAAGGAGATCGTCAGCCGCTATCCGGACAGCGCGGCAGCCAAGGAAGTGCAGCAGACGCTGCCGGAGATCGAGAAGCGCTGGAAGGAAACCAGCGAGAAGAACCGCCTGCAGGGTCTGTGGCTGTACCAGGTCTCGCCTATGGCCGGCGGCACCCAGTCCACCGCCACCATCTACAGCAGCCAGCCTTCCGGCAACGATCGCGTGCGCCTGGTGCTGCGGCGCCATACCGAGTGGGGCCAGAACGCCTTCCTGTTCGCCAGCGGCGAGCACGGCTTCGTGTGCAAGGCCAACTGCACGTTGAAGACGGTGGTGGACGGCAAGGAAACCGGCATCAAGGCCTTCGCGCCCAGCACCGGCGAGCCGGCGCTGATGATCCGCGACGACAAGGCGTTCATCGCGATGCTGGAGAAGGCCAAGAAGATCTCCATCGACGTCACCATGCAGGACGGTGAGAAGAAGCTCACGCTGGTCTACGAAGTGGGCGGTTTCGATCCCGACAAGTGGCAGCCGTTGAGCAAGGGCAAGAAGAAATGACGCAAGGAACGCGCGTGCACCATCGGCGGTGAAGCGCGTTCCGAGGCGAGTCTCCCTTCCATGGAGGACATGCTCATGTTCGCCAAGCGCCTTCTTTCCACGATGGCCGCGCTATCGATGCTCGCGGCCTGTTCCAGCGTGCCCTACGCTGAGCGCATCAGCGCGCGCCAGGCCGCCTACGCGGCCGCGGCGGGCACGCCAGTGCGCAGTTTTCGGTTCTTCGAGCTTTATTCGTGGGAGCCGCTGGGCAATAGCCAGTTGGCCGTCTATACGCGGCCCAGCGAGGCTTATCTGATCACCGTGATGGGGCCCTGTCCGGACCTGGAGTTCACCAATACCATCGGGCTGACCTCCAACCTGCGCGAGGTGCAGGTGCGCTTCGACAAGGTACTTACGGGTCGGCGGGACTTCCCCTGCACGATCGGCGAGATACGCCCGGTGGACCTTGCCAAGCTGAAGTCGGTGGAGCACGAACAGCGCAAGATACAGGCCGCCGACCGGCCGGCCGACGCCGGCGAAAAGCCCACGCCGTGAACGAGCCAGAGATCTATTGCCCCCATTGCGCGTGGCGACCGCTCGGCACCAGCCGCTGGCAGTGTTCCCCACGCATGGGCGGCTGCGGCACGGTCTGGCACACGTTCTGGACCGGTGGCGTATGCCCGGGCTGTGCCTATCGCTGGGAGATCACCGCCTGCCTGACGTGCAAGCGATTCTCGCCGCACGTCGACTGGTATCACTGGCCGGAACATCCTCAGCTCGAGCGGGAGCGCGAAGCCGAGCTCGAGCGTTAGTCAGCAGCGAGACCTCTCCGGAATGCTGCTTCGGAGACCGGACTACGAGAGTGCGAGGTGCGCGGCGCCATGTGGAAGGAGGGGGCATGGCGCGCGTGGGTGCGCGAGCGGCGCTGGAACGATCAGTTGAGGAACAGCTTTTCCGCCATCTTCGCCAGCGGCTTCTCCACCATGTCCTGCAGCCGCGGCGGCAGGTCGAGCGGCTTGAGCAGCATCTTCACCGTCATTTCGGTCGGAATGTTGCGGCGGAGCAGTGCCTGGGCGCGTCCGGTGATGCGCTTGAACTCCGCCTGGTTTTCCTTGTGCTGCGGGTAGCACTGGTTGAAGACGTGGCGCAGCGCGATGTCGCTGTCTTCGCTCTTGATCTCGTTGACGCGCCTCAGGAGCGCGCGGAACACCTTGTAGCGGCCGAAGCCTTCCTTCTCGCGATACAGCCGGAAATGTTGATAGAAGTGCTTGTAATGGCGCACTTCGTCGCTCTTGATGTGGTTGGTCAGCTGCTTGAGTACGGGCTCGTCGGTGATGTCGTTGAGCGCGCGATAAAGACTCGCGGTACCGGTCTCTACCACGCAGCGCGCGGCCAGTTCCAGGCCGCGGCTGGATTCGAGCTCGTCGGAGGTGCATACCGCGCCGTACTCGTCCCAGAAGGACTTGAAGCCGCGCTCCCAGTCGAACTCCGGCCATACCTTCCGCACATACGCGGCCAGCGCGCGGCCGTGCTGCAGTTCTTCGTGCTCCCAGTGCTGGCTCAGCCAGGTCTGCAGGGCTTCGTCGCCGGCGAAGTGGTCCACCAGATTGTGGGTGTACAGGTCCGAGCCGCTTTCCACGAAGGAGGCGCTGCACAGCAGGAAGAAAAGATCCTCGTTATGGCGGACGCGTTCGAACTCGATACGGTCCAGGTCCAGGCTTTCCAAGGTCCAGGGCAACGAAGTGTTGTAGCTCACGCGGCGGTTCCTGTGCGGGCCTGGGCCGTCCGCTGCGGGGGCACGCGCGCCGGCCTGGCATGACTGTTGTATGACAACAGCATACGACGAGACCGCGCCGGGTGATTAATCCAGGCCCACCCGGATACCGGCAGCGCCGCTCATCGCACGACGGTCACCGGCACGTGGGAGCGCGCCAGCACGTCGCCGGACACCGAGCCCAGCAGCCAGCGCGCGAGGGCGCCGCGCTCCGTATGGCCGATCACGATGTGGTCGATGCCATGCCGGCGCACCTGATCCAGCAGGACATCGCCGGGATTCCCCGGCGCCACCTCGACGTCGACGAGTCCCTCTACGCCGGGCTCGACCTCGCTCAGTTCCGAGAGCAGCTCGCCGGCCCGCCGCGCGCCGGAATCGGCCATGAGCAGCGCGCAGGTATCGGCAGCGCCTTCGGTCATTTTCACTGCGGTGACCACGCGGACGCGTCCGCCGCACGCGCGCGCCAGACCGACGGCAAAGCGGAACGCGCGCTGCGACGATGCGGAGCCGTCATAGCCGACCAGCGAATAGGCAAGCATCGCTCCCCCTTTTGGCCGTAAAGCCGCTCAAGATCAGTACGCGACCTCGCGGCAGCGTCGCTCGACGTGCGTGTGCTTGGCCTGCTGGTTCTCTTGGATCTTCTTGCCCGCGTAGCCGCCACCGACCGCGCCGGCCACGGTGGCCAGGGTCTTGCCCTTGCCGCCGCCGACCTGATGGCCGAGCAGGCCGCCGGCCACGCCGCCGATCGCCATGCCGGCGATCTGATTGCTGTCCTTGGGCTGGTCCTGCACGGTGACGTTCTCGCACACCGTGCGCGTCCGATGCTGTGTGGTGCCGGAACTCTGGGCGAACAGCGGATCGCTCGCGAGCAGCAGGCAGGAAAGGCCGAAGGCGACGGCGGTCAGGTTTTTCATGGCAGGTCCCTTATTCCGTGTCGAGTGGAACCAGTCTGCGCGCGCCCTTGTTAGCGGCGGATCAAAACATCCTCGGTTCTTGCACGCCGCTATCACAGGCTTTGCCCAAATCTGAACGTCCCCGCCCGGTTTCCTGGAGCGTTCAGCGAACGCGCTTACCATGGCCCCGGGCACTGACCCTACCGATGAAAGGAGAACGACATGATCAAGCGTTCGATGGGAATGATGGCGCTGGTGCTGGCGATGGCGGGCGGTATGGCTGCGACCGGAAGCGCGCGGGCCGCCGACGCGAACGTGGATTGCAAGCTGCGATTCAACCTCTCCGGCTGGTCGATCATCTACAAGCACGCCGAGGGCACCGGCACGATCACCTGCGACAACGGCCAGAAGGCCAGCGTCAAGATCAACGTCGAAGGCGGCGGCCTGACGGCAGGCAAGTACCGCATCGACAATGGCAAGGGCGACATCAGCCACGTACGTTCGATCGACGATGTGTTCGGCGATTACGTGCAGGCGGGCGCCGAGGCCGGCATCGTCAAGAGCGGCCAGGCGCAGCTGCTGACCAAGGGCACTACGTCGCTGGCGCTGGCGGGCACGGGCGAGGGCGTCAACCTCGGCGTGTCGGTGGGCAAGTTCACCATTTCCCACCCGTAAGCGGCGGCTGTCCGCTTGGCTTCGAAGGGCGCCCTCGGGCGCCCTTCTTTTATTCCGTGCGCGTACACTCCGCCTGTTCCCCCTTCCCTCGGAGTGCGCCATGCGCCGTCATTTCTTGCTGTTCGCGCTGATCCTGCTCGCCGGGCTGATCGCCCCGGCTTTCGCCGCCGATACTCCTTCGGCTCTGCCGCAAGTGGGACAGCCCGCTCCCGATTTCCGCCTGCAGGATCAGAACGGCAAGTGGCACACGCCGGCGGATCATCGCGGCCATTGGCTGGTCCTGTATTTCTACCCGAAGGATTTCACTCCGGGCTGCACCACCCAGGTGTGCACTTTCCGCGACGACATCGCCAAGCTGCGCCAGGCTGGGGCCGACGTGGTGGGCGTGAGCCTGGATGACGTGAAGTCGCACGCCGAGTTCGCGGCCAAGTACCACGTGCCGTTCCCGCTGCTCGCCGACAGCGACAAGAAAGTGGCCGCCGCCTATGGCGTGCTCACTTCCAAGATGGGTATGCAGTACGCCAGGCGCACCACGTTCCTGATCGATCCGGACGGCAAGGTGGCGAAGGTCTACCAGGATGTCGATCCGGAGAAGAATTCCGCCCAGGTGCAATCGGACCTGTCGACGCTCAAGACGCCCAAGGCTTCCTGATGTTGCTGAAGGTGCGTTCCGGCGCGGCGGGTTCCTCCAGGAAATTCGCCGCGTGGCCGGTAGCCGTCTGGCTGTTGCTGTTGCTTGCCGCTTACGGCGGCGTCCAGTACCTGCGTTTCGGGGTCTACGACTATCTGGCGGCCGCGATGGCCGTGATCGTCGTCTGCGCCGGCTGCGTGCTCCGGCAGGAATGGGCGCGCCATGCCATGCGAGCGGTGGCGGTACTGCTGGCCTGCTGGGCGGCGTATTCGGGCGTGCTGATGTGGCAGGGCAGGGATCAGTTCGATATCGCCCGCCAGGCGGCGCTGGCCGATCCGCAGGCGGGCGAGTTGGCCCTGATGATGGTCGAGCGCATGCGCCGCACCTTTCAGGTCGTCCTGGGCATCAAGGCCATCGCCATCCCCGCGCTGCTTTGGCTGGCCTGGACGCTCGGCCGCCCCTCGGCGGCGGCGCAATTCCATACTCGCCGGCGCTGAGCGCCGGCCGCGTAGGTTCAGCCCGGGTTGTCCGCCGGGGCGTTATCGCTGCGCATCCCACCGATTCGGCAAGCCTCATGCGTCGTCCTCTTTCCCTCCTGCTGTTCGCTGTTCTGCCCGGGCTCACCTGTCTCGGGGCAAACGCCCAGGACCTGGGTACCACCTGCCAGGCCAGCAGCAGCTACGACCTGACGCTGCAGCCTTCGCAGCTGTCGTTCGACCGCCCGCAGCCGGCGCCTTTCCATGTGGAACTGCACGACGGCAGCCTGCGCACCGACGGCGCCCCGGTGAGCCTGAAGGCCGAAGATCAGGACCGCATGGCGCTGTTCGAGCGAGAGCTGCGCGCGTTGGAGCCGCGAGCGAAGACCGTCGCCCGCAACGGTGTGGACATGCTGGCCCAGGCCGTTCGCGCAGAGGCCTCCAACTTGGGGCTGGGCGCCGATTCGATGGCCGAGCTCAACCGGCGCCTGGATGCCCGCGTGATGGAGCTGAAGCAGCGCATCGACGCTAGTAACAGCACCCGCGATTGGCAGGGCGATCTGGCCGAGCAGTACGCCAACCAGATCGCGGGGGACCTGCTGCCGGTGCTGGCCGGCGATCTGGGGCAGCAGGCGATCCAGGCCGCCATGAGCGGGGACATGCAGGCCGCCGCAAGCCTTCGCGACCGTGCTTCGGACCTGGCCACGCAGTTGCGGCCCCGCCTGGAACGGCGCATGCAGGCCCTGCGTCCGCAGATCCAGGCGTTATGCCCGTCGATCCGGCGCCTCGCGGAATTGCAGCAGGGTGTAAAGGGCGGCGGCGGACAGGCTTTGAACCTTCTGCAGATCGCGCAATGACGACGGCGAACCGTAGCTGAGCGGCCCACGGCCTGCCGGCGAAAAATTTAGGCTTCGCTAAGTCGCCGGGTCCGAGCATAGCGCCACGTTCCTCCACCGCTCTTGTTTTCTGCAGCCTGATCGAACCGCCCGGAGGCGGTCGCCGTGTCGCATCTCGACCAAACGCTGTTCAACGCCCTGATCCGCCGCGGTATCGACGACCGCGGTCTGCATCGACGGGCACTCGAACGGGTGCGCGATCCCGCCCTGCAGATACTGTTGTTCGAGAACCTGGAAACCCTCGATTCGCTGATCGGTGATCTGCAGGCTCAGGTTCGCGCGGACGGCGGTACGCCGGCCGAACGCGGCACCTTCGCCGGATCGCTGCGGACGCTCGCGGCTGATGTGTCCACGCGCTTTGCCGAACATCGCGACGCCGCCTGGGTACAGTGCCTGGCGCGCCACGAGTGCGGCCTCCTGCATAGCTTCGAGCGGCGGTTGCAGCGCACGGGCAGCCGCACGGAAGCCGGTTTGAACCGGCAGCTCGACCGGCTCTACGGCATGCATCGCGACATGCACTGCCTGGCCGGCACCACCCACGGCTGAGACACCCATGGCCGACGCGCAGGATGTGCTGGACTTCTGGTTCGATCCTTCCCACGAGGCCTTGTGGTTCGAGCGCAATGACGCGTTCGACGCGGCTATCCGCGAACGTTTCGGCGTGCTGCATGCGCGCGCCTTGCGCGGCGAGCTCGATGGCTGGGCTGGCCAACCGGAGAGCTGGCTCGCGCTGCTGATCCTGCTGGACCAGTTCAGCCGCAACCTCCATCGCGGCGACAGGCGCGCCTTCGAAGGCGACGCGCGCGCGCAGCAGCTCGCGCAGGAGGGCATCGGTCGCGGTTTCGACCGGCAGCTGCCGCCATCCTTTCGTGCGTTCGCCTACCTTCCGCTGGAACACGCCGAAGACGCCGCCTTGCAGGCGCGCTGCAACGACTTGTTCGGCAAGCTTCATCGCGAGCATCCGGACGTTCCTCTTTTCGCCAGCTACGTCGATTACGCCAAACGCCACAGCGACGTGATCGAGCGCTTCGGCCGCTTTCCCCATCGCAATGCCGTGCTGGGCCGGACATCCACGCCCGAAGAGGCGCATTATCTGTCGCAGCCCGGCGCGGGTTTCTGACCGCCGCGCCACGCCCCCAAGGAAAAGGAGATCCCCCATGCGTCGCTTCCTGTTGACCGCACTGTTGCTCTCCAGCTTCGCCGCCCACGCCTCCGGCACGATGCGTGTCGGCAGCCAGGTGCTCAGCGTCGGAGAGAGCGCCTCGCGCGCCATCCAGCTGCTCGGCACGCCCACCTTCAAGGAGTCCATCGAAAGCGAGCACGGCGGCTACGTCGGCGAGCGTTGGCAGTACCAGCGCGAAGACGGCAGCGTCGCCACGCTCACCATCGTGGGCGGCAAGGTCGGCTCGATCGAGGAACGCCATCGCTGACGGTCGATACGCGCCTGACGCGATGGCGCCGGCCTACGCATCGCCGCGGCATCCGCCGCTGCTGTCGAAGATGGGCGTCCTCTAACTTTCCTCCGACCGGGCCGTGATGCCGGGAGGAGGACAAGATGCGGATATGGATAGGCCTGGCGCTATGCGTCCTGGTGTCGATGCCGGCGCAGGCGGATACCTTGCGTGTCGGCAGCCGGGTCCTCGCCACCGGCGACAGTGCCGCGCGGGTGATCGAGTTGCTGGGCGAGCCCGCGCACCGCGCCAGCGGCACGGTCGCTGAGGACGCACACGCCCGCCATGCTTCGCGCGGCAAGACCCGCAAGGCAGGAAAGCGACGTACCGGCGAAGACGGCAAGGCGGCCACGGGCGAACGCTGGCAATACCGGCGGGGGAGTCGTACGGTGACGATCGTTCTGGTGCAGGGCAGGGTGGCCCGCATCGAATGACGCGACCGGGTGCCGGATGCCATGGCCGCGGACGGGGTGCCGTGCCATAAATAGACGGTTTCCAGGGAACCCCGCCATGTCCGATACACCCTCGTCCGTGCAAGCCTCCACACCCTCGCGCTTCCTGCGCGAGCGGGTCGCCGGTGGGCATGGCAAGGTCACCAACATCGAGCTGTTCTTCGATCTGGTCTTCGTCTACGCCGTCACCCAGCTTTCGCACGCCCTCCTGCACGACCTGAGCCTGCTGGGCGCGACCCATGTGCTGTTGCTCTTCCTGGCCGTGTGGTGGGTATGGATCTTTACCGGCTGGGTCACCAACTGGCTGGATCCGGACCGCATCGTCGTCCGCGCGTTGATGCTGGCGTTGACCTTCGCCGGCCTTCTGCTGTCCGCTTCGCTACCGGAGGCATTCGAGGAACGCGGACGGCTCTTCGCCGGCGCCTACGTGACGATGCAGGTCGGGCGTTCGCTGTTTATGGTGTGGGCGCTGCGCTACGGCGGCACGGTCGCGCATCGGCGCAACTTCACGCGCATCCTGCTCTGGCTCGCCGCGGCCGGCGTGTGCTGGCTGGTGGGCGCGTGGCAGCAGGGCCCGGCACGATTCCCGTGGTGGATCGTTGCTCTCGGCATCGAATACCTGGGTCCCGCGGCGTATTTCTACGTGCCCGGCATGGGTCGTTCCACCACGGCGGACTGGAACGTGGAAGGCGGCCATTTCGCCGAGCGCTGCAGCCTGTTCGTGATCATCGCGCTGGGCGAATCGCTGGTGGTGACCGGCTCGAGCTTCGCCGGATCGGCGGCCATCGGCGAAACCGCGCCCGCTTTCGTGGCCGCGTTCCTCGGCTGCGTGGCGATGTGGTGGATCTACTTCGACCTCGGCGCCGAGCGCGGCAGCCGTGCCATCCGGCACTCGGCGGACCCCGGGCGCACCGCTCGCCTGGGCTATACCTATCTGCACCTGCCGATCGTGGCCGGCATCGTGGTGAGCGCGGTGGGAGACGAGTTGAGCCTGAGCCATCCACATGCGCGCACCGACATGGCCTCGGCCGCGGTGCTGATCGGCGGTCCCCTGCTTTATCTGCTGGGCAATGCGCTGTTCAAGATGACGGTCAACGGCACGAACTTCCCGTTGTCCCATCTCGTTGGGCTGATCCTGCTGGTGTTTCTGGTGGCGCCGGCTTTTCTGCTTTCCGTGTTCTGGGTCGCCACGTTGACCACGGCGGTGCTGTTGCTGGTTGCCGTGTGGGAAACGCAGTCATTGCGCGCGCTGCGCGACGAGCTCGCCGGCGAAGAGGCTCACTGAGCCCGGCGCAATTCGGCCAGCAGGTCCTTGGCCGCCCATACGGCAGGCTCGGCTTCGGCGGCGCGGACCAAAGCCGCGATGCGCGTATTGGCCGGCGCATGCCGGCCGGCCTGCGCGGCGAGTTCGGCGACGGCGCCGTGCAACGCATCGACCTCCGTGCGGCGCCCGGCTTGCAGGTCTTCCCAGGTGGACGAGCGCGCCAGCGGATCAATGGCCAGCATGCGCGAGGCGATCCGCGCGAACAGCGCGTCCGGCAGCGAGAGCAGCGCCGGCAGCCAGCTCGGCGGCAGCGGGGTGAGCTTCGCTACGGGGAGATCGAGTGCGCGGAACACGTCCAGTGCTTCCCGTTGCGCGAGCGCCAGGCAGCGCCGCCAGTCGCGACGCGCCAGTTCGTCGCGGAGCGGGAGCCCGGAAAGCGCATTGATCGCGTTGTTGAGGTTGAACAGCAGCTTGGCGCGCTGCACGGCCGGCATGTCGGGCCGCCGTTCCAGCGGCAGGCCGGCGGCGGCGAACATCGGCAGGAAGCGATCGAGCGCAGGATGGTCTTCGACCATGAGTCCGCCACTCGAGCCCTGGTGAAATGCTCCAGGTTCCCGCTGCAACACGTTGAACGGCACCATGCCGGCCAGCACGATGCGGCTGGGCAGGGCGGCTCGCAAGACATCCGCGTTCGCCAAGCCATTCTGGAAGCTGATCACGATGGCGTCCTGCGGCAGCACGCCGGCGAGTTCGCATGCCGCCAGCGGCGTATCGGCGGATTTCACCGTCACGAGCACCAGCGGCGCGATCGCGTCGGCAGGCGACGTACTGATGTCCAGCGCATCGCCATCGAGCTCGCGGCGGTAGCCGTGCAGGTCGGTCAGCGTCATCCCGTGTTCGCGCAGTCCGTCGGCCATGCGCTGGCGCGCGATGAAACGTACTGCGGCATGGCCATGCAGGCGCCCGCCGAGGTAGCCGCCGACGCTGCCCGTACCGAAGACGACGATGTCCGGCGCCGGGCTCACGTCACGGCCGCCGCGGCGGCGCGGCCTGCGACGCGTCCGGAGAACAGGCAGCCGCCGAGGAAGCTTCCTTCCAGCGCGCGGTAACCGTGCAGCCCGCCGCCGCCGAAGCCCGCGGCCTCGCCGACGGCATACAGGCCGGGCAGGGGATGTCCGTCGGGCGCCAGCACGCGTGCCTGCAAGTCGGTCTCCAGGCCCCCCAGCGTCTTGCGGGTGAGGATGTGCAGCCGCACCGCGATCAGCGGCCCGTTCGCCGGGTCCAGCATGCGGTGCGGCTTGGCCACCCGCACCAGCTTGTCGCCGCGATAGCGGCGCGCGTTGTGGATGGCCATCACCTGCGCGTCCTTGGCGAACGGATGATCGAACTGGCGGTCGCGCGCCTCGATCTCGCGGCGCAGTTCCGCGGTGTCCAGCAAGCTGTTGCCGGCGAGCGCGTTCATGCCGGCGACCAGCTCCTCCAGCGTGTCGCGCACGATGAAATCCCTGCCGTGCCGCTTGAATGCTTCCACCGGCGCGGGCGCACCCTTGCCGATCGCGCGTCGCGCGACCTGCCGCCAGCTCTTGTTGGTGAGATCGGGGTTCTGTTCGGAGCCGGACAGCGCGAACTCGCGCCGGATGATCTGCTGATCGAGCACGAACCAGCTGTAGTCGTAGCCAGTCTGGCGCAGGTAGGCCAGCGTGCCCATCGTGTCGAAGCCCGGCCACAGCGGTCCGGGCAGGCGGTGGCCGGTGGCGTCGAGCCACAGCGGCGAAGGGCCCGGCAGGATGCGGATCGCGTGGTCCGGCCAGATCGGGTTCCAGTTCTCGATGCCTTCGACGTAGTGCCACATGCGATCGCGATTGATCAGTTGCGCACCCGCGGCTTCGCTGATGGCGAGCATGCGGCCGTCCACGTGTGCCGGCACGCCGCACAGCATGTGCGCCGGCGGCGTGCCGAGCCGGCTGGGCCAATGGCGGCGCACCAGCTCGTGATTGGCGCCGATACCTCCCGAAGCGACGATCACCGCTTGCGCGCGGTGCTCGAACTGGCCCACGGGCTCGCGCGAACTCGGCCTGCCGCGCTCGGTGCTGTCGTCCGCCAGCACGGTGCCGCGCGCGCCGACCACCGCGCCGCCTTCCACCAGCAATTCGTCCACCCGGTGGCGGAAAGCGAACCGGATGAGCCCTTTCGCTTCGGCTGCCCGCGCTCGGCGCACGAACGGTTCCAGCACGCCGGGACCGGTGCCCCAGGTGACGTGAAAACGCGGCACCGAATTGCCGTGCCCGTAAGCGCCATGGCCGCCGCGCTCGGCCCAGCCGACCACAGGGAACCAGCGCATGCCCATGCCATGCAGCCAGGCGCGTTTCTCGCCCGCGGCGAAATCGACATAAGCCTCCGCCCAGCGTCGCGGCCAGTGATCCTCCGGCCGGTCGAACGCTGCCGTGCCCATCCAATCCGTCAGCGCCAGCGCATGCGAGTCGCGCACGCCCATGCGCCGCTGTTCGGGCGAATCGACGAAGAACAGCCCGCCGAAGGACCAGAACGCCTGACCGCCCAGGCTCTGCTGCGGCTCCTGGTCCAGCACGAGCACCCGCCGGCCCGCGTCGGCCAGTTCGGTGGCGGCCGTCAGGCCGGCGAGGCCGGCCCCGATCACGATCACGTCCCAACCGTCTCTCATGCGCGTTCCCCGGGCGGATGTGCCGGCCAACTTAGCCGCTCGGCCGCCGCCTGCCTATGCGCAATGCCACATGTGACCGATGGCACGGCATGACGGCCGGCCCATGCCGCGCCGATGAGCCGGGCGCATCGTGGCGCCATCGACGGCGGAGGGCCGGCGGCAAGAAGGGAGACATCCATGCGCATGCGATACGCCATGACGGCGTTCGCGCTCGGCCTGGCGGCGGTCGCGCCGGCAGGTGCCCGCGACATCCACATCAACCGCGAATCCTGCGGCTATGAAACGCCTTACGACGCCCAGGTCGATGCGTCGGGCATTCGCTTCACGCGCGACGACGGGTCGCCGAACAAGGTCTTCATGCACGATGGCCAGCTGCGCGTGGACGACCGCGACGTCGCCGTCTCGGCCGCCGATGCGGCCCGCCTGCGCCAGTACGAGGACAGGGTGCGCGCACTGCTGCCGGAAGTGGCCGGTATCGCGCGCGAAGGCGTGGACGTCGGTTTCGCCGCGATGCGCTTGGTGACCATGACCTTCTCGGAGAGCGAGAACGAGCGCAGAGAACTGGTTGGCCGTCTCGATCGCCGTCGTGCCCAGGCGCTGGCCGACATCGACAGCTCGCTCGGTCGTGGCGTGTGGAAGCACGACGCGATCAGCGAGTCGCTGCGCGACAGCGTGCAGGAATCCGTCGGCGACTTGGTCGGCAAGGTGACCGGTGGCGTGGTATCCGCGGCGCTGAGTGGCGATCGCAGCAAGGTGGCCGCACTGGAAGCCAAGGCGGATTCGCTGGACAAGAGCATCGATGAGGAGATCGATGCCCGCGCGGATCATCTGAGCGATCGCGCCCATGCCCTGTGCCCACGCCTGCAGGCGCTGGACGGTTTGCAACAGCAGTTCCAGTTCCGGCTGGACGACGGCTCGCGGCTGCGGTTGGTCATGCGGAGCAAGGACGACAACGACAAGGCGCCGGCCAAGAAGGATCCGGACGTCGCCTCGCGCTGAGCGAGGCCCGGGGCGCTCCGGTCTCTCCCCCGCGGACCGCCCCCTATCGCCGCGCCTTTCCCCGGGCGCGGCTTTTTTATGCCCGCGTCCGGCGCGATGCCTGCGGCGGGCAGGCCCCTGCTAGGCTTCGCGTCTGTTTTTCCGGACGGATTTCGAGCCATGCATGATTTTCTCGTGCGCCTGCATTTCTCCGAGAACGCGATCCAGCATCTGCTCAACGTCGCCACCGCGTTGCTGATTCTGCTGATCGGCCTGTGGGTGGCGGCGCGCATAGCCAACTTCGCCCAACGCGCGATGCAGCGCGCGAAGTTCGATCCGACGCTCAGCGGCTTCCTGCGCAACCTCATCAACGGCGTACTGATCGTGCTGCTGGTGGTCATGGCGTTGCAGCAGGCCGGTGTGCCGGCCGCGCCGCTGATCGCCGCGCTCAGTACCGCGGGCCTCGCCATCGGCCTGGCTCTGCAGGGCTCGCTCAGCAACCTGGCCTGGGGCGTGCTGCTGATCGTGTTCCGGCCGTTCCGGGTGGGCGATTTCATCCATGCCGGCGGCATCGACGGCACGGTCGACAGCATCAACCTCATGCACACGCTGCTGATCCTTCCCGACAACCGGGAAGCGGTGGTGCCCAACGGCAAGATCGGCGCCGAAGCGATCATCAATTTCAATCGGCGAGGCACGCGCCGCTTCGAGCTGAAGGTGGGCATCGGCTACGGCGACGACATCGGCAGGGCGATGCAGACGGTGCGCGAGCTGTTCGCGGCCGACGAGCGCATCCTGCGCGATCCGGAGCCCGGGGTCTGGACCGAATCCCTGGGCGACAGCTCGGTCAACCTGGTCGTGCGCGCTTTCGTGCGCAGCGGCGACGTCTGGGCCGCCCAGACCGACCTCCTGCGCCGGATCAAGGAACGCTTCGACGCCGAAGGCATCACCATCCCCTTCCCGCAACGGGAGCTGCGGGTGGTGCAAGGCAAGCTGCCCGACTGAGTGCAGCTCCCTTCTCGACGCTCTGCTGCCTCTCTCCGCAAGCCTCTAGGGAGAGAGGGTTGGGGTGAGGGGCCGGGCGGAGCGTAGAAGCCATGCAGCGAGCTTGCCCCGCCCCGTGGCACCGGCTTTCACGAACCCGCCTCCCTTCTGCCGGCCAAAACCGTCCCTGAGCTCGGTGCCTTCTCCCCGGAGAGAAGGGGCTGCATACGTATGCGCATGGTCTCCCGCGACCAAGATCGATCCAGACGGGCCGGCGAGCCTTCGCTATGATTGGGCTCTTGCGCGCCGCCATCCCCCGGACGCCGCGCCATCGCCATCCGCAGGAGAAATCATGGCCGACCTGAAAGAAGCCCGCGTGCCCGATATCGGACACGACAACGTCCCGGTGATCGAGGTGCTGGTGAAGCCTGGCGACAAGGTCGCGAAGGAACAGGGCCTGGTGACCCTGGAGTCGGACAAGGCCACGATGGAAGTCCCCGCGCCGTTCGCCGGCACGGTCAAGGAAGTGAAGCTCAAGGTGGGCGACGAGGTGTCCGAGGGCGCCCTGATCGCCATCATCGAGGCCGACGAGGCCTCCGCCGCGGCGCCCGCCCCCGCCCCCGCGCCAGCCTCGGCGCCGGCTCCCGCTCCCGCTCCGGCCAA
Source organism: Dyella sp. (assembly GCA_039594095.1). Taxonomy (GTDB): domain Bacteria; phylum Pseudomonadota; class Gammaproteobacteria; order Xanthomonadales; family Rhodanobacteraceae; genus Dyella_D. Next base: position 21,613 of record JBCNOA010000020.1, read on the forward strand.
AGCCGCCGAGCCTGCCCGCACGGCGCCCGCGCCGGCCGCCGGCGGCGCTGTCCGCGAGGCCCTGGTGCCCGACATCGGCGGGCATGAGGGCGTGCCGGTGATCGAAGTGCTGGTGAAGGTCGGCGACACCGTCGCCAAGGATCAGAGCCTGATCACGCTCGAATCCGATAAGGCCACCATGGAAGTGCCGGCCCCGTTCGCCGGCGTCGTGAAGGAGCTGAAGGTTAAGGTCGGCGATGAGCTCTCCGAAGGCGCGGTCATCGCGCTGATCGAGAGTGCCGACGGCGCTCCGGCTGTCGCTCCTGCTCCTGCTCCTGCTCCTGCTCCGGCGGCGGCCAAGGCCGAGGCGCCGAAGGTCGAGGAAAAGCCCGCCCCGATCGGCGGCCGCGGCATCCTGCCGGGCAATGCCCCCGAGGGCGACGTGGCGCCGACCGCGCGCCCGCCGTTCGATTCGCGCATCGTCATGCCGGGCGACGCTCCCTACGCCAGCCCCGCCATCCGCGCCTTCGCGCGCGAACTGGGCGTGGATATCCGCCAGGTGAAGGGCAGCGGCCGCGGCGGCCGCATCGTGCGCGAGGACGTCACCTCCTACGTCAAGCACGCGCTGGCCTCCGGCGCCCGTCCGAGTGGCGCTTCGCAGCCGACCGGCGGTGGCCTCAACCTGCTGCCGTGGCCGAAGGTCGACTTCGCCAAGTTCGGCCAGATCGAGGAAAAGCCGCTCAGCCGCATCCAGAAGATCTCCGGCGCCAACCTGGCGCGCAACTGGGCGATGATCCCGCACGTCACGCAGCACGAGGACGCGGACATCACCGAGCTGGAGGCCTTCCGCAAGAAGCTCGGCGAGGAAAACAAGGACCTCAAGATCACCCCGCTGGTGTTCCAGATCAAGGCGGTGGTCGCGGCGCTGAAGAAGTTCCCGCAGTTCAACGCCTCGCTGGACGAGACCGGCGAGAAGCTGATCCTCAAGAAGTACTTCCACATCGGCATCGCGGTGGATACGCCGGACGGCCTCGTCGTGCCGGTGATCCGCGACTGCGACAAGAAGGGCCTGCTCGATCTCGCCGTCGAACTGGGCGAGATCTCCAAGAAGGCGCGCGACAAGAAGCTGGGCCCGAACGAGATGTCCGGCGGCTGCTTCTCGATCTCCTCGCTGGGCGGCATCGGCGGCACCGCATTCACGCCGATCGTCAACGCGCCGGAAGTGGCCATCCTGGGCGTCTCCAAGGCGCAGACCAAGCCGGTATGGAACGGCAAGGAGTTCGCGCCGCGCTTGATCCTGCCGCTGTCGCTGAGCTACGACCACCGCGTGATCGACGGCGCGCTGGCCGCTCGCTTCGCCTCCTTCCTCGCCACCCAGCTCGGCGATATCCGCCGCCTGCTGCTCTGACGGGGAGGAACCGACGACATGGCTAACACGATCGAAGTGAAGGTCCCCGACATCGGCGGCCACGACAACGTGCCGGTGATCGAAGTGCTGGTGAAGGCCGGCGACACCGTGACCAAGGATCAGAGCCTGATCACGCTGGAATCGGACAAGGCGACGATGGAGATTCCGTCGAGCGCGGCCGGCACCATCAAGGAACTGAAAGTGAAGGTGGGCGACGAGCTGTCCGAGGGCGCGGTGATCGCCGTGCTCGAGGTGTCGGACGCCGCTGCCGCACCCAAGGCCGAGGTGCCGAAGGCTGCCGGGGCCGCTCCGGCGCCTGCTCCCGCACCGGCCCCGGCCGCCGCCAAGGCGCCCGCTCCGCAGGCCGCCGGTGCCACCGGCCGCGCCGCGGACATCGAGTGCAAGCTGGTGGTGCTGGGCTCCGGTCCGGGCGGCTATACGGCCGCATTCCGCGCGGCGGACCTGGGCGTGGATACCGTGCTGGTGGAACGCTATGCGACGCTGGGCGGCGTGTGCCTCAACGTGGGCTGCATCCCGTCCAAGGCGCTGCTGCACGCCGCCGCCGTGATCGACGAGGCCGAGGCCATGGCTGCGCACGGTGTCAGCTTCGGCAAGCCCAAGCTCGACCTGGATAAGCTGCGCTCGTTCAAGAACAAGGTGGTCGGCCAGCTCACCGGCGGCCTGGCCGGCATGGCCAAGCAGCGCAAGGTGCGCACCGTGCAGGGCGTGGGCACCTTCGTATCGCCGAACGAAATGGAAGTGGAGACGGCCGAGGGCAAGAAGCTGGTCCGCTTCGAATACGCCATCATCGCGGCCGGTTCGCAATCGGTGAAGCTGCCGGCCTTCCCGTGGGACGACGACCGCATCGTCGATTCCACCGGCGCGCTGGAACTGAAGGACGTGCCCGGGAAGCTGCTGGTCGTGGGCGGCGGCATCATCGGCCTGGAAATGGCCACCGTGTACTCGGCGCTCGGCAGCGAAGTGACCGTGGTCGAGTTCATGGACCAGATCATCCCCGGCGCCGATGCCGACCTGATCAAGCCGCTGGCCAAGCGCCTGGGCGGCAAGCTCAAGGGCGTTCACCTGAAGACCAAGGTGGTGGAGGCCAAGGCCACCAAGAAGGGCATCGAAGTCAGCTACGAAGGCGAGAGCATCCCCGAGACCAAACTGTTCGACCGCGTGCTGGTGTCGGTGGGCCGCTCGCCCAACGGCGGCAAGATCGGCGCGGACAAGGCTGGCGTGGCGGTGACCGATCGCGGCTTCATCAACGTCGACACGCAGATGCGCACCAACGTGCCGCACATCTTCGCGATCGGCGACCTGGTCGGCCAGCCGATGCTGGCGCACAAGGCTACGCACGAAGCGCGCGTCGCCGCCGAAGTCGTCGCCGGCATGAAGAGCTACTTCGATGCGCGGGTGATCCCGTCGGTGGCCTACACCGATCCGGAGATCGCCTGGGTCGGCGTCACCGAGCGCGAGGCGAAGGAGAAGGGCCTGAAGATCGGCGTGGGCAAGTTCCCATGGATCGCCAGCGGCCGCGCCATCGGCATCGACCGCACGGAAGGCTTCACCAAGCTGCTGTTCGACGAGGAGACGCACCGCATCGTCGGCGGCGCCATCGTCGGCCCGCACGCCGGCGACCTCATCGCGGAGATCACCCATGCGATCGAGATGGGCAGCGAGGCGGCCGATATTGGCCTCACCATCCACCCGCATCCCACGCTGAGCGAATCGGTCGGCATGGCGGCGGAAGTGTACGAAGGCACCATCACCGATCTGTACATTCCCAAGCGGAAGTAAGCCCGCCGCGAACGACGAAAAAGCCCGGGATCCTTCCCGGGCTTTTTTTCTTGGGCCTTCCCTGAAAAGCGCCGGACATACGTTCCGGCGTTTTCGCTTCGCCGCTCGTCAGTTCGATTCGGTGAACTGGATCGACGGCGTCGAACCGCCCGAGGCCGTGCAGCTGCCCAGGTTGAGGTTGTTGCTTTCGCCCGTGCTGCCGGAGTTGGCGACGCACGAAGGCGCGCTGGTCGAACCGTTGTTCACCGCGACTTTCACGGTGAGCGACGAACCGCTGTTGAACTTGGCTTCCGAGCCGCCGGCGTTGCCGACCACGTTGAACTCCGCCACGTTCCACACCTGGGCCAGATACAGCACGCTGTCCTTGCCGCTCGAGCTGTAGGCCTGGGTGCCGTTGGTGAAGACCACCGTATCGTTGCCGCCCGCCGTCGCCGTGCCGGTCAACTTCAGATTGCCCAGCTGCGTGGCCGGAACGTCCGGAGCGGTGGCTGCCGCGCTGTTGCGATAGCAGTCGCCGGCGCCGTCGCTTCCGAAGCCGCTCGGGCAGCTGCTGCCGCCGTAGCCGATCAGCCAGTACTGGATGAACACCGCCGCTTCGCCGCTCACGCTGTAGTCCGGCGCGTAGACGAATTGCTGCCACACGGTGCAGCCGGAGTGACCGCGGCAGGCCGAGGTGGTTTGGTCGAAACTGGAATTGATCTGCAGCGAGTACTCATTGGGCCCGAGGATGCCGCCGCCGCCGTAGGCGGCCACGCCCACGCCGGACTCTGACGTCACGCCCGTCACCGACGGGAAACTGCCCACCGCCTTGGTGATGAGCGTCGCCGACTGGAGGGTGTAGTCGTTGCCGTTGCCTGCGTCCTGAGCGGCGCCGAAGCCACGCCAGCGAGGCGTGGGAATGACACGCGGAATCGCTGCCTTGCACGCCGTGCGCTCCCAGATGACGCTGGGATAGGTGGCATGGAAACAGCCTTCGGACGGTGTGGCGATATGCGAGATGTCCTCACGCCATTGAGCGCGCGCCTGCGCTTCCAATGGGCCGACGATCTCGGGCGAAGCCTGCGCGGAAACATCCGCGGCTGGGGCGGCATGTGCCGCATAAAAGCAGGAAGCGCCCAACAGGCCGGACGCCAGAACCAACGTCAAACTTGCACGCATCGAAATTCTCCCTGGTATGCGAATCGCTATCGGTTTCGGCGCTGGACCATCCAGGCGCCGGCGATCACCAACACTCACCTGTGCCGTCGCGTCGAAACGCGGCGGTTGAATTCATGCAGCTGCATGCCTCCCGCCTTCCAGGCGGCGAGTCGAACGTTGACGCATCCCCTCGACGAAGCGTCCGGCGACGGCGCACGCGAACCCTTCGTCAGGCCTTCGTAATGCATTTCCAGAGCGCAATGCAAATCGAAAGAGGTTTCGTCAAACACCTGCGATGGCGCGTGCGTGATGCCTATGTCAACGCATCGCACGGGAGTACTTGAAACGCAGGTCGATCGTAAAGCGCATGTCCGCGATTCACGGACATCAACGATTTGTGCATTCGAAAAAAAGCGCGAACGTGAAGACCGGATAGTCGTAGCGCCACAGACGCGAAGGCTGCCTCGGCGCTGCTCCGAATTCGCGCATCGCGGGATTCGCTTCGCAGCATGGCCCGGCCATAAGGGCGGATAGGAACCCGTTTTGCAGCGCTGCTTACGCGTGATCTTCGTCGGCGGGACACCGCCGAACGTACGGATACCTCTCAGCGCCCTTGCAAAGTGCATTCTCCGCCGGCAAGTCTGCCCATCCGAGTTGACGACGAAGAGGTACGTCCATGGCATTGAACGTCTGTCTGGCGGGAGCCACCGGCTGGGCCGGCTCCGAATTGGCCCGCGGCATCGCGGGATCCGAAGACCTGAAGCTGGTCAGCGCGGTATCGCGCAAGCAGGCCGGCCGCAGTCTGGCGCAGGTCTTGGGCGACGAGCGATTGGACGCGCCGGTGTATGCCACCGCAGCCGAAGCTCTGGCGGGATCGGTCGACGTCTTCATGGAGTACACCAAGCCGGACAGCGCGAGGGCCAATATCCTTACCGCGTTGGAGCGCGGCGCCCACGTCGTCGTGGGTACCTCGGGCCTTACCGACGAGGACTATGCGCGAATCGACGAGGCCGCGCGCGCGAGTCGTCGCGCCGTACTGGCCTGCGGCAACTTCGCACTCACCATGGTGCTGCTGCAGAAGTTCGCGGAGCAGGCGGCGAAGTACATCCCGAGCTGGGAAATCATCGACTATGCCTACGAAGGCAAGCCCGATGCGCCCAGCGGCACGGTGCGCGAGCTGGCCGGGCGCTTGGCGCGGGTGCGCCAACCCGAACTGGCGGTGCCGCTGGAGCAAACCAACGGCGTACGCGAAACGCGCGGCGGCACGCTGGGCGGAACGCAGGTGCATGCGGTGCGCCTGCCGGGCTTCGTGCTCGGCGCGGAAGTCATCTTCGGCATGCCCGACCAGACGCTGGTGCTGCGGCACAACGCGGGCAGCAGCGCTAAACCCTATGTGGACGGTGCGCTGCTGGCGATCCGCAAGGTATCCGGGCTGGCGCCGGGCGTGCACCGCGGCCTGGACAAGGTGCTGGAACTCTGAGGCCGCCAGGCACCGCGCGGTCAGTCGTGTGCCGCGCCGGTGCTTTCCTTGGCCAACACCTCGACCAGACGGCTTTCCAGCTGGTGCAGATGGGACTGTGTTTCCGCCGACGTGTTGATCATCTGGCGCAGCACGGTGACGAATTCCATCGGATCGACCGGCGCGTCCAGGCTGATCCGTGCGTGGAGAGCGCCCATGCTGGGCGCGTTGAGCAGGCTGATGCTGTCGTGCGTCATCCAGTTGGAGATGTCGCGCAGGTCCGCATAGACGGCCGAGTAGCGCCTGAGGTCGGCGCCGTCCATCCAGCTCGCCGACTGGTTGGCGACGGCCACGTCCCAGGCCTGGGACTGGAAGGTAGGCCAGTTGATGCTCAGTTTGAAATCGGCCTTGCGCGCCTGGATGTGCTGGTTGATCGTCGCCGTGGGCAGCCCGTCGCGGATGTCCTGGCTGACGATGCGGTCCAGCTCGCGCAGCGGCACGATCAGCTTCTCGTTGGTCCTGATCGACGTACGCACATCGTCGAGGTTCGCCTGGATTTCCGCGCGGATCTGCTGGCCGGCGGTTTCCGCCGCGTGCACGTGATGGGAGCGCTCGATCCAGGCTTCCAGTCCAAGCGCGGTGAGGATGCTCAGCACGATCATCAGGTAGTGCTTGGCGAAATCCTTGAACGAGTGCATCGAGAGCTTGGGAACTTCGAAATGCATGCGTGGCTCCGGAGCCGGAATGTGGGTAGGCGGCGAGCGCGGAGCGTACCCGATGCGGCTCTCTTCGGGCATGTGGCCGATAAAAAAAGGCCGCCGGTACGCCGGCGGCCAAACGGGAAGATCCCGGCACGGCGGATTCGCCGTGCCGAGACGACATGCAGGTTCAGAGCGAGAAGTCGTACTCCGCGTTCAACTGCACATAGCGCGGTGCCTGATAGGCGGTAGGCATGCGATACGTGGTGGGTACCAGCGAGTTGCCGCCGGTCGGGCCGGATTCGCCCTGCTGATTCACCGAGGTGACCGCCTGCTTGTTGAACACGTTGAACACGTTCGCGCGCAGTGTCAGGCCTTTGAGCCAGCGCGGCTTGTAGGCCGCGTTGAGGTCCAGCTCCCACGTACTGGGCGTACGGCCCGCACTGCCTTGGGGCACGACACGGCCGTTGCAGTAGTCGTAGTTGCCCGTGCCGTAGCTGCCGACGATCGTCGCGTCCACCGGGTTGTAGCCGTAGCAGCTTTCCGGCAGGCCGGTCTGGAACATGCCGTTGGCGCCGACCGTCCACTCGTCGGTGATCTCCCAGGCGCCATACACCTTGACCGTGTTGCGGTGGTCGTTGGGAAGGTAGCCGTTGGAGCCGATCATCAGCTCGGGGTAGTCGAACAGATACGACGTGCCCGTGTCGGACTGCTTGTTGTTGGAATTCACCAGTCCCTCGGTGTTGCCCCACAACCGCGACCACACGTACGAGACCTTCACGTAGAAGTGGTTGTCGAACGCACGCTCGGCGGTGAGTTCCAGCGACTCGTACTTGCGCTTGTAGGCCGGTTCGCCGATCTGCGCCGCGCTGAGCTTGATCGGATACAGCTTGCCGCTGGTATCGATCGGGAACAGCACGTTGGCGCTGCTACCCGGATTGAAGATGAAGCAGCCGCCCGGAATGGAGCTGGGATCGACCGAACCGAGCTGGTTCGTCGGCAGGTTGGTGCCGAAATTCGCGTTGGCGTAGGCGTACACCGGGCGCAGATCGCAGGAGTCGTCCGTGCCGTTGATGACCTTGCGATAGGTCGCCTTGGCGCCGAAGGTCCAGTTCTGCACTTGCTGCTGCGCGCCCAGGATGAACTCACGCTGCTTGAAGGGGCGCAGATTGGTCGCCGCGGACGAATGCGGATTGGGCGTGACGCCGGTTTCGCCGTTGAAATAGGTAGGCGCCAGCGAAGGGTCGAATGCGAGCAGGGCCGGCGGCAGCGGGCCCAGTCCGGTCGGCTTGCCGGTCGCCGGATCGACGCCCGTATAGGTGAAGTACTGGTATCCGTAGATCGAGGCGGACGCGCCGCGCAACGATACTTCCGCATCCAGCGGCAGCGAGTAGTCACCGGCACTGCCGAACACCTTCAGCGACGAGTCGCCGTGAACGTCCCAAGAGAAGCCCAGGCGCGGCTGCCAGCTGTTGGACATCTTCACGTAGGTCTGGCCCAGGCCGTTCTGGTCCTTGAAGCCGTCGTTGCGTATGCCGATGCGTACCAATAGGTTCTTGGTGACCTGCCACTTGTCCTGCAGATAGAACGCCTTCTGCTGCAGCGTGGCCTTGGCGCCCGTGGAGAACTGGAACGCCTGCACGATGCTGTCGCCCGGTGCCGCGGTCGGCGTGTAGCCGAGATAGTCGGCGGGAATCGACTGGTACGTGAAGGATGCGCCGCCCTCGAGCGCCGAGCCGCTGAACGTTTTGAAGCGCGTCTCCTGCCAGCCGGCCGACAGGTCGTGATCCCCTAGCTTGTACTCCAGGTCGATGCGCGCGTTCTTGGTGGTGTCCTTGCTGTTGGGAATGCCGAGGTTGCCGGCGAAGCTGCAGCTGTAGGCGGTGTACGGCGTGACGCCGGGGTCGCCGTTGAGGACCGGATCGCGGCTGTCGGTGATGCCCGGGCAGCCGGGCGCGTTCACCGCGTTGTAGATGTTGCCGTCGTAGGACTCCAGGGTGCCGTTGGCGGCGATGGCGCGGTTGGAGCGGTGGTTGGTGGTCTGGCCGTACATGGCCGATACGGTGAAATCATCCGTGATGTACGAGGTGTACTTCAGGATGTTGTTCATGCCGCCGCTCTTGTTGAGCACCTGGCCCAGGTAGCCATAGTGATACGGGCGGTTGTTGGCGTCGTAGTTGTACTGGTAGATCGAACTAGTCTGACGGGTCGTGTTGTCGAAGCCCGTGTACTCCAGCACGTTGCTCGCGTTGATGTTCCAGTCCAGCTTCACCAGATACGTGGGATTGGTGAACTTGTTCGCCGTATAGCCGGGGCTGCCGAGGTTCTGCGCGTTGCCGTAGGAAGCATCGGTGGTGCGTGTGCCGCCGACCAGCGCGAACAGGAACAGCTCGTTCTTGATCAGCGGGCCGCCCAGCCAGGCGTTCCAGCGGCTGTCGAAATCGGTGGCGTTGCCGCCGCCGCCGCCGGTCGCGCCGGCGTTCTCCGCGTTGCCCACGACGAAGTTGCGGTTGCCCGAGTTGGACTGGTACAGCGTGCCGTTGTTCTCGTAGATGTTCTTTTGCCTGGCCTGCAGCGAATGCGGGTTCCAGGTGATGTCGGCGCCGCCTTTCCATTCGTTGGTGCCGCGCTTGGTCTGTACCGAGATCACGCCGCCGGTGGAATTGCCGTACTCGGCGCCGTAGCCGCCGTTCTGCACTTCTTCCTGGTCGATGGCCTCGAAGGGAACCGCCGAATACGTCAGGCTCTGGAACATGTTGCTGACGTTGAAGCCGTTGACGTAGTAACTGTTCTCGGCGACCGACGAACCGTTGACCGATGCCAGGTTGCCGAACGCGCTGTCGCCGCGCGACACGCCCGGCGCGAGCAGCGCGACGGAAGTCTGGTTGCGCGCGATCGGCAGGGCCTTCATCTGTTCGGCGGTGACCACGGTGGCCGTCTGCACGGAGGACACGTCGATCGCGGGCAGCGCGTTGGCGACTACGCTGATCACGCCCAGCTGCTGTGCGTTGCCCGGTGAAGCCGCAGTCGCGGCCAGGTCCAGATTGAAGCCCTGGCCTGCTACGACGCGGATATCGCGGCTGCTGGACTGGCCGTTCTCCGTGACGTTCACGCGGTAGGTGCCCGGTTGTACCGAGCCGACATTGAACTTGCCGTCCTTGTCGACGGTGATTTCGCGGGACTGGTTGTTGCCCAGGTTGACCAGTTCCACCTTGGCGCCCGGATCGGCCGTGCCGAATACCGAACCGACGGTGCTCTGGGCGTGGACGGCGGCTGCGCTGAAGCCGAGGGCCATGGCGATGGCGAGCGCTACATGGCGCTTACGCGGAGCCCGATCATGACTGCGGTACGACATTTACTCCCCTCCGTGTGTGGGTCCGCACCGTTGCGGTGGCGAACCATGGTTTTTCCTGTCTCGGCGAATCCGCGTTTCACAGGCAACAACCGGCCGCTCCGCCCGGAATGGCCAGGCGGATGGCTGTCGTTCGACGACGGTATTGGCTGAGTGATTCTCCCCGACCCGCAGGCTCGCCTAAGCGAATGGAAAGCCGCAGGAGCACCGACAGTAACGAGAGAAACATTCGTGACGCAATGGTTATTTTTGCGTGACGGTGTGCTTTCCGAAGGGATGGCAATTACTTGCTGACGAGTGGCCGGCGCGCAAGAAATGGCGCTTTACGAAAAGCGCTTTCTTTCCGGATTATCCATTCGCGTATCGGCGTTCCGTCGCCATTTTTTTCGAAGTGGCCCATCGATCGAAACTATCTGCAGCAGCGTTCTTCAGGCTCTTGCAAGCGACGGTTCTGGGGCGCCGGCATCGGCCGCGATGCGATGCGAAGCCAGGTCAGGCGTTGTCGAACAGGTCGTATTGCGCCGCGTAGCTGTCCCGCTCGACGAATCCCGACAGCCCGACGCCCACCAGCCGGTAGCGGCTGTGCTCGTCGCGGCCGACGCGCGCGCGAAGCGCGCAGGCGAGGTCGGCCAGCTCCGTCGCGGAGGCGGGCAGGATCTGCGGCGTGAGGCTGCGCGTGAGGGTGTGGAAGTCGGCGGTCTTGAGTTTCAACACCACCGTGCGTGCCACGCGTCCGTGCGTGCCCTGCGTCTCGCGCTGGTGCGCGGCCCAGGTCTTCTCGGCGAGGCGGCGGATGTGCGGTTCGAGTTCGTCCAGCGTCAGGTCGCTTTCGAAGGTGTCTTCGGCGGAGACCTGCAGCGTGGGGCGATCCGGCTGCACGGGATGATCGTCGATGCCCAGCGACAGCTCGTGCAGGCGCTTTCCCCAGCGCCCGAAGCGCTGTTCCAGATCCGCCGCCGCCAGCGCGCGCAGCTCGCCCACGGTGGCGATGCCCATCGCGGTGAGCTTGGCTTCCATTACCTTGCCCACGCCAGGCAGGCGGCCGACCGGCAGCGGTGCGAGAAACTCCATGACCTGATGAGGCCTGACCACGAACAGGCCGTCCGGCTTGTTCCAATCCGAGGCGATCTTGGCGAGGAACTTGTTGGGCGCCACGCCGGCCGAGGCGGTCAGCCGGGTTTCCTCGCGGATCGCGGCTCGGATCGCCTCCGCCGTGGCGGTGGCCGAGGGCAGGGCAGAGCGGGCGGCGGTGACGTCGAGGTAGGCCTCATCCAGCGACAGCG
>JBCNOA010000200.1:0-8321 GCA_039594095.1 Dyella sp.
GGTGCGGCAAGTTCGGCGAGCACCGCCTGGCGCACGGCACGATAAACGGGCCCCACGGCAGGCCACTGCCGCGCCTTCACTTCGTCCAGCGTCTCGGTGGCCCGCTGCAGCGCGGCGCGCTGGACGGTGCGGGTGCCGTAGGTGCCGTCGATATCGTCCTCGGCCATGTGCACGGCGAGCTTGGCCGCTTCCAGCTCGCGGCGCAGGCGCATCCATTCGCGCAACTGCGCTTCGCGCACGATGCGGTCCAGCTCCGCGCGTTGCAGTTGTGCGCCATCCGGCCACCACACCGCGCAGAGCACTTCGCGGGCGAGGCGGTCCTCGATCATGCCCAGTGCGCCGGCGATGTCCTGGGGAGTCAATTCGGGCCGGCCGCCGTGGTGCACTTCGAAGCGTGCGATCGAAGGGTTCAGGCGGGCCAGCAGCTTGCGTACGTTCATCGAATGCCTCCCTGTTTTGCGATGGATGAAGCGCCGGAAAAGTGTCCGTATGGGACGCTTTCCGTAGGATGGATGATAAGTTGAATTATCACTTGTTGTCAATTACACTTGGCAGAACGCCAAGTAGACTTTTCACATGAGTACTTTCGCCGAACGCTTCAAAGCCGCCCGCGAGCGCGCGGGCATTTCCCAGCGTGCGCTGGGCCGCCGCATCGGGTACTCCGGATCGGCCATCAGCCAGTGGGAAGCGGGCGTGATCGAAGCAGACAACATTCGCGTCGCGGCACTTGAGATGGCCGCCGGCATCATGGGCGTCTCGGTGCGCTACCTGCGTACCGGCAAGGAAGACGACAGCCGCGGCGAGGTGCCTGCGGGCCTGCGCGCCGCGCAGCCGGACGTGCGCCAGCTGCCGGTGATTTCGATGGTGCAGGCCGGGCTGGGACGCGAGGCGGCCGATCCCTATCCGCGCGGCTACGCCGAGCAGAGCGTGAGTGTCGATGCGGAGCTGGCGCGCGACCTGGGGCGGCTGGCGTTCGCGCTGGAGATCATCGGCGAGTCGATGCTGGATGAATTCCATCCCGGCGACATCGTCATCATCGACCCATCGGTGAAGCCGCTGCCCGGCGACTACGTCGTGGCGCGCATGGAGGACGACGGCAGCGCCACGTTCAAGAAGTACCGCAGCCGCGGACGCGACGCGGACGGGCACGAAGTTTTCGAGCTGGTGCCGCTCAATCCCGACTACCCGACCATCACCGTCAACGCGGCCAATCCGGGCAGCATCATCGGCACGATGATGGAGCACCGCCGGCGGCGTCGCCGGCACTAGCCGCTAGGCGGTCCTCGCGGACCGCCTGGGTCCGGCGTAGCAAAGGCGCGTCCACAGCCATTGAAAGCCGAACACGGCCAGTAGCGACAGCAGGGCCAGTACGCCGAGCACGATCAGCGCCGTGGCTTCGTTGCCTGCGCCCCACAGTACAAGCACCGCCGCGAACATGGCGAAAGCCAGGAAGGCTTGCGCACACGCCGTGGCGAGCAGGCCGGCACCCAGCAGGCGGCCGACATGGACGCGCGACAGCTGGCGCGGGAGCGCCAGCCACGCACCGCCGAAGGCGAGCGCGGCGCAAACCAGCGCCACCACCCAGATCGCCAGCCACGCGGTGACGTCGTAGAGCTCGGATGAGCCGAGGAAGGGTATGGCCGCATACGCGCCTACTAGCATGCACGTCGCCTGCAGCCATCCCGCCAACCCGGCGGCTCGGCCGCGCTGCGCCGCAGGTGGCGGTAACACGATCGCCTGTCCGCGATGCACGGATAGAACCAGTTTCCAGGCGAGCCAGGTGCCGAGGGTGTCGAGCGCGAGGCTGCCCAGCAGATCGACGAGCTCGATCCAGCGCAGGTCGAGTACGGACACCAGGAGCCCGTATGCGGATCGGTAAAGCAGCAGAACCACGACGTTCCGCACCAGGAGGGCGCCGCCGAAAGTGAGCAGCGGCATCGCCGGGCGCTCGAACGCGATGGGCTGTCCGCGCTCGCCGCTCCGTTGCGCGATCAGGAACGCTATCCCGCCTTGCACGAGCAGGCCTTCGAAGAGCGTGCGGACGGCCTCGCCGATATTCGCCAGCAACTGCTCGTTGTCCGAAGGCGCCAGCGAGACCATGGCGCCGAACATGCCGCCATGCCACAGCAGCGTGACGGCCGTAGCGGTCAGCGCGGTGAGCCAGGGAAGATTATGGCGTGCGAGTGGCGTGTTCACGCGACGTCCTTGTCGAGTTTCGCCGCGACAGTAAGCGGCGTACGGAAGGAAAGGCGCCAGTGTCATGACGGCAATGCGCGATGGCACCGCACCCGCACTTGCGCTCGCTATGGCGGCGAGCGCACTGGATCAGGCTGCTGCTCTTTGCGTGACGCCCAGGTAGAGGGCAACCGTCCAAACGTAGTACGCGCCCATGCCTACTGCCAGGGCGAGCACGGCAAGGCCTGTCGCCGGCAACGGCGAGGTACGGATGTCCGGGGAGAGGAGGCGGGACATCCCGAGCAGCAAACCCCAAAGGACCAGAGCAGTGCTACCGGCCGCCACGATGGTGGCCGCGAGCAGGCGGCCGCCGTGGATACGGGTCAGGTCCCTGGGCAGACCCATCCATGCGCCGGCGAAAGCCGCAGCCATCGGCGGCACCATGGCGACGGCGCTGATGGCGGCGGCAAGCACATAGCTTTCCCGGGTATATGCCGCGATCATCGCCAGCGAGATGGGCAGGAAGGTCGCCTGAGCGCTGGCCACCGTCCAGGCGACGAGCCCCGCGGTGCGCAGCCGGACGCGGCTCGGCGGAAAAGGCAGGGCATCCTTGCGCATGAGCGTTGCCGCCACGAGCCACGAAAGCCACACACCCAAGGCCTGGATGAGCGGATGCAGCAGCGAAAGCAGGGCACTGGCGATGCTCAGCGGGATGCTGCCGGTGAGCAGATGCAGCAGGCCAGTCGTCACGCCCATCTGCACAGCCAGCCAGCAGAGCAGGCCGAGCGCGAAGATGGCCAGCACGGCGGCGGGACGTCTGAAAGCCAGGCAATCGTGACGTTCGCCGTACCACTGGGCGATCAGGAACGCCACGCCCGTACGGAACACCAAGTTGGCTACGAACGAGGCATAGCTGAACCACAGAGCCTGGTCGTCCGGTAGCGAACGGGGCCACTGTACGGCCACCGTGACGAGGAAGGGCACGAGGCCCACGCCGAGCGAAGTGGCGGCGGCGTACCAGGGCAGCGCGGATGGGCGAGAAAGCCCGGGGTGCAATGGCGTGGAGTGCATGCGGCGTCCTTGTCGAGCGGAGAGGGGTATACGGAAAGGTGGCACCTTAGGACCGAACCGCTTCGGGCGCCAGCGGCGCTCACTTCGCGGCGAGCATCGCCGCGATCTTCGCCATGTGCGATTCGGCCGTCTCGCGCACCACTTCCTTGTCCGCTTCCGGGTCCTTGCCCTGCCAGTGCAGGTCGTCCTGCGGCAGTTCGTGCAGGAAACGGCTGGGCTGGTTGCTATGCACCTCGCCGTAGCGCTTGGTCTTGGACGACCACGACAGCGTGAGCATCTCCTTGGCGCGGGTGATGCCTACGTACATCAGGCGGCGCTCCTCGTCGACGCGGCCTTCGTCCATGGCGCCGTCGTGCGGCAGCGTGCCTTCCTCGCAGCCGACGATGAAGACGAAGCGGAACTCCAGTCCCTTGGCCGCATGCAGCGTCATCATGCGCAGCGCATTGCCGGGCTCGTCGCGATCGGCGTGGCTCAGCAACGCCAGCTGCGCGGCGAGGTCGCCGGTGGTGTTGTCGTTGCGTTGCATGGCGCGGAACCAGTCGGCCAGCTCGCGCAGGTTGCCGAGCCGCCGCTCGCGCAGCGCGACGTCGGTGGTGCTGGCGACGATCTCGCTGGCGTAACCGGTGCGCTTGAGCACGCTCTCGACCAGGTCCGCGGCGCTCTCATGCAGCGAGGCGCTGCGCAGCTCATCCATCAGTGTGGTGAAGCCCGCCAGCGCAGCGGCCGGTCGCGGCGAAAGCTGGCGCAGCACGGCGTCGCTGCGCGCGGCGTCCAGCAGCGAGGCGTTGCGCGTCTGTGCGATCTGGCCGAGTTTTTCCAGCGTGGTCGCGCCGATCTCGCGCTTGGGCACGTTCACCACGCGCAGGAAGGCGGCGTCGTCGCTCGGGTTGGTGAGCAGGCGCAGATAGCACAACAGGTCCTTCACCTCGGCGCGGTCCAGGAAGCTCAGGGCGCCGGTGAGGTGGTAGGGAATGCGCGCCAGGCGCAACGCCTTTTCCAGCGGTCGTGCCTGGAAGTTGCCGCGGTAGAGAATTGCCATCTCGTTCCACCGCGCCTTGTGTTTCTCGGCCAGCGTGGTGGCGATGGCGGCGACGCGTTCCGCCTCGTGCTCGTTGTCCTTGCATTCCAGAACGCGGATGGGTGCGCCTTCCGGGTGCTCGCTCCACAGCTTCTTTTCGTGAAGGTGCGGGTTGTTGGCGATCAGCTTGTTCGCCGCGCGCAGGATGCGGCGGCCGCAGCGGTAGTTCTGCTCCAGCTTGATCACGCGCAGGGAGGGCCAGTCCTTGCTGAGCTGGTCGATGTTTTCGGGATTGGCGCCGCGCCAGGCGTAGATGGACTGATCGTCGTCGCCTACGCAGGTGAAGCCGCCGCGATCGCCGGCCAGCGCCTTCAGCAGGCGATACTGCGCGTCGTTGGTGTCCTGGTATTCGTCCACCAGCAGATAGCGCAGGCGTTCGCGCCAGGCGGCGCGGCATTCGTCGTCGCTTTCCAGGATGCGCAGCGGCAGACGGATCAGATCGTCGAAATCGACCGCGTTGAACGCGCTCAGGCGCTGCTGGTAGAGCTGGTAGATCATCGCCGCGTCCATCTCGCGCGGACTGCGCGCGGCGGCCAGCGCTTCCTCTGGCGAAAGGCCGGCATTCTTGGCGCGGCTGACCAGGTTGCGGATGCCGAACAGCACGTCGGGCTTCGCGCCCTTGGGCGCCAGCTCCTTGATGATCACTTCGCTGTCGTCCGCGTCCAGCACCGAGAAACCCTTGCGCAGGCCCGCGCGCGCGTGCTCGATCTGCAGGAACTTCAAGCCCAGCGCATGGAAGGTGCACACCGTGAGCGCATTGGCGTCCTCGCTGGTGATCAGCTTGGACACGCGCTCGCGCATTTCCTTCGCCGCCTTATTGGTGAAGGTGATGGCCGCGATCTTGGAAGGCGCCAGCTTACGGCGCTGGATCAGATACGCGATCTTCTGCGTGATCACGCTGGTCTTGCCGGAGCCGGCGCCGGCAAGCACGAGAAGCGGTGTGTCGCAGTGCTCGACTGCGGCCAATTGTTGCGGGTTCAGCATGGAAGGCGGCACGCGGAAGGCGGCCCGGGATAGTACCAAACCGGGCCACCCCCGCGCCGCGCCTCAGGGAGCGGCAGCCGCCTTGGCCGGCGCCGCGAAGCCGGCTGCCGTCAGCTCCTTGGCCGCCTCGTCCAGATCGTGCCGCAACGCCGGGTTGGCGAGGAACGCCGCCGCCAGCGCCTGACCGAACACGCGGCCGGCGTAGATATCCTGCGGCGTGTGCACGCCACGCACCACGCGGCGCCAGCCCACATCGAGCGCGTAGCCGGCCAGTGCGTCCGAACGCGAAGGCAGCGCCCGGGCCAGCAGGATGGCGAACACAGTGGCACGGGTGCTGTGGCCACTGGGATAGCTGAAGCTTTTCTTCTTCGAGTCCTTTTCATCGCCTTCCGCATCCTTGCGGCAGCTATCTAGCGGGCAGGGACGTTCACGTTCCCAGTGGTTCTTGGCTTCCTTCACTGCCTTGGCGGTTTCCTTCTGCACTTCAGTGAACAGCGCGGCGGTACGCGGCAGCTTCGTAGCGTCGAAGCCGGGGCCGAGCACGCGGGCAAAGCCGAACACGTCGAAACTTTCCTCCTGATGCGACAGCGCGGCGTCCGCCGCACTGCGGTTGGCGTAAGCCTGGTCGGTGACCGCGCGGTCGGCCCGGTCCTCCGGCGAGCCGGGTACGGAGGGCGGCGCCAGTACCGCCTGCAGCTGGTGCAGGCGCGCATCGTCGAGATAGCGCGTGGCGCCGTCGGCCTGCGCGGCGCCGGCGGCAAGCAGCAAACCGCACAGCAGAGCGCGGCGAAAAAGGGTGGACAAGCTCATCGACAGCTCCCGGATCACAGCGCAAGGGACACGGAAGCGAACCAGCTGCGGCCGGGCAGCACCAGGTAGTACGGCGTGCTTCCCTTGATCGTATCGATCACCTGCTTGTGTTCGTCGAACAGATTGTCCACCTGCAGGCGGATCTTGTAGCTCTTGATGATTGAGCCCGAGAGGTTCTGGCCGTAGCCGAGGCTGAGCGCGGTGGTCCACCAGCCGGTGGTGTGGCCCGAGGCCGTGGCCGAAGCGGCGACGTCGGGATTGAGATCGCTGTTGTATACGCGCTGGCCGCCCACGAACTTGCTGGTCAACGAGCCGGAGAAGCCGCCGATGTCGTAGAGGAAACCGAGCGCGGCGGTGCCCGACGGCACGGTGGGCATGCGCAGATTGGAGTGCTTGAACTTGGCGTCGATCACCGAGCCGTTGGCGTAGAGGCTCACGCCCTCGCCGAGGTAATACGTGGCTTCGGCTTCGGCGCCCTTCATCGTGGCGCCTTTGGCCAAGGCGTAGATGGGGTCGTGCGTCACCGGATCGGTGCCGATCAGCGGGAAGTTCTGGTAGTCGATGTAGAACACGTCCGCGTCGGCATTGAAGCGGTCGGTCTTGTACACCGTGCCGGCCTGGTAATTCATGGTCTTCTGCGGCGCGGTATGGCTCTCGTGCGGGTTGGGCACGTAGAACTGGTTGAGGTTGGGCGTGAGGAAGCCCTGCGCAGCCTGCGCGTACACGCTCCACTCGCTGCTCAGCAGGTAGTTGGCGGTGAGCGAGCCCAGCGGCTTGTCCCAGGTCTGCTGGTACTTGAGCGGCAGCTTGGTGGTCTGGTTGATCGGCGCATCGATGTAACGCGTCGCGCGGTCGTACTTCACGCCGGGGGTGAGCGTGAACGCATCGGTCACGCGCCAGGCGTATTCGGCGTAGAGCTGCGTGGTGCGCAGGCGATCGACCATCGTGTACTTGTAGGCGCTGCTGTCGGGCTTGCCTTTCTTCACGTCGTGGATGCCGCCCAGGCCGTAATCCAGCGCGACGCTGTAGCGTGTGTTGTCGATGTATTCGTACCAGCCGCCGAGTTTCAACTGGCCGTGATCGTCCGTGCGGGTGGCTTCGAGCGTGTCGCCCCAGGCGCGATAGTTATTGATCTTGTTGTAGCCGCCCATGTTGTTCTTCGACGCGCCGGTGCCGACGTACGGGCTCTCGTGGCTGTCGTTGTCGTAGGCGTAGGTGTAGAGCTTGTCATCCAGCCGCCAGGTGTCGCTGAGCGCGCTGCTGAGGCCGATGTACTCCAGGTCCGTCTGCTTGGTCTGGTAGTTGTAGCAGTAGCAGTCGGTGCTGGCGCGATTGGTGTTGAGGCCGAAATTGCGGCCGAGCGTGTCGATCTGCTGCTGGGTGAGGTCGGTCTTGTCGGGGTTGTTGAAGCGGATGTAGTTGTAGTTGCTCAGGAACGTCAGTTCCGTCGCGTCGCCCAGCGGCTGGATGTACTTGATGTAGCCGGTCTTGCGGCTCATCGGCGATTCGGTGCGGGCCGTGTCGGTGTCGTTGTACTGCGCGCTGGCGATCAGTTTGGCGCCGCCGAGGCTGTCCAGGCGGCCACTGTTGAGTTCCAGATGGGTGAGCGTGGTGTCGTAGCTGCCGTAGCTCACCGTGGGAATGAACGAGAACTCGTCGCGCGCATCCTTCGAGCGCAGCGCCACCGTGCCGCCGAACGTGGCCTGGCCCAGCTGGCTGGCGCCGCCGGGGCCGCGGTCGACCGTGACCTGGCCGATCATCTTGGCCGGGAAGTAGCTGCTGGTGTGATGGCTGAAGTCGTTGGTGTCGCCGAACGGAATGCCGTCGTAGGTGACGTTGTACTGGTTGTCGTTGAAGCCGCGAATGGTCATCTGCTTGGCTTCGCCCAGGCCCGGGCCGCTCACGCCGATGGTCGACACGCCCGGTGCGATCGCAGCGATGGTGGCGTAGTCGGCAGTGGGCGCGACATGGTTGGCGATGTAGTCCAGTCCGATCACGGACTGCGGCTGGGTGATGTCCAGGTCCGCCTGGGTCGGCGCTTGCACGATCGCGGAGGTCGCGGTGTTGGCGTGCACCTCGATTTCTTCGAGCTGCTTGGCGCCAGCCGGCTGGGTGCCGGTGCGGGCGGGTGTTTCCGCCGGCGTATCCGTGGCCATCGCGGCGCCCGTCACGCAGAAGCCGGCAGCCAGCAGCCACCAGGGCG
>JBCNOA010000201.1:0-8262 GCA_039594095.1 Dyella sp.
CCGCGGCAGCACCGAGCCGGCCGAGACGACGAAGCCCTGAACGTTCAGCGCCCCGTGCTGGAAGCGGGCGCGGGCGCCGCCGCGCCCTCGGCCTCCGCCGGCGCGGCGGCTGGCAGGCTCTTCTTTTCCACCAGGGAAATGTCGGGTTTATCCCAGCTTCCGCCGATGTGATAGCGGGCACTGGCCACGCGATTGATGCCGCGTCCCAGCAAGCCCTGCGCGACGAAGCCGGCCGCGGCGCCGATCGGGCCGGCCACCACCGCGCCGACGATCGGCAGGCTGTTGCCGACGTGCGGTACCACCAACGCCTGCTGGTCGTAGTCCTTCGCGCGCAATCCGGTACGGCCCTTGATGGTGATTTCCGCCGCCGGCCCGCGCATCGCCAGGTTATTGGTCGTGGCGTTACCGTCCGCGAGCATGAAATCTCCGGTGATCGAATCGAAGGCCATCCCTTTGCCGAAGACGTCGCCGAAATCCAGGGTCAGCCGGCGCGGCAGTTCCACCAGCGAGACGAGGCCGAACAGGCGGCCTACGCCGGGGCCGACCTCGGGAATGCTGCCGTCGGTCACCTGGATGCTCAGCTTGCCGTCCATATTGGCCAGCTCCATCGCGGAAGGCGCCCCCGGCCAGGTCGCATCGAGGTGCGCGCGCGTCTTGCCGCCATTGAACATGCCGGCGAAGCCGAAGGCGCTCAACATGTCGCCGAGATTCTCCGCCGAAAAGTCGATGCGCAGATGGCTGTGACTACTGGTGGACGTCCCTTCCCAATCGCCGCCCGCGTTGATCTGCACGCTCCGCGACAACGCGCGCAGCTGATCGATGTGCATGCCGCGATCGGTCGGCCAGGTTTCCAGGCGTGCCTCGCCCAGCTTGGATTCGCCGAAGCGCAGATCGCCCACCCACAAATGGAACGGCGGCAGCGCCGACGGCGTGATGCCGGTGTTGGCGGGATCGGGTTTGGGCGCATCGGCTGTCGAGCCATTCCCCTTCGCGTCCGAACCACTGGTCTTGGGCCAGTAGAGGCGCTGCAGCCTTGCCGTGACGCCGCGCTTGTTCAGATCTTCCGACGGGATGGTGAAGCGGCCGGCGATGTCGGCGCTGTCCACGTCCACGCTCAACTGCCCATCCTGCGGAGCCGCCTGGATACGCATGGACGGGAACGCATGCCCGAAGATCTCCGCCTGATCGGCGGTGACGTCGATGCTCTCCAGCCCCGGACCGTTGCCGCCGCTGCCGGCGACCGCGCGCTGCACCCAGCCGGTCACATCCAGCCGCGAAGCGCGGCCACGCACGCGGATGCCCTTGTCCGGCACCGTATCGGGCATGCGCGTGCCGAACATGAAGGTCGCACCCAGCGGCCGCTTGTCGTCGGGCAAGCGAAACCGCTGGCGCACCACCTGGCCCATGGCAATCTGCAGGTCGCCGCCCTGCACCGGCAGCATCAGCGACAGATGGAGCGGCAGGCTGGTATCCGCCGTCTTCTTCATCGGTGTCGGCATGTCGAGCGCCATGCCTACCATCGCGGTATCCAGGGTCAGTATCTGGGCCGCGTTCGCCATGGTGTCGGGACGAACGATGTCGAAACCGATGGTCGTATCGCTGCGTCCCGTGGAGACATCCTTGAGCCAGTCCAGCTGGTCCAGGCCTTGAACCAGCTCGGCCATGCCGTAGCGGCCGGTGAGGCGCGCGGAGAACTCCGTGCCGGGGCGCCCGGTGGCGGCGGCGATAGCGATATCGAGTTTCGACGGCTGGCCGCGGAACACCGCATCGAGCGGTCCGGCATGGAAGCCGTGCGCATCGAAGGTGGCCGGTCCGGTGATCTTGTCGAGTTTGAGCTTCCAGTCGGGCGCGTCGAGATCGATGTCCTTCAGGTCGGCGGTGCCTGACAGGAAGAAATCCTTGGCGTCTTTCATCGGCAGCGAGAGATGGAAATCGAAGCTGCCTGCGCCGCCGAGATTCAGCTTGCCCAGCGCATCGGCCTGCCGATTGCCGATCGGGCTGTGCCGCACGAAATCGATCATGCTGGCGCCGCTGCCCGAACCGCGTACGTTGAGATCCAGCACGGTATTGGCGAAATCGGGAATTAGCGCGACCGCCCGTTCCGCCTTGATGCCCAGCGACTCGCCGCCGCTGGCCTCGACCAGCATGCCGTTGTTGACGAAGTTGGCGATCGCCGAAACGTTCTCGGCGCGCGGCCAGTCCTTGCCATAGTCCAGCGCGAGGCCGCTGATTTCCGCACGCGCCTCGAAGCGGCCTTCGTTGTGATGGAACGGCCAGTCGGCCAGGTCGCCGCGGACCAGCACATCGCCGCGGTCGATCCTGCCCGCCACCAGCGCGCGATCCAGCCATTCGACCGCCGAAGGCGGCATGGAGTCGATCGGCCAAAACAGCTTGGCTGCGTCCATATCGGCATGATCGAGTGCCGCGTACAGGTCGAGGAAGGGGCGCCCGCCGGCATCGTGCAGGCGGATCTCGCCGCGCGCTTGCCCTCCGAAGCCCGCGCCTTCGAAATCCAAGGGCTCGATGCCGATGTGCCAATCGCCGTCCTCGTGCCAGGCGGAGAACGTACCCGCCAGGCGCGACAGCTCGAAAGGCTTGCGGAACGTATGCGGGAAACGGAGCACCGTCGCCTGCGCGGGTAGCTCGAGCGACAGCGCGCCCTGGTCACCGCGCATTTCGCCATCGAGCCGGTCGATGCCAGGGAGCTTGCCCACCGGATCGATACCCAGACCCGCGAATGCGATGTCCGCTTCGCTCAAGCCATCCCCTTGGCTCCAGTGCAGCGTGGCGCGGCTCAGCTTGCCGCGCGGCTTGCCCGTTCCCACCCATTGCGCCAGCCCAGGCGAAAGCTGCGGTTTGAGCGCCAGCCAGGGAGCCAGCGCGGCGAGCTGCAGGTCGCGGGCCGCGATCCATGCGTCGGCATGGTCGGCATCCTGACGGCGGAAGACCAGCGCGAGCGCGCCGCCATCGTCGGCCGCCCATCGCGCGCGGTAGCCGTCGTCCGTCTTGTTCATGTCGGCCAGTGCGTGCAGCGGCGCAACGCGCGCCTGGTGGCCGTCCGGCGCGGTGAAGGCCAGGCCGTCGAGGTCGAATCGCGTCAGGTTGCGCACTACTTTCGCGTCGCGCCAATCCAGCCAGCTGGCGAATGTGCCGACGCCGCCATCCACCGTATAGCCCCCCAGATCCACGCCGGCGGCCATCGCGCGCAGATCCACCTTGCTGCCGGAAATCCACAGGCGGCCATCCGCGCCGTCGTCGCGGAAATTGCCGGCGCCGCGCAGCTCGCCGGCCGCGCCCTCGCGTTGCAGGATCGCGCCGACGCGCACGCGCGTACCCTGGCGGCTCACGCGCAGCTGCCTGGCGAGCAGCGCGTAATGCTTGCCGGTGTTTTCGTCGGCGATGTCCAGACGCAGATCGCGCAGCCATAGCTCCACCGAAAGACGTCCGAACGATGCGCTCTGCCGCTCGCCGCCGCCGGCCACGCCGATGCCGTTGATGTGCCAGCTTCCGTCCTTGCCGCGCGCAAGGTCCAGTTGCAGCCCGCGCGCGCGGAGATTGAGCAGGTGGCGTGAGGGCATCAGCCAGCCGCCGAGGTCGAGCTTGAGTTCGGTTTCGGGAATGCGCAGCGCATTACCGCCCTCGCCGGGTCCGACCACCGTGTCGCGCATCACGAACAGCGGTCCCGAAGGCTCCCAACGCCCTTCCAGCGAAGCGAACGTCACCGGTCTTTGCAGTTGCCGGCTGAGTTGCGCCGCCACCCATTGCGGATGGCTGGCCAGCATGGGCAGCAACAGTTGGATCAGGCCGGCCAGGACCGCCAGGCCGATCACGGCCACGCCCGCGATCCATGCCATGGCGCGGGCGATACGTTGCGAGCGGTGGCGCCAGACAGCGTTCACTGGCCGATCACGCCAGCGAATTACAGAAGAACGACATCGAACTGTTCCTGCGAATAATGCTCCTCAGCCTGGAAGCGTATGCTCTTGGAGATGAACTCTTCCAACTCCGCCACCGCGGCGGACTCCTCTTCGAGGATGCGGCCCACCACTTTCGGGCTCGCCATCACCAGCAGCTTCTCGGCGTTGAACTGGCGCACCGCGCGAGTGATCTCGCGGAAGATCTCATAGGTCACGGTTTCGGCCGTTTTCACCGCACCACGCCCGCCGCAGGCCGGACACGGTTCGCACAGCTGGCGCTCCAGGCTTTCGGTA
This sequence comes from Dyella sp., assembly GCA_039594095.1. Classification (GTDB taxonomy): domain Bacteria; phylum Pseudomonadota; class Gammaproteobacteria; order Xanthomonadales; family Rhodanobacteraceae; genus Dyella_D. Next base: position 4,212 of record JBCNOA010000201.1, read on the forward strand.
GTGCGCTTGCGCGTCATCTCCACCAGGCCCAATGCGGACATCGGGTACACCGTGGTCTTGGCATGATCGCGCTGCAGCCCCTTCTCGAGCATGCGCAGTACCTGGCGCTTGTGCTCCTCGTCGGTCATATCGATGAAGTCGATAATGACGATGCCGCCGAGGTTGCGTAGCCGCAGCTGCCGGGCAGCCGCCTGCGCGGCCTCCAGGTTGGTGCGGTAGACGGTCTCTTCCAGATTGCGCGTGCCGAGGTAGCCGCCGGTATTGACGTCGATCGTCGTCATCGCCTCGGTCTGATCGACGATGAGATAGCCGCCGGACTTCAGCGGAACCTCCTTGCGCAACGCGCGCTGGATCTCGTCCTCCACGCCGTACAGATCGAAGATCGGCCGCTCGCCCGAATAATGCTCGATGCGGTCGTCCAGGCTGGGCATGAACTTGTGCACGAACTTGACGACCTTCTCGTAGGTTTCGCGCGAGTCCACGCGTACCTTCTCGATGTCGTCGTTGAGCATGTCGCGCAGGCTGCGCAACGGCAGCGAGAGTTCCTCGTAGACGCGATCGCCGACTTTGGCCTTGGCGATGTTCTCCTGCACCACGCGCCACACCTTGCCCAGGTAGGTGACGTCGAAGGCCAGCGAATCGGCGGTCTGCTCCTCGGCATTGGTGCGGACGATGTAGCCAAGGGGGTTCTCGCCGATCAGCGAGGTCATCACTTCCTTCAAACGCTGGCGCTCGGCTTCGTCTTCGATGCGCGCGGAGATGCCAAGCGTGCGCGCATGCGGCAACAGCACGAGGTAGCGCGAGGGAATCGACAGATGCGTCGAGAGGCGGGCGCCCTTGGTGCCGATCGGATCCTTGACCACCTGCACCACGATCTCCTGGCCCTCATGGACCAGTTCCGTGATGGAAGGCGTATGGCCGTTCCCGGCGGGAACCGCCTCGGCTCCCTCGGCCACCGGCAAGGGCGGACGCACGATGTCCGACGCATGCAGGAACGCGGCGCGCTCCAGCCCGATGTCCACGAACACCGCCTGCATGCCCGGCATCACCCGCTGCACGCGCCCCTTGTAGACGTTGCCCACATAGCCGCGGCGGGAGGCTCGCTCGACATGCACTTCCTGGAGCATGCCGTTTTCCACCACGCCGACGCGGGTTTCGCGCGGCGTCACATTGATCAGTATTTCTTCACTCACCGAACACTCCCCTCTCGGAGGGTCTTTATAGCGGCTGGGCGGACGGGCGTCGATGCGCCAGTGCGCACCCCGGACGGCTGGCCTGCGCCATCCTTGGAACACTGGCGGCCCAGCAGGTTGCATGGTCGCGGGGCGCAGGATTCTCCGCTTCCCCGTCCGGCGGCGGGCGGGGCTACGCGGAAGGCAGGCTGAGGCTCTAAGCTTCGCGCCTGACACGGTCTGGCCGATCACAGGGGAAGACATGAAGCTGCTGCTGGTAGAGGACTCCGAGCGCCTGCGCACCACGCTGAAGCACGGCTTGCAGGGCGCGGGCTTCACGGTGGACGCGGCCCAGGACGGGGTCGAGGCGCGGAACTACCTGAGCGGCTTCACCTATGACCTGGTGGTGCTGGACCTGATGCTGCCACGCCTGGATGGCATTGCCGTCCTGAACAGCCTGCCAGGTGGCGGTCCCCGCCCCCGGGTACTGGTGCTGTCGGCCCGCGATCAGGTCAACGACCGGATCGAGGCGCTCAATGCGGGCGCCGACGACTACCTGATCAAGCCCTTCTCGTTCGACGAACTGGTGGCCCGCCTGCATGCCCTGGCGCGGCGCCCGCAGGAAGCCCAGCCGACGGTGCTTTCGCACGGTCCGTTGTCCTGGGACCCGCGCGCTCACCTGGCCCGGGTGAACGGCGAGCCGCTGGCGCTGACGCCGCGCGAGTTCGCCGTGCTGGGGCTGCTGCTTCGCCACCGGGGCCGGGCCTTCACGCGGCAGGAAATCCTCGAGCGCACGGCCGGCAGCGATACCGACGTCTCGGACCGCAGCGTGGAAGTGCTGGTGTTCGGCCTGCGCCGCAAGCTCGATGCCGCCGGCCTGGAAGGCCTGATCGAGACTCGCCGGGGAGCTGGTTACCTCATTCCATGATGCTCGGCTCGCCATGATGCTCGGCTCACTGTCCAACCGCGTCACGCTGCTGCTGCTGGTGACCGGCCTGGCGGTAATGGGCGCCGGCGCGCTGCTCATGGACTGGCGGATGGACGACGAGCTGGAATCGAAATACCAGCAGACCTTGCTGGCCCAGGCCCGGACGCTCGCCGCGCTGATCGAACTGGAGCAGGACACGCCCGACAGCTACTCGCGCGCCAGCCTGCTCGCGGGAGAGATTCCCGCCCAATACGAACTGCGCTGCCCGGGGCTGCCGCCCCTGCGCAGCGATCCGCCGCCGACCGAGGTACCGCCGGGCTGGCCTGCCGGCGCCCGCCCGGAGCCTCGCTTCGCCGTATTGGAGGCGCATGGGGCGCCGCTGGGCAGCGTGATGTTCACGTTCGACATGTCGGTCGGCGTGGCGCGCGACCGCGCCAATGGCTCCGGCCGACGGGCCGCAATGCCCATGCGCACCTGCGCGCTGCTCTATCAGCAGGATCGCCGGCCGTTCGAGCAGATCCTGCTGACACTGGACTGGATCCTTGCGCTAGGCCCCGCCCTGGCCGCCTGCATCGCGCTGGTGGCCGTGCCGTGGATCGTCAGGCGCGGCCTTCGGCCGGTTCAGGCCCTGGTCGCGCGCATGGCCGCGATCGGCCCCAATGCGCCGGGCGGGCGGCTGGAGCACAGCGGACTGCGCGAGCTCGACCCCTTGGTCGACCGTTTCAACGAGGTCCTCGCCCGCATGGACGAAGGTCTGGCCCGCGAGCGCCAGTTCGCCAGCGGCCTGGCCCACGAAACGCGCACCCGGCTGGCCGAACTGCGTGCCCTGACCGAGGTGGAGACCCGCTATCCCACCGGCCGTACCGTACCGGAGCTCATGGCGGAGGTCGGATATATCAGCGCCGAGCTGGAGGCCACCGTGACAGCCCTGCTGCTGCTGACGCGCCTTCAGGGCGGCCTGGAGCGGCCGCGGCCCCAGCCGCTCGGCTTGGGGCCATGGGTCGAGCGGCTGGCCCTGCGCCACCGCCAGGCGGCCGCTGCGCGAGGCGTCCGCATGGAACTGGCGCTGGACGAGGCCGGCATCGCCGAAACGGATCCTGGCCTGCTGGAACTGGTCGTGGGCAACCTGCTCGGAAACGCCTGCGCCTACGGCCCCGAGGGAGATACGGTGCGCGTACGGGTGGCCGCGCGCTGCATCCAGATCGACAACGCCGCCCCCACTCTGCAGCCGTCCGATCTTCCCAGCCTGGGCGAGCGCTTCTGGCGCAAGCAGCCGGAACACCCCGGCCACGCCGGCCTCGGCCTGGCCCTGGCCTTTGCCGCGGCGGAAGCGCTGGGCATGCGCCTGTCGTTCCGGCTCGCGCCCGATCAGCACCTGCACGCGGAAGTCACCTGGGAGTGACGCGCACGCCGGCGCACCGTCACGGCGCGGTGGCCGTCCCGCCTTCGCGCTCGCCATGCCAGCGGATGCGTGTCGTGGGCAGATAGTCGGGATACTCCCGCTGCACGAAAGCGATCAGGCCCTCGCGGATGCGACAGCGCAGATCCCATGCCTTCCCCGAGTCGATCGCGCTGACCAGGGCGCGCAACTGCATCGCGTGTTCATTGGCGTCGACCACTTGCAGCACACAGACACGTCCATCCCATTCGGGCGCCTCCCGGCACAGCCGCTCCAGCTCGGTGCGGATGGGTGGCATCGGCAGCTGGTAATCCACCCAAAGGAACACCGTACCGATCAGTTGCGCGGTCTGGCGCGTCCAATTCTCGAACGGGTTCTCGATGAAGTAGTTCAGGGGCACGATGAGTCGCCGTTCGTCCCAGATGCGCACCACCACATAGGTGCCGGTGATCTCTTCGATGCGGCCCCACTCGCCTTTCACGATGACCACATCGTCCAGGCGGATGGGTTGCGCCAGAGCGATCTGCAGGCCGGCGATGAGATTGCTGAGCA
>JBCNOA010000202.1:0-8256 GCA_039594095.1 Dyella sp.
GCAACTGCCCGAGCAGCACGTCGTAGGCCTGAGTCTCCACCTGCAGCACGTCGTCTTCGTCGCGCCGCGACAGCTTTCCCGGCCGCGCCAGGAAGGTGCCGCGCAGCGCGTCGGGCGAGGTGTCGCCCAGCGCGCCCCAGTGACCGATGGCCGCGACCAGCAGCGACTGCGCTTCCGCCTGCGCCGCCTCACTCAGCTCGACCGGCGCCGGCGCGGGCGCCGCCGGATCCCATCCGCACAGGAGCTTGGGCAATACCAGCGCATGTTCCGGCGCACGCGTCTGGCCGGTGGCCAGGAAATGCAGCAACGCGAATGCGCGGTCGGGCCGCACCAGGCGACCGTCGACCACGACTTCCTGGCGCTCGAACAGCAAAGGCAGGAAGGGATGCAGCAGCACGATGCCGGCAGCATCGACGAATACGCCTTCTTGCAGATCCAGCTTCGCGTCGCCGATGCGCGGAGCGAGGACGGCGTCGAACGGCGAAGCGGTCTTCCGCTGCGTATCGGACGCTTGCGTTTGAACTGGCGGTACGTTCGTGGGTTCGGCCGACATGGCAGGCTCAAGCCGGACGCCGGATGGCGGTTCGCCCGCGGAACGCGATGCGCTTGCCCGCTCGCCGATCGCGGCTCCGGCGTCGTCTTCGGGGTGCCTGTTCTCCATCGCTCGCAAAGCTTGCCGCAGCGACTCCTCGGCTACGGGCATGCCCAAAGCCACGCATGCGAACGCCGCCTGCCACACGTCGCCGGCAGGCACGTCCCTATCGTGTTCGCCCGACATCCCGGGACCCGTCATCGCAGACACTCGGCGCAACACGGGCAGCGCGCCCGGCGCCAAGCCTTCGACCAGGCGCTCGAGCAGCCACATCGGGCACTGCCGTACCAGGCGCAACCGCGCGTCGGGCGATGCCATCAAACGCGGCAAGGCAGTGCGCAGCAGCGGCGGCAGCACCTCGCCGCTCCAGCTCTCGCCGACCATCTGCTCCAGCGATCGTCCCTCCGGCAAGCGGCACCACCACGGCAAGGCGCCCGTCGCCAGAAAGCAGAGGAAGGCCTCCTGGATGGATTGCGCGCCGCTCAGCCGCGCGCCGTCGGCCTCGACCGTGTCGGGCGCGAGCGAGGCGCGGTTGCCGCGCGTTTCCAACGCCTGTTCCAGCGCCGCCTTCACTGCCGCCACGAAATCGCGCGGAAACGTCTCCGGCGTGAAATGGCCGGCATCGATATCGATGCGCTCGAACAGCCAGTGCTCGCCCGCCGGCACCATGCGCTCGAATACCTCGTCCAGCGCCGGCGTCAGCCAGTCGCGACACAGGGCCGCGGCCTGGTTCTGCAGGGCAAAGCCGTCCGATTCGCTGCCTTCGACCGTCAGATCGATGGACTCGCGGCGGATCACGTGGCGGTGCCCGTCGCTCACTTGCCGCCCCGCCGCGTCGTGCCGCCCCGCTTGGAGGCGGTGCCCTTTCCGGTGGCAGGCGTGGTTTTCGCCGCTGCGCTCGGTTTGGTCGCGGCGCTCTTGAGCATCGCGTTGCCGCGCACGATCGGCGGGCGCGCCGAGGCGGGGTTGACGGTCAGCGGGAACGCTGCGGAGGCCGAGCAGCCCTTGGCGTCGAAGGCGGTGACGGTCACCAGCTTGGTGCCGGGCGTCGTGAACTGAGTGGAGAACTTCGGTCCGCCACCCATCGGCGGCAGTCCGTCCTGCGTCTCCCATACGAAGCTCAGGCCATCCGCGGAACCAGTGACCGATACGCCGAAGCCCAACACCTGCCCGGCAGTCGCGCCGGTCGGCCCCTGGATCTGCACGCTGAAACTGGGCGGCACCGGGCAGATGTTGACCGGCTTGCCGTCGCCGCATTTGTCGGCCGACGTGCCGTCGAACGCGGGGAACGCCACCTTGGTGTCGGCGATCTGCACCGTGGTGCCCTGCGGCGTGTAGGCGACTTGCAGCGATTGTTTGTTGTTGGGCAGCGCCAGCGTCACGGCGATCTGGATGTTGAATTGCAGGCACTGGAAGTAATCGATCGACAGCACGCCCATGCGGCCCGGGCCGAGCGACTGGTAAGCCAGGGTCAGCCATTGCGCCTTGCCGGCCTGGGACAGGCCCGGGGTGGCCGCGATCAGCTTGTTGATGGAGGCCAGCCAGCCGTTCACGGTCGCCGGGAAGCGCGCGGCGGAGAGCTGGTCCACGTTGGCCACCAGGATCTTGGCCACCTGGTCGGTCAGGTCGATCGGCTTGCCCGGCACGGCTTCGACCACGAAGGTGAGCTTGTCCAGGCTGAAGCCCTGGTACGCGTTGTTCGGATTGGCATCCGGATCGGGAATGAAGAAGCGGAAGTTGCGGTCGAGCGAGGCGCCGGCGCACGGGAGTGTGCAAGGCGGTGGGCACACGTGGCTGAGTTCCGCCGCCAGGGTGCAGCCCCGGCTGTCGGTCACGGTCACCGCGACGGACGTACCGCTGGGCACGGGATCGGTGACCAGCGTGTTCCCGGTCAGCGGCTTGCCGTTGAACTGGTACGGCGGTACGCCGCCGCTGATCGTGGCGGTCGCGGTGTAGTTGCCCGAAGCGCAGGTGAAAGTCGGTGCGCTCAGCGAGATCGGCAGGTTCACGGTGAAGGTGCGCGGCGGCGTTTCCGTGCCTGCCGCGTCGCGCAGCGTGATGCCATGGTCGCCTTCCTGCACCAGCATCGGTCCGGCCAGAGGCTGGTAGGCCGCGCCATCGATCGCGTAGTCGTACGGCGGCACGCCGCCCGTGGCCTGCACGGTGACCGAAGCATTGCCGTCGGCGCCGGTGCAGCCGACCGTCACCGTGAAGACGGGCGGCAGCTTCGGCAAGACGTACTCGATGCCCGGCGACGCGCTCGACAGACGGTACGGAAGGAAAAAGTCGGCGATGACCGTGCCGGTGTCCAGCGCGCCGACGGTCGCATCGATGATGGCCTGCGCGGGATCGTCGCTGCCGCGGATGCCGCCGCCGATCGGCACGATGCCCGAGCCCTGCCCGGTCAGCCAATTCACCACCAGGCTCAGATCGTCGTTCTGGATCAGGGCGCGGTTGGCGCTGAGATTGCCGATCGCTCGCGCCAGGCGCGAGGCGTCGGTCGTCCCCGGGATGCCGCCCAGGCTGGCGACGCTGGGCGTGACGATGCCATCGGCCGCATGCATGCCGGCGATGCGCTCGGCGGGCGCCGCCATGTCGAGCGCGACGCGCCCGAGCTGCGCCTGCACCAGGCCCAGCCGCGCATCGAGGCCGCCCAGGTTGAAGTTCGGAATCCCATCGCCGTGGTACACCACGATGAAGGTGCCGCCCAGCGGCACGCCCGCGCGATGCTGGATGCCCGGTTCCTTCTGCAGGAAGCTGGACAGGAACTGCATGCGCCGCAGCTCGCCCACACGCGCATTGAAATCGTCGTGCACGGCCTTGACCGCTTCGAGCTTGCATCCCATCAGGACGCCCTCGCACTGGTCGATGAATTCCTCCTCGGGCAGGAAGTTCTTCAGGTCCGGCGTGACGCTGTTGACCGCATCGGAGCGGAAATAGCGGATCAACGCCATCAGGTCCTGATACTTGTTCTCGAAGTCGGCGTAATTGAGCGCCTCCAGCGTCGGCGTCAGGACCTCGGCGAGCTTGTTGGCGTAGTAGATGGCGACCACGTTCGGATAGGCGGCCTGCTCCGGAGACAAGGTGCCGTTGAACAGCGCGCAGTAGAGGTACATCACGGCCGTGGGGTTGACCGCGTTCTGGTCGACCTCGATGTAGCCCTGGTTCTCGAAGCGCGCCAGATAGCTCTCGAACCAGGCGCCGATGGTGTTGCCGCCGTAGGTGTAATGCGGCGCGTACTGCTGCAGCAGCGGCAGCTGCGGCGTGCCGGGATTGAGCGGCAGTCCATTGACCGGGGCGATCGGCCGGTCGTAGAACTGCATGATGCCTTCGGCGAGCTGGGAGTGGAGCTCGCCGCGCAGCGCCTCGTACACCGCGTCCAGGTCCTGGAAGCGCGCGGACGCCTGGCTCAGGTCCACCGGCTGGCTCGGGTCGTAGGCACCCGTGCGCAGCGCGATCACGTCGATCGGCAGACGGTATTCCGACTTCAGCGTGAGCAGCGAGCGCAGCACGGACTGATAGTCCTTGCCCAGGTGTCCTTCGATGCGCAGGAAGTCGCGCGAACCGAAGTCGTAGCGCAGCGGGTCGGTGACGAAGTCCGGACCGGCCGGATCGTACAGGTCCGCGTTGTATCCCAGGTTCTGGTTGGCGCGGCGGCGGCGCGTCAGCGTGGGGCTCCACAGCGGATACACCGGCGCGGCGCCGGGCTGCGCGTAGTAGTACGGGATGGCTTCGCCTTCCAGCGCGCTCTCGCCGCAGCAGCGCCGGCTGGGCGTGATGCGAATCTGCGGATCGAACGGCAGCGAATCGTTGGCCTTCGGCAGCGGCGGCTGGTCGGTGAAGGCATTGCACATCGCCACCAGGCGCGCGAACAGCTGCCGCACCCGCGCGCTCTTGTCCGCGCAGCCGCCGACGGCGGGCGACGGCAGGAAGTCCTGCCGGTAGATGGCCGGCTGCGGCACGCTTTCCGGATGGAGCAGGCCCAGCATGAGGTGGCGCGGAAACAAGCCTTCGTCGGGACAGCAGGCGCACATCAGCTCCAGCCCGGCCCAGCGGAATTCGTCGTAGGCGCGCAGCAGGTCGCCGAACAGGTCCGCGTAATACGGGAGGAAGCGCACCTGCGCGGCGTCGGTCGGCGCGCTGTCGAGGAAGCCGTAGGCGGCAGCGAATCCGGTGAACGGATCGCTCGCGTAATCGCCCGCCAGCAGCGGCTGGAATGCCGTGTAGGCCGCGCTCAGCGCCTGGCCGGTCGCCTGCGCGAGGCCACCGGCGCGAATCATGTCGAGGAAGGCGGTATAGACGTCGTTCGACGTCGCCGGATAGGTATTGGGCACATCGAACCGGCGCAGGCGCAGATCCGGCAGGTTCAGCCGCGCCGACAGCGCCGCGACCAGGTCGCTTTCGGTCATCCCGCTGCCGAGCCCGCCGGCGGCGGCGATGATGCTGTCTAGATCGGTGCGCGCGATCAGCAGGCGGCGCACCGTGGCGGTGACCTGCGAGCCTTTGTCGTCGCAGTTGTTGGGGCTGCAGTTGCGCAGCGCATCCTTCTTCAGCTCCAGGAACAGCAGCACCGCCTTGTCGTCGAGGAATCCGGCCGGCGTGGACAGCGGCGTGGTGTTGGGTATTCCGTCCTCGAACAGCTCCCACATCGCGAACGGCGTGCCGTCGTTCTTGAACGGCGGATAGTCCAGGTCCGTCGGCAGCGTGTAGGGGCGATAGGCCACCAGGTTCACGTCCTCCGGCTCCACGATCAGGTAGCCCTCGGAGGTGACTCCGCAGCCTTTGCCCAGCCCGATGGCGCTCCCGGCCAGGCGCGCTTCCAGGCCGCAGACGATGCCGATGCCGATCAGGCGTGAGCGGGTCTGGCGTTCCTGCTGGTCGAGGTAATCGAAAGCATCGTTCAGATGACTGCTCATCAGAACCTGGTTCGCTTCGAAGACCGGGTAATGGTCAAGCAAGCTCTCCATGGCGATCTCCGTCGTCAAAGGCTCAAAGAGTGGTGCGGCGCGGGTAGTTGCCGAGCGCGGTGTTGTCCAGCCGGACCGGATTGAGGTCGCTGGTCTCGTCGCAGTCGTGCAAAGTCGCGCCCGGATAGGTGTTGCGCAGGCCGGCCAGCAGCGCGACCACAACCGACAGCCAGTAGGAAGGCCTGGCGTAGGCGGCGTAGCGCTCCTTCAGCAGCGCGGCGATCTTCGGTTGCGTCGCGGGGTCGAAGCTCAGGTCCGGGCACAGCGTCACCGCCGGTTCGGCGAACGGCGTGAGGCTATCGACGGTGTTGCCCGCCTTGAGGTTGGCCTGCATCCACGCCTGGAACGCGGTGCCGTAGTCGGTGACGATGCGATGCGCGCAATCGCACAGCGCACCGCCCGGCGCGGGATGCTGCAGGCCGACGGCCAGCATCGCTTCCACGCGCTCGACCAGCCGTTCTTCGGTCCAGTCGATGGACGCGTTGGCATCCAGCCATTCGTACCAGGCCCATTCGAAGCGCTCGAACTGCCAGCCATGGCTAGCGATGTCGACGAAGCGCGCGATCATCAGCGCGCGTACCTCGTCCCACAGCGCGGCGGTGAACACCGTCGCGCAAGCGCCGCCGGCAGGCTGGGGCACGGACTGGAACTGCTGTCCGATCAATACGGCCAGCACGTCGTCGTGCAGATAGGCGAACTTCTTGTCCGCGAACCAGGCGATGAACGCCGCGCTGAAAGCCTGGAAGATCGCATGCGCGCACTGGCAGGCTTCGTCCGCCGTCGGCGGCACGCTGGCGGCGGTCAGACCCTTGGCGATCAGCAGATCGGCGAGCGAATCCACCGCTTCGTCGCAGGGGTTTTCGACGTAGCCGTCGTTGCCCACCCAGCAGATCTTCGGCAGCAGATGCGCGGGCGTTTCCTGGCGGATCGTGCGATCGGCGTAGCGGCGCAGATCGAGATCGTCGGTGTACTGCTCGGTCCAGCCCGGCATCACGTAGGTCAGCCGGAACGAATACGGATCGGCCGTGCCGCAGGCCATGCAGCCGCCGTCGCTGCAGACCGGATAAAGCGCGTCGCCGATGAACTTGGGCCGCAGCAGGATGTGCTCCACCACCAGCATCCGCTCGTTCGCGCTCCAGGCCAGCAGCGTGTCGCGCAGCGCCTCCGCATCGGCCGACGCAGCGAAGGGACCGGCGCGCCCCAGTTCGGTCGCCGAAGCATCGCGCAGCACCAGGGCGAAGCCGCTGCCCGACGCCTCCACGCTATAGGCCGCGGCCACTATCAGCCGATCCAGCAACAGGCGGTAGGCAGCCTGGCGCGCCTTGGCGTCGCTGTCGGCCGCCACGGTGACCGTACCCTCGAGCCGCTGCGCGCCGACGCCGTCGACGATCGCGTAGGCGACCGGATACTCGCCCGCCGCAGGCGCGCCCACGCTCCAGGTAAAGCTCAGGTCCGGATAGCCCAGCAGCAGGCTGATGCGCTTCTTGATACCCGGATCGTTGCCGGGCGCGCCGGGCTCGAACTGGTAGTCGAACGCGCGCGCCCGGTCGTGGCTGATGGCCGGATAACGCCTGAGGAAGGCGATCTTGCTGTCGATCAGGCGCGTCTGCGCCACCGCCTGTCCCGCTGCCTGCGTCAGCAGCAGCGCATATTCGGCGAAGTCTTCGCCGAAGCGTGCCAGCAGATGGTCGAGGAACCGGTTCCGCCGCGCCTGAAAGCCGGCCGGCGTCTCCACCAGCGCGCCGACGGCATCGGCGCTCAGCTGCGCGAGGTCGGCGATGTCGGCCAGGTCCTTGATGATGCCGGCATCGAACGCCTTGACGAAATACGTGCGCGCCACGGCCGGGTCCAGCGAGAACAGATCGGCGGTGTGGGCGAGCTGCGCCAGCGCATTGCCGAGCAGCTGCTCGAACGGCATCAGATAGGCCTTCAGGTCCTTGGCCTGGGCCTTGCGCGCCGGCAACGCGCGCGGCGGCAGCCCGTCGGGCCCGATGCCGTAAGCGAGCGGGAAGCTGTATTGCACGGGGAAATAATCGTCCGGCCGCTTGTAGACGCCTGGCGGCACCGGCAGGTCGTTCGGCGCGCCCGGGGCCTTCGGCCGTTCGGCGTCGCCGCGCAGCTGATTGAGCGTATCGGTGGCCTCGTCGATGCGCGGCAGGAACGGCAACCCATCCTTGTAGAACAGGAAGCGCGACTGGTTCACGTAGAGCCGCGGCTGGTGCCGCGGGCGGATCGCCAGCAGCCAGGCCGCGCTGATCTTGCCCGGGTCGTAGACCGGATAGCCACCGACCCAGGTCGGATCGGCGGCGCCGCTGACGGCGTTGCCTTCGTCGTCGTAGCGGGTCATGCGCAACTGGTTGACCGCGACGACGCCATCGATCTCCATCAGCAGATGGATCATGTCCGACGCGCGCAGCATCGGCTTCAGGACGGCCGCATCGAGATCGGCGTCCTCGATGAAGCCGTTGGCGAGCGCCGGACCGTCGAAGATGTCTTCCACCGCCACGCCCCTGCCCTGCAGTTCCTGCAGCGTGCGGAACGGGATCGGCGGCGTCATGTACTGCTCGAGCGCGAACCAGATGGCGGCCTGCACGTATTCGATGTCGGCATCCGCGCGCACCTCGACGTCCGCGCACACCGCGACGTCGTCGACGCCCGCGCCGGCGATGAGGCAGTAGTCCTCGCCCAGGTTGCGGC
>JBCNOA010000203.1:0-8249 GCA_039594095.1 Dyella sp.
GCACCGCCTGGCCCCATGAAGACTCGCCACGGAGACACTCACTGCACCGCTCCGCCCTGATGTGGCTGTTGCTGGCGATGGCGCCGGCGGCCTCCGCCGGTGCGCCGTTGACGAACGAACCGGTGTCCCGGCTCGATCTTCCGCGCTACCTGGGCACCTGGCATGAAATCGCGCACTTGCCTATGTTTTTCCAGCGCCAGTGCCGGGACACCATCACCGCTACCTACCGGGCCAGGGACGACGGCACGATCGAAGTCCATAACGCCTGCCGGACCCGCGACGGTTCCATGGACGACGCCGACGGCATCGCCCGCCTCACCGATCGCCCGGGCGCGCTGCAGGTGCGCTTCGCTCCCGCTTGGCTGTCATGGCTGCCTTGGGTGTGGGCCGACTACTGGGTGGTCGAACTGGACCCGGAATACCGCTGGGCGGTGGTGGGCAGCCCGAGCCGGAAGTACCTCTGGGTGCTTTCGCGCGAGCCGCGGATGGAACGCCGCCTGTTCGACGAACTGCGCCGGCATGCGGCCGAGCGCGGCTATCCGGTGGACAAGCTGGTGCTCGCCGCGCCGGTCGAATGACCGGCGTTCAGCGCTCCGGCCATCGCTGGGGCACGCGGCGCAGCTTGGAGGTGTCGTAGCCCATGGCCGCCACGCGCGCGACCAGCGCGTCATACTCCCTTTCGTCCAGTACCGGCGTGCGCGCCATGATCCAGACGTAGTCGCGCTTGCTGCGCGCGACGATCACTTCGCGGTAGCCCGGGTCCAGCCACGCGATCACGTACTCCGCCTTGATCGGCCAGACGAACTGCATGCCCCATTCGGCTTGGCCGGTCCCCGGTCGTACCGTGCCGACCGGATGCATGGTCTTCAGGCTGCCGTCGAAGGCGCCCTTGCGATAGCGGAACGTGGTGCGGATACGGCCGTCCGCATCGCGCGCATACGATTCCACCGCGTTGTACGCATCGCGCTCGATCCAGGTGGGGATCGACGCGATGACGTACCAGTCGCCCATGAAGCGGTCCAGCTCCACGCTGGCGGCGCGAGGCAGCGGTGGATGCGAGGCGCAGCCGGACAGGGAGGCGGTGGTCAGCAGCGCGGCGAACAAAGCGGCGAAAGGCGGTCGCATGGGAAACCTCGCGATATGTCAGGCGTCGCGCACGAAGCGATAGTGGGCCACCAGCCATTCCTGCCCGCCGGCGTAGCCGAACAGTTCGGCGCAGGCCATCCAGAACATCCGCCAGCGCTGGAACCAGAGCGGCGCCAGCGCCTTGCCGTAGGCGTCGGTGAGCACACTCATGACCGCGTCGCGGTGGCGGTCCTGGTTGGCGAGCCAGTGGTCGGCGGTGCGCTGGTAATGCGTCCCGTCGATCAGCCAGCGGCGTTCCAGGTGGAGATCGCGCTGGTAGTGCAGCAGGGTATCCACCGCGGGCATCAGCCCACCGGTGAAGAAGTGGCGGCCCATCCAGTTGTCATCGCCTGCGGTCTCGAACGGATAGGCCGTGTCGCGATGGGCGAAGATGTGCACGAACAGCTTGCCGCCCGGCCGCAGCCACGTCGCGATGCGTCGCATGAGCAAGGGGTGGTTGCGCACGTGCTCGAACATCTCCACCGATACGCAACGGTCGAAACGCTCCGCTTCGAGGGTGAGACGGCTGACGTCGCAGGTCAGCACGCGCACGTTGCGCAGGTCCAGTTCCATGCAGCGCGCCTCGATGTAGGCGCGCTGCGAATGGGAGTTGGAAACGGCGGTGATGCGCGCGTTCGGGTACTGCGCGGCCATCCACAAGGTCAGCGAACCCCAGCCGCAGCCCAGCTCCAGGATGTCCTGGCCGTCGCGCAGCTCGGCGCAGCGGCCATAGCGCTCCAGCATGTGCAGCTCGGCCTGCGCCAGGGTTTCGTTGCCCTGGGGGTAGTAGCAGGCGGAATACTTGAGGTTGGGGCCGAGACAGCGCTCGAAGAACGCGGCGGGCAATTCGTAATGCTGCGCGTTGGCGGTGTCGGTGTGGATGGCGATGGGGCCTTCGCGCCACGCCTCCAGCTGACGCGTGTGCCGGGCCTGCGCCACTTCGGCGCCGCCGGCGCGCAGTTCTTTCAATCGCTCGGCGCACAGCCGGCGGATGCCGGCGCGGACTAGCGCATCCGGCAGCCATCCTCTTTCGGCCAGGCCGAGCAGCCCGGGCGCGGGACGGTCGGGGGCCAGTTCGCGAGTGTCGAGCACGGAAACGCTCATGATCCGCTCCTGCGGTCGGGTGAATGGGGAAACCAGGGAATCAGCGCCGGCGTACTGCGCTGATAGTCGCGATAGTCGTCGCCGCGCGTGCGCAGCGCCTGCGCCTCGGTAAAGGGAATGCCGCTGAGCCAGCGAAGGAATACGTACATCGCGACAGGCCCAAGCCAGGCCAGCCAGGCGAGCGGCGAACCCACGGCGAGGACTGGATAGGCGAACCAGTGCAGCCATTCGAAGAAGTAGTTCGGATGCCGCGAGTAGCGCCACAGGCCTTCCCGGCATGTCTTCCCGCGGTTGGCGGGGATGGCGCGGAAGCGTGCGAGCTGCGCGTCCGCCAGGCTTTCGCCCAGCAACGCGGCGACCCAAATAGCGACGCCAGCCGAGAACCAGGGCGAGAGGGCGTCCGGCGCCGCGGCCACGGCCGCGAACGGGAGCGCGAAGAGCAGCACCAGCAAGGTCTGGCCCTGAAAGAACAGGAAGAACTTGCCCTGATGTCCGTGCCAATGCGCGCGCAGATATCGGTAGCGGCCGTCTTCCGCCTCGCCGCGCACGCGGCGCCAGAGATGCCAGGCCAGCCGCGATCCCCACAGGCCACCCAGCACGCTCACCGCCAGCCGTGCTGCCGGCGAGCCCGCGCCGGTCGCTCCCATGAGCAGCGCCGCAAAGGCCAGGCTCGAAGCCCACAACACATCCACGATGCCAGCGTTGCGCTGGTGCTTCTGCCACAACCATCCGGCGCACATCGCGGCGAATACCACGACCGCCAGGACCGACAGCTGCGCACTCAGCGTCCAGGGCAGCACGCTCATGACACGCTTACCTGCCGGGGATACGACCAACGCCTGGCGCAGCCCGCGAGCAAGGGCAGCGCGAGGGCCCAGCCGGCCGCGAGCCACAGCCATCCGCGCCACGCGGGTGCGGCGAACTCGACGGCCTGCCAATGACTGGAGGCGGCGTAGTAGGCCAGCGGCGCGCCGAGCGCACCGAGCGCCGTCGCCGCCAGTGCATGGCGCTTGGCGATCGCGAGCGAACGATTCAGCGTCATGGCGAAGGCAGCCCACAACGCCTCGATCCAGAGTGGCGAGCCCGGCGGAAGCGCGGGCTCGGCCGCGGCGTAACGCGCCCAGCCGCACGCCGCCATCACGCCGTCCACCGCCAGTCCGCAGGCCATCGCCAGCATCGCCAGCCGCCACTCCACCGCCGGCTGTCCCGACGCCAGCGACTGCCAGGCGACGAACACCGCCGCGCCCGCCACGCCAGGCCATGCCGAGCCGCGCGCCGCACCGCCTACGGCGAGCAGCCACACAAGCTGGTAGCCAACGAGGTTGCCCCAGAAGCTCATGCTGGCGTGGCCTCTTCGTGCGCGGTCCAGCGCGGCGCGGACGGCCGCGCGCCCGGCTTGGCCAGCAGCAGGTGGGACACGCCGATCGAGCGCTCCAGGAAGCCGCCCTCGCAATAGGCCAGGTAGAACTCCCACAGGCGCAGGAAGCGCTCGTCGTAGCCCATGCCGCGCGCTTCCGCCAGGCGTGCCATGAAGCGTTCCCGCCACGCGCGCAAGGTCAGCGCATAGGAAAGGCCGAAGTCTTCCTGATGCACCAGCGCCAGGTCGCTCGCGCGCGTCTTGGCCAGCAGCATGGCAGCGAGCGAGGGAATGAAGCTGCCCGGGAAGATGTGCCGCTTGATGAAATCCACCGAGGCCAGCGCCTGCTCGTAGCGGTGGTCCTCGATGGTGATCGCCTGGATCAGCGCCGTGCCGTGCGGTGCGAGCAGCGCGCCGACCTTGGCGAAATAGGTATCGAGATACTCCGCGCCGATGGCCTCGATCATCTCGATGGACACCAGCTTGTCGTATTGCCCGTCGAGATCGCGGTAGTCGTCCAGGCGCAGCGTCACCCGTTCCTGCAGGCCGGCTTCGGCGATGCGCGCCGCAGCCAGTGCGTGCTGCTCCCGCGAGATGGTGGTGGTGGTGACGTGGCAGCCGTAATGGCGTGCCGCATGCAGCGCGAAGCCGCCCCAGCCGGTACCGATCTCGATCACGCGATCGCCCGGGCGCAGATCGAGCTTGCGGCAGATGGCGTCGAGCTTGCGGGTGGAGGCCACGTCCAGCGTGTCGCCGGCCTGCGTCCACAGCGCCGAGGAGTACATCAGGTCATCGGAGAGAAACAGACCGAAGAACGCGTTGCCCAGATCGTAATGCGCGGCGATGTTGCGCCGGCTGCCGGTACGGCTGTTCGCGCGCAGCGCATGCCAGGCGCGCATCAACAGGCCGCCGAAGCGTGCCGTGCCGCTTTCCATGCCGTCCAATAGATCGCGATTGCGGACCAGTAATCGCACCAGCGCGACCGGATCATCGCAATGCCACAGGCCGTCGCCGTACGCCTCGCCGGCGCCGACGCTGCCGTTGAATGCGAGGGCGCGGTAGAAACGCGGATCGCGCACATCGAGATGCACATGCAGCCCCGGCTGTTCCGCGGCCGGCAAACCCAGCTCGGTCACGCCCAGCGCATCGCGAACCACCAGGCGGCCGTGGCGCAAGCCGGCCAGCGAACCCAGCAGGCGGCGGCGCAGGAAGCGCTCGGTCGCGCTCATCGCTTCCGCGGACAGCGGCGCGACGGCGGTCTTGGCCAGATCGTTCATGCGGAATCTCCTTGGCTATCCGGCAATGGCCCGGACGGGTGGCGCAGGCTGGGCCGGCTGGGCACGCCGGACTGGTCGTGCAGAGCGGGGTGGTCGTGGACGGGCGTGCGCTTCAGCCACAGCCGCAGCGCCTGCCAGTGGATCGCGCCGATCACCTGCATGGTCATCAGCGGATAGCGCCACAGCACGCGCGCCAGCGCGGCGCCGTCGAGCGGGCGGCGGCGCAGGTCCAGCGTGGCGTCGAACTCGTGCGTCGCGCCGTCGCGCACCTTCATATGCACGCGCAGATCGTCGGCCGGCGGTGTGAAGCGCCACTCGTACTCGCGCTCCATCGCCATGAAGGGCGAAACGTGGAAGATCTTGTCGAAAGTCCAGCCCAAGGCGCGGCCGCGATGTTCCGCGGTCTGCGCGTCGAGCACGTAGGCGTGCCGCTCGCGCCACGGCGTGTTGGTGATCTCCGCCACGATGCCGTCCAGCGTCGCGCCGTCCTCGGTATAGCAGTAGTAGAAGGTCACCGGATTGAAGACGTGGCCCCCGTAGCGCAGATGCGTGAGCATGCGGACCGGCCCGCGCGCATCGCGTCCGGTGGCTTGCCGAAGGCGCCGGCGCACGGCCTCGGCCAGGGATGGCACGGAGGGATCCAGATAATCCGTGCGCCGCCACTCGGCCAGGTTGCGCCCGCGCGCCGACCACAGCCAGCGGCCTCGGAAGACTTCGTCGGTCTCGTCCAGATCCAGGTAAAGCTGGGCCATGCGATAGCGGAAAGCGTGCGCGCGCGGCAGGTGACGGCGGTGCGTCACGATGCCTTCGTATACCGCGCTGGCGAGCGGCCCGGCCATGTCAGGCCGTCTCCGCGACGCGTGGGGCGATCATCGCGGCGGCGGCGCGGCTGCCGAGCGCGCGGGCCACTTCCACCGCGCTGCGCATGCCGTCCTCGTGGAAACCCCAGCCCCAGTACGCGCCGGCAAACCAGGTTCGCCGCTGCCCCTGGATTTCCGGCTTGCGCCGCTGCGCGGCGACCGATGCGGCGGTATACACCGGATGGTGATAGCTCATGCGCCGCAGGATCTTCGACGGATCGATGGCGCCGGTGCGGTTGAGCGTGACGATGTAGGGCTCGGGCGACTGGATGCCCTGCAGCAGGTTCATGCAATAGCTGACGGTGCACGCCTCGCCGGGGACGGCGGGTACGTAGGCGTTCCACGCGGCCCAGGCCTTGCGCTGGCGCGGCAGCAGGCTGGCGTCGGTATGCAGCACGGTGTCGTTGGGCTGGTAGGCGATCGCCCCCAGCACGTAGCGCTCGCGATCGCTGGCATCTTCGAGCAGGGCCAGCGCCTGATTGCTGTGGCAGGCCATCACTATGTGGTCATACAGTTCCACGCCCAGCCGATACCGGACTTCCACGCCATGGTCGTGCCGCCGCACGGCATGCACCGGGCAGGCGAGGCGTTCGCGCACCTGCCAGCGCTCGCGCAACGCCTTCACATAGGTATGGGAACCGCCGGCCACTACTTCCCATTGCGGGCGTCCGCTCACCTGCAGCATTTGGTGGTTGGCCATGAAGCGCACCAGGTAGCGCACCGGAAAGCGCAGGATGCGATCGGCAGGCGAGGACCACAGGGCGGAAGCCATCGGCACCAAGTGATCGTCGCGAAAGGCATGGCCGTAGCCATGCTGTTGCAGATAGTCGCCCAGGGTGAGCGTGTCGTCCGCGCCGTCGAGCAGCGCCGGCGCTTCGCGGTAGAAGCGGAACAGGTCGCGGACCATGCCCAGGAAGCGAGGCGACACCAGGTTGCGTCGCTGGCAGAACAGGGTGCCCAAGGTGGAGGCGTTGTATTCCAGCCCGGTGCCGGCATGCTGCACCGAGAAGCTCATCGTGGTCGGGCGCGACGCAACGCCGAGTTCCTCGAACAGCCGGTGCAGCAGCGGATAGTGCGCACGGTTGAACACAATGAAGCCGCTGTCCACCTTATGGCGCACGCCATCCTGCTCCACGTCGTGCGTGTGCGTGTGGCCGCCGAAGTAGTCGTTCGCTTCGTAGAGCGTCACATCGTGCTCGCGCGACAGCAGCCACGCGGAGGCCAGTCCGGCGATGCCCGAGCCGATCACGGCGATGCGCATGGCTCAGTACCTCGCCCTGCGGGATACCCAGGTGGGCACCGGTTTGAGATCCCACACCAGGCCGAGCGCCGCCATCGCGCGCAGGCCGTACCAGGTCAGGTCGATCTCCCACCAGCGGAAGCCTTGGCGCGCGGATCCCGGGAAGAAGTGGTGGTTGTTGTGCCAGCCCTCGCCGAACGTCAGCAGCGCCAGCCATGCGTTGTTGCGGCTGTCGTCGCGCGTGTCGAAGCGCCGGCGGCCGAAGCGGTGGGCGAGCGAGTTGATGGTGACCGTCGCGTGGAACAGCACCACGGTGGACACGAAGAAGCCCCATACCAGCATCTGTCCGCCGGTGGTTCCCCATGCGGGCACCACCGCGTGGAGCAGTGCACCCAAGCCGTACAAGGCCGCCGCCAGCAGCACCGGCACCGCGGTGTCGTAACGGTCCAGCCAGCGCAGTTCCGGATAGGTCGCCAGGTCGGGAATGCGCGACCACTCGGTGCGGAAGGCCTTGGGCGTGAGGAACCAGCCCATGTGACTCCACACGAAGCCGTAGATGGTGGGGGAGTGCGGATCCAGCGCGGTGTCCGCGTGCGCGTGATGCTGCCGGTGGTGCGCCGCCCACCACAGCGGGCCGCGCTGCACGCAGGCGGCGCCGATCAGTGCGAAGGCGAACTGCACCGCACGCGACGTGCGGAAAGTGCGGTGGGAGAAATAGCGGTGATAGAAGCCGGTGAGCGCAAACATGCGCACCGCGTAGAGCGCGGCCGCCGTCCAGAGCGCCACCGGCGATACGCCGACCCAGACGACCGCCACGCAGGCCAGGTGCATGCCGATGAAAGGCACTGCTCGGAGCCAGTCGATACGCAGGCTCTCCGCGTCCTCCGTGTCCGCCGCCGCGTCGAACCAGCGCCGCAGCGCTGTGATCCACCGCGAAGGAAGCGCCGGCGCGGGGGAGGTGGAAGACGGCGTAGTCGGACGCATGGCGAACCCCTTGGATGTCACAGGCCTATACGCGGACAGGGGCACTTCGGATGCACAGGCTTTACGCCGCGCAGCGCGGGACCAGCGGCACGGCGGCAGCCGCGTCGATCTGCGCCCGGTCCGGCGCGGCGCCCTCCAGCGCGGGCGGAAACTCGATCCGCACCCGCTGGTTGCGTCCCCGCTCGTCGCGGATGTTGCTGATGCCGTCGAAGCGCAGCAGGCGGCGGCCGTCCAGCGCGTAGGTGAGGTCGATGGTCGGCGCGAGCGCGCCCAGCCATCCGCCCAGGCTCAGGCGCAGCTGG
>JBCNOA010000204.1:0-8242 GCA_039594095.1 Dyella sp.
TAGCGCTGCTCGTACAACTTCTCGCCGTACGCCTGCGCGGCGTTCTCCAGCTTCACCCGCGCGGAGGCCGCGAAGGGCTGCCGCGCGCCGATCAACGTGCCCATATCCATGTGCACGTAGGCATCGAGGATCTCCTGTCCCACCTCGTACAACTTCTGGTTGCGCGCGCTGCAGGTACCCAGCACCTGTTGCGCTTCGGCCAGCTGCGCCTGCGCGGCACTGTCGCGGCTCTGCTGTTCCTTCAGCTTCGCCGCGGCGTCGGCGCTTTCCTTGCGCGCCTGCTGTAGCGACGCTTCCGCCTGCTGCCTGGCATTGCGTTCGGCGGCCACAGCCTTGCCGTCGCCGGCGGCGGCACGCAGGCGGGCGACTTCCGCCTGCGCCTGTTCCAGCGCCTTGCGCGCCTGGTCGCGCTCGCCTTCCAGGCCGGCCTTCTGCGCCTGCCAGGATGCCTGCTGGCCCTGCAGTTCCTGCAACTGGCTGCGCGCATCGCGCAACTGCGTGCGCAACTGCTCTTCCAGGCTTTGTCCCCAGGCGCAGGATGCCGAAGTCGCGAAGGCGATGACGGCGCACGCGCGGATCAGGGTTCTCATACGCGCCTCCTTCAGAACTTGGTATTGATTTCGAGCTGCACCACGTCGATCGACAGTGGCGGACCGAATACCTGCTTGGCATTGAAGTACCGCGCCGACAGCCACGTGCGCGCGGCGATGCCGTAATCGGCACTGATGATGAACCCCTTGGCGTTGGTGCCGCCGAGGTGGAAGTTGGGATCGGTCAGGCCGTCCAGTACCGCGTCGGGCTGCAGATACTTGTAGCCGAACGTCACGTTCCAATCGTTCGCCTTCATCGGGCTCGGATTGCCGAGAATGCCGCGCACCAGCCAGCCGACCGGGCCGCTCTTGTACGGACCGGACTCGGTCTGCGAGCTGCTGGCCTCATAGTTATTGACCGGCTGGCCCAGGCCGTTGGGATAGCGCTTGAAGGCCTCTTTCTCGTGATAGGCCATGTTACGGACGTAATCAGCCTGCACGCGTACCGGCGTGCTGCCCGCGGAGAAATCGAACTGGCTGGTGAGGTCGAGCAAGTGGTAGTCGTAGACCAGTCCCACCAGCTGCGGCTGCGCGTAGTTACCCGGCGAGGACGGATCGGGCACGATGTTGCGCAACAGGAACACGCTGTTGCCCTTCTGCATGTACGCCGGCGCGCTGTCGTCGGTACTGCAGAAGTTGACGCCGGTGTAGATGGGGCACGGGGCGGAAAGCTGGCCGCGCATGCCGTCGTAGTAGTAATAGGCCAGCGCGGCGCTCCAGCGAGTGTCCTCGTCGATGGCCCAGCGCGCGCCGAGCTGCAGCGCGGAAAGCCAGCGCTGGCTGCTGTGGTTCTTTTGGTAGCCGAACGCCTGCGACGGCGTGTCGTTGCCCGTGAACTGGATCGGGAACATGCCACCGTTGGCGAAGCCCTCGAAGCCATCGCCCAGCTTCCACCGCCCTTGGGCGGCGATGCCGTCGAAGTTCAGTTCCGGCGAATAGATCAGATCCGTGACGAAGAACGGGTTGGCCATGCGGCCGAACGTCAGCGAGCCCCAAGCGAACGGCTGCCAGCGCAGCCAGGCGCGATCCAGCCACAGGTTCTTCTTGACCAGCCCACCGCCCAGCGCCTGCGTGGTCGACACCGGGTTGTTGTCATTGCCCGAACCGATGCGCACGCCAGCAGTGACCGTGTCGCCCAGCTTGGCATCCAGCGCCAGGTGCGCCTGCATGTCCAGTATGTTCGGGCGATTTTGCTGCGAGTTGAGAATGGGCGGATTGACGCCGCGGCCGATCTGGTTGACGTCGAATGGGCCGGTGCGATTGAGCGTGGCGTAATCGATGAAGTACGGGGAGTTGCCGCGGCTGTAGAGCCACGATTCGTCGCGCACGCGGATATCGCCGGACCAGGCGATGCGGTCCAGCCACTCGGGCAGCGCATCCGGCTGTGCCCAATGCTCGCTGCGCGCCTGCGCGATGACTTCCTGCTTGACCTGATCGCGGATCTCGTTGCGCACGCTCTGCGGCACGTAGGGCACGCGCACGTCGCCGGGCTGCGCGCCGTCGTTGGCGGCGACGGCCGACGGAGCGGCCTGGGCCTTCTGCGCCTGCACTGCTTCGGCGTTGGCCTCGGCGATCAGTCCGTCGGCGTCCGCCTGGGTGATCAGGCCTTTCTTCACCATCAGGCGAATCAGGTTGATGGGGGCGTTCGGCGGCGGCGCCGCGGTCTGCGCGAGCACGGCCGGCGCACCGCCGGCCAGCAGCAGGCCGATGGCCAGGCACAGCGCACGGCGGCGCTGCGAGTG
Organism: Dyella sp.; assembly: GCA_039594095.1. Classification (GTDB taxonomy): domain Bacteria; phylum Pseudomonadota; class Gammaproteobacteria; order Xanthomonadales; family Rhodanobacteraceae; genus Dyella_D. The sequence continues at coordinate 2,333 of JBCNOA010000204.1, forward strand.
CTTGGAAAACCTCGAATCCATGGGGTACTCCGGATGCGGCGCGGCGCGGAGCGGCGCGCGGGACGATGGGAAACCGTGTCTGATGAAGGCGTTCATACGGGTCGCCGGCCGCGTATCGAGGCGCGCACGGGCATGCTCATGCGCGGCGGCGGCGGGCTGTCGATGCTCAGTCCGCGCAGGACGTCCAGCAGCGCCTCGTCGGTGGCGGGCGTGCCGCTGGGGCTGAGCATTTCGGCGCGGGTGATGCGGCCGCTGGCGTCGATCCACAGGCTCACCTTCACCTCGAACACCAGGCGTCGCGTGCGCTCGTCGCGCTGGATGGCCTGCTGCAAGGCGTAGCCGAGGTATTGCTCGTAGGACGAGCCACCGACACCCGTACCTCCGCCGGCACCGACCATGCCGCCGCCGTCGCCCGCGCCGATGTTGAAACTGTCGTTGCCGGCCTGCGCCGGACCGTTGATGGTCACCTGCTTGGCCACGTCGGGCGCCTTGGGCGCTTCCACCGGCTTGGCCGGCTCGTTGGGCTTGGGCAGTTCCTGCTTGGTCTCCTCCAGCTTCTTCGGCTCCGGCGGCTTTTCCTTCGGAGGCGGCGGAGGCGGCGGCAATGGCGTGATGGTGGCGATGCGCGGCGCCTCGCGGCGCACGCCCACCTGATGGCCGGCGAAATGCCACACCAGCGCGCCGACGATCAGCAGCGCCGCGATGGCGACGATGCGCCCGCGCCAGCGGTTCAGTTTGCGGTCTCGCGGACCGGGTACGGATGCGTTCATCGCGCCCCCGTCAACCCTGCGACTGCTTGCCGGTGACCAGGCCCACCTGCGACAGATCCAGGCGGCGCAGCAGGTCGAGAATGTCGACCACCTTCTGGTACTGCACGTTGGCGTCGCCCTTCACGATGATCGGGAAGTCCGGCGTCAACGCCTTCTGCGTGCGCAGCCGCGCTTCGAGTTCGCCGATCGTCACCGGGAACGCGTCAAGGAAGATCTGCCCGCTGTCGGACACCGTGATCGCCTTGGTCTGCGGCTTGGCCAGGCTGACCGAAGCGCTGGCCTTGGGCAGATTCACCTTCACGCCCTGCACCGAGGCGGTGGTCATGATGATGAAGATCACCAGCAGCACGTATGCCAGATCCAGCATCGGCGTGATGTTGATGTCGTCGTAGGGCTTGTCGTCGTCCTGTACCTGCATGGCGGCGCGCTCCTCAGGCTGCCGCGCCGGCGTCGGCGTCGCGGTGCAGCTCGGCCAGACGGGTGACGAATTCGTCCACGAACACCTGCATGTTCGCGGTGACCGCCTTGTTGCGGGTCAACAGGTAGTTGTAACCGAACAACGCGGGAATCGCGACGAACAGGCCGGCCACCGTGGCGAGCAGGGCGGCGGCGATGCCGGGCGCGATGGCGTTGACGTTGACGTCGCCCGCCGCGGCGATGGCCGCGAAGGTGATCATCACGCCCACCACCGTGCCGAGCAGGCCCAGGAACGGACCGCCGGAGATGGCGATGGTCAGCATCACCATCGAGCGCGAGAGCTTCTGGTTCTCGCGCACCAGGGTCGAATCCATCACCGCGCGGATCGCTTCGATCGACTCGGTGGCGATCACCAGGCGGCCGTGCGCATCCTTGCGGCGCCACACTTCCTTCTTGCCGACCTCGTAGAGGCGGTACAGCGAAGAGTCGGCCAGATCCCGTGCGGCGCCTTCGTCGCCCAGGCCAAGGAGGTTGGTACCCAGGTCGCGGAAGCGCGCCAGGAAACGTTCGTTGGCGTTGGAGACGCCGCTGACGTAGCGGCCCTTCTGCCACATCACCACCCAGGAGATGGCCGCCATGACCAGCAGGATGGCGATGACCACCCACGCGTCCATGGTGACCGACTTGACGATGATGCCGAAGTAACCGAAACCCGCGCCGGACTTCTTCTCGTCCTCGCCGTATTGCACCAGGCGCGACTCGGCGCCCTGCGAAAGCGCGTCCACGGCGATCGCCGCCGGCGACCGCGCCACTCGCGAGAGCCGCACTTCGTCCATCAGGCCGAGGAAGTTGGCGAGGCCTTCGCCCTGCCCCGCAGCATCGCCGCCCAGCGTGGCAGCCGACGCGAGCGCCGGCATCGCGGCGCCGAGCGTGGCGTACCTCTGACCGTTGACATACACCGTGGCCTGCTGCGCGTCGAAGGTCACCGCGACCTGCGTCCACTGGCCTGCCTTGAGCGGCTCGCCCGCGGCGCTGCGCTGCGTGCTCTTGCCGTCGTTCACTTCCACATAGGGTGCGCCACCGTTCAAACCGATCACCATCGCGCGGCCGTCCTGGCGACGCGCATAGAGTGCGGTCGGCGTCGAGGGCGCCGCGTCCAGTTTGATCCATGCGCTGAAGGTGAAGGCGCCGCCCGCGGCTTCATTGAGCGAGGCGCTGGACGGCAGCGTCAGCACTGCATTGCCGTCGAAGCGCGAGGCCTTGCCGACGATGCCGCCATCCACCGGCTGCACGCTGCCGGACTGCGCGTGGTTGCCGTACGCGGTGGCATCCTTGGGTGCGCCCGCCGCGGCTTCTTCGAAGTGGTAGACCAAGGTGTGGTCGGCGTCGAAAGTTGCCGCGCCGCTGCTCTGCACGGTGCCCTTGGCGTTGCCGTAGTACATCCAGATCGTCTGCTTGCCGTTGGCGGGCAATTCCGGCACGTCCACCCACACCTGGCCCACGCCCATCACCGGGTCGAAGGCGTCGATCTGATAGTTGAGCGGCGTCTTGCCGTCGGCCGCGATGAAACGCAGATCGGCGCCGTCCTTCGCCGTGCCGTCGAACTGGAAGTTGCCCGGATGCAGGCGGATCAGCACCGGCACGCGGCCCGGCGACTGCGGCATCGGTGCGCCGGTGCCGCTGGTGTCCAGCGTGATGGGTTTGCGGTACGACCAGTCGTCGTTCCACCACGCGGCCTCCGCGGCCAGCGAGAGACGTGGTAAGCAGGCCAGGCACAGCAGCCACGCAAGGATCAGGTAACGCATCGTCGTTGCACCCCTAAACGAAAAAGAGAAAGTGAGCCGCGTCATGGCATGACCCCTACAAGCCGGCCTTGAGGCTGAACAGCCAGCGCCCGTCGTGAGCGCGCGTGCGGGCGCCATCCTTGAGCGGATAGGCGTACTCCAGCTCGCCGTTGACGCTGTCGAACAAGGTGAAGCGCGTGCCCAGGCCCGTGCTGAGCAAAGTGAAGCGGCTGCGCTGTTCCGGCAGTGGATCGATCAGCAGGATGCGCGAGCCGTCCACGAACCAATGGAAGCGCCATTCGTTGACGTACTTGCCGAACCACGAGGCTACCGAGGGCGTGCGTACTTCCACCGAGGCGGACGCGCCGTTGTCGCCGGTGTCTTCGGCCGACAGGAAACCGCGCACGCTGTTGGCGCCGCCCGCGGCGAACTGCTCGCTGGACACCAGCGGCGAATCGGCGAGCTGTCCGCTGGCGCGCAACGCCAGCGCATAGCCGCCGGCGAAGGCGCGCGTGTAATTGGTATCCACGCGCAGATAGGCGAAGTTCTGCTTCGCGTTGTAGCGCTGGTTGTCGAACTCCAGCCGTCCGCTGCCCGCGCCGCGCGTGCCGAAGTTGGCGGCCGCGGCGACGCTGAACGAGGAAACATCGCGCACCCGCTGGCCGGTGTAGCTGAACGTCCAGGGGTAATAGGTGATCGGCACCGCCGATTGCTGTTCGCCCAGGGTCAACCGCTGGTCGAAGTGCTTGCGCGATACGCCCACCGACAGCGATTGGCCGAAATCTCCCAGCGTGGGCAGATTGCGGATGGCCTGCAGCGTGACCGCGTTGCCCTTGCCCAGCACGGTGGTGCCGCCGAGCGTGTTGGCGTTGCTGTTGGACTTGTAGCCGGAGCCGAGCAGGCTCCATTGCTTGTCCAGCGGCGCCAGGTACGACAGCGCATACACCTCCACCGCGTGGCGGTCCTGCGGCGCCACGATATAGGTGGCGGAAATCGTATGACCCAGCTGCCACAGGTTGTCATAGCGCACGTTGCCGACCGCGCGCAGCGGCGGCGTGTCGGCGCTGCGGTCGTTGTTCACTTCAAGGCTGGCATGCAGCGGATAGCTGTCTTCCACCTTGAGCGTGACGTCCATGGTCTTCGGCAGGCTGCCCGGCTTGAGCAGCGGAACCACCTGCTGCCCCGGCTGGCGGTTCACCTGCGCCAGCTGTTCCTGCGCCTGCGCGAAGTTGGGCACCGCACCCTCGGCCAGCGCCGGCACCGCGTCGCGGATCGCCTGCGGCGAGTGATAGCGCGCGCCTTCGACGCGCACGCGGCCGATGCTGTTCTCGGTGACCTTCAGCAAAAGCACGCCGTTGCGCACTTGCTGCGGCGGCACTTCGACGGTCACCGACTGGTAGCCCCTGGTCTGATAGATCTTCTGCAGGGCGTCGCGCGCGGCGTGCACGTCGTCGAGACTGCGCCCGGGCCCCAGGAATGGCTCCACCGCCTGCTCGATGTCCACCGAGGGCAGCAGCGTATTGCCGCGCACCAGGTATTCGTTGACGTCGAAGCGCGCGGGCGCCTCCTGCGAAGGCGCAGCCGTGTCCTGCGCATGCGCCGCGGCGCCCAACGCCAGCGCGATGGCCAGAACGAGCGGCTGCGATCGGCGGCTTCTCATCGCGGCGCTCCGTTCCATTCGGTCGTCCCTGTTTCCATGTGTCGGTAGCTAACTCCCGGCGCGTAACCGGTTTGCGACAACCACATGTCCGGCACGCGGCCGGTTTTCCGCAAGGGGCGTCCGGACGGCCAAACCGTTTTGCCGCCGAGGCTTTCGACGATCACACTTTCGACAAGTCGCACGCACGCTTTCCCCGGGGCGCGCCGTGCCGGCCGCGCCCAAAAGCCCGATCGAGATTTCCGGCGCGCCATGCGGCGCGCCGGCCGTAGAGATCCGGTGGGCGTCCCAGCCCGTGCCTCCATCCCTTGCCCGTAAGACGGAAGCCCTTCAGAGGAACTGAACCTGCGTCACGAAAAATTCATGACGAGGGATGTTTCGGGTTGTTTGCGCTGGGTAGTGACATGGGAATGTCACATGAGCGGACATTCTGCACGTGGTTTTCACTGGAGTGCGCCGGGGACGGCTCGGTGATGGGGCCGCCTGCGCGGTGGGCGTTTGGGGCGCCAGAGGGATGATGAGGCTGGCTTTTTATTGATTTGGCACTAGGCCGCGGGGCCGTGGCTCCGACTGAGTTTCGCGGCGTCCCCATCGATGCGTTAGAGCGGAGAGGACGAAGCGCGCTGCAGTGTGCTTGGGTTGCTTACGATAACCCCGCCTATCTGACCCTCTCCCCTCCGGGGAGAGGGTTGGGGTGAGGGGGGCTACAAGGCGAGGGATAGCCTCGTTTCCTGACGCGTCGTTGCGCTCGATCAAAGGCTGGACCGCAAGCGTCGATCGTTTCCGGCTTCATCCGCGCCGGCTCCGACGAGACGCATGATCGGCTCTAGCCACGCTCCCGCGAGCCCCCGCCCCTCATCCCGCCTTCTCCCCAGAGGGGAGAAGGAGAAGTGCGGTACAGAGGCGAGCAGCCAAAGAACGCTCCATTCCAATAGCCAGAGCAAGCGGCGCTAGCCGCGACGCTCGGCACGGGCGCTCTTCGCTCTTGCTCTCCGGGTCCCCTTCGCGGCGGTGAGGGCTGGACGATCAGGCCGCGCAGCGGGCGGGGACATGGATGTCCCCGCCTTTTCGATCAGGGCAGGATGCCCTGTCGAAAAGCCCGGCCAGTCCTCAACGCACCCGGAGCAGCGAAGGCTGCGGAGGGCGCCGCGCAGGGTGCCCTTCTTCTTGGTTACTTCTTCTTGGGCAAGCAAGAAGAAGTAACTCGCTCTCCGGCAGGAGAGCGAAACCCTCGCCCCGCGAGGGGCGAGACAAGACTGGCGACCCACACAACAACCAAGCA
>JBCNOA010000205.1:0-8205 GCA_039594095.1 Dyella sp.
GCATTGAGTTTGATGTCCATACCCGATGGTTGTGTATCTACGTGGTTGCCGAACACGCGGTGCAGCGCCGCGGTTTCCGTGCTGTCGTTGGCCTGGGTGCCGGTGCCGTGCGCGCTGACGTAATCGACTTCGGACGGCGAGATCTGGCCGTCGCGCAGCGCGGCCGAAATCGCGGCGGAGGCGCCGATCTCCGACGGCGCGGCGATATCGCCCGCGTCGGAGCTCATGCCGGTCCCCGCCAGTTCGGCCAGGATCGTGGCGCCGCGCGCCTGCGCCTGTTCGAGCGTTTCCACCACGAACATGCCGGCGCCTTCGCCCAGCACGATGCCGCGGCGGCCGGCGCTGAACGGTCGGCAGATGTCGGGCGCGAGTACGCGCATCGCTTCCCACGCGCGCAGCGTGCCCAGCGTGAGGCAGGCTTCGGTGCCGCCGACCACCGCCGCATCCACCAGTCCGGAGCGGATCATCATCGCCGCCTGCGCGACCGCGTGGTTCGACGAAGCGCAGGCGCTGGCCACGACGAAGGCAGGCCCGGTGATGCCGTGCGCCATGCTGATCTGGCTGGCCGGGGCGTTCATCATCATGCGGACGATGCTCAGCGGATGCAGGCGCGAAGCGTTCTCCGCATAGAGCTTGTAGTACTGCCCGTCGCGCGACGCCTCGCCGGCGACGCCGCTGCCCACCACGACCGCAGTGCGTGCGGCTCGCTCACCTTCGAAAGCGAGGCCGGACTGCCGGACCGCCTCGTCCGCGGCCACCATCGCGTACTGCGTCGCCAGATCGAGCTGGCTCAGCTTGGCATCGTCGAAATACGCGGTGGGGTCGAAGCCCTTCACTTCGGCGACGACGCCGCCGGCGCGCAGGAGTTCGGGAGCCACGCGCGTGATCGGCGCGATGCCGGTACGGCCTTCGGTCATGGACTTCCAGACCGAGGGCGCATCGTTGCCGAGCGCGCAGACGGCGCCCATGCCGGTGATGACGAGACGTTGCATGAAGATCCGGAGTGAAGTTGGGTCGTGCGGTTACTTGGCGGCGAGCTGGCGCTCGATCGCGGCGACCAGCTGGCCCACGGTGCCGTTGTCGAAATCGGCGTCTTCGTTGGGCAGCTGGATGTCGAAATGCTCTTCCAGGTCGAAGATCACCTCGATCGCGTCGAGCGAGGCGACACCCAGCTCCTTGAGCGTGGACTCGGGCTTGATGGTGGCGATGTCGATCTTCGCCTGCTTGGCGATGATCTCGAAGGTGTCCTGCTGTACGTTCTGCTCGCTCATGTCGATGTCCTTGGGGTCCGTGGCGTTCGCCGAGGCCGCGTTCGGCGCGGCCGACCCGGCAAGCCTGACCAACCGCGCGAAGCTTGTCCAGAAGCACAGGTCCCGCTTCGGGCCTGAATTTTCGGGCCGCCGCCTTTCGCCAATCTTTGGGTCCAAGGCCGGCGCCCTTCCCGGGTAAGGGGCATGAAAGCCGCTCCGCCCATGCTCCCGCCGCTGGGCTTGGGGCATCATCGTCACCCGTGCCGACGGGATGGCGGCCCTTCACTTGCGGAATCCTTGCGTGCGTTATCTCAATCAACTCGAACCGGATGCCCTGGTCGCGTCGTTCGCGGCGCATCCGCCGATCGGCTTCCAGGTCACCGACGCGGCCGGCACGCCGGCCTTCGTGGCGCCGTTCGACCTGCTGACCACGGCCGACGACGCGCTGCGCAAGCGTGTCGCCAAAGCACCCGGATACCGCTGGTGGGGACGGCTGCTGCGGTGGCGTACCGCCTTCGTCGGCACCACGGTTTCCGAGTACGCGCTGTTTCCGCGCGAAGCCGATCCGGCCGTTCTCGCGGGTGCGCTGCGCGATCGCCTGGGGGGCGGGCAGCGCCTCCTGATCGTCAAGGACATTCCGCACGAATCGCCGCTTTGCGACACGGACAGTCGCGAATGGTGCGCGCGCTTCGCCGACACCTGCCGCGCCGAGGGCTTCCTTTTGCTGGAAGGACAGGCGCTGGCCTATGTGCCGATCGATTTCGCCGACGAGGACGAATATCTCGGACGGCTGTCCGCTTCGCGGCGCAAGGACATCCGCCGCAAGCTGCGCAAGCGCGACGACGTGAACGTGGAGACGGTCGCGTGCGGCGACGCCCGCTTCGCCGACGAGGCGACGGTCGATGCGTTCTACGCGCTGTATGAGAACGTCTATGCGCAGAGCGAAGTGCATTTCGACAAGCTCAGCCGCGATTTCTTCGCCGCCGTGCTGCGCGATGCCGGCAATGGCGGCTTCGCCTTCGTGTACCGCCATGACGGTGAGATGATCGGCTGGAATCTCTGCTTCGTCGCCGACGGCAAGCTGATCGACAAGTACGTCGGCTTCGCCTATCCGCAGGCGCGCGAACAGAACCTGTACTTCACCAGTTGGTTCCACAACCTCGCCTGGGCGCGCGAGCGCGGACTGACGCATTACGTGGCGGGCTGGACCGACCCGCAAGTGAAATCCTATCTTGGTGCCCGGTTCACCCTGACCCGACATGCCATCTGGCTGCGCAACCCGCTATTGCGCGCGGTGGCACGACGCCTGGGCCACCTGTTCGAAAGCGATAGCCAATGGGCGACGCAGACCGATGCGCAAGCGTGATCCTCTGATCCTGGACTTCGATGGCTCCGTCGGCGATATCGCCGGGGCCACGACCCTTCCCCTGGGCGACTGGCAGGAGGCGATCCGCTTCGGCTGCACGCTTCGCACCTTCGCGCGGCTGCGCCGCCATCTGGATGCAGTCGTTCCGGCCGAGCACGGCACCGTGCTGATGGGATCGGGCGACTATCACCATCTCACCTGGCCCCTGGTCGAACGCCAGCGTGCGCGCGGCCCGTTCCAGCTGGTGGTGTTCGACAACCATCCGGACAACATGCGTTTCCCGTGGGGCATCCACTGCGGCTCGTGGGTGCGCAAGGTCGCCATGCTGCCCTACGTCAATCATGTGCACGTCGTCGGCATCACTTCCGCCGACATCGGCGCTGGCCATGCCTGGGAGAACTACCTGCAGCCTCTGCGCGCCGGCAAGCTCAGCTACTGGTGCATGGACGTGGATGTGGGCTGGTCCGCCAGGCTCGGGCTGGAGCATGCGTTCCGCCGTTTCGACGATCCGGACGCGCTGACTTGCGCCTTCGTGGAGCAACTGCGCCAGGCGCCGCAGCCTACCTATCTGTCGATCGACAAGGACGCCTTCAGCGTCGCCACCGCGCGCACCAACTGGGACCAGGGGCGGCTGGAGGAACATCACGCGATGGCCATCATCGAAGCGCTGCGCGGGCGCATCGTCGCCAGCGACATCAATGGCGAAGTGTCGGCCTATCGCTACCGCACGTGGTGGAAGCGCCTGCTCAGCGGGATGGATGGCCAGGAAGCGGTACCGCAGAGCGACCTCGACGCGTGGCAGTCGCAGCAGCGTGCGCTCAATACGCGGCTGCTCGCGGCGATCGCCGAAAGCAGCGTCTGAGGGGTCGTCGCGCCGCTTTGCAACCTGGCTTTCGCCGGGAGTCGATTCGCTGGAAAACCACGAAAGCGGTTTTCGTTTCGGGACACGGTCGGTCCCCACTGCTTGTCGGGGAGCCACGGCGCTCGCGCAAAAGAAAAGCCGCCGCCGGTTGCCCGGAGGCGGCTTCGACGGAACGCCGCGGCGCTTACTTCACGCCTTCGATGTACCAGTACGTGCGCTTGCGCTTGCCCGTACCCGGCGGCACGACCTTCTGCGAACCGAGCGACGAGGTGTTGTTGCCGCCCACCAGGCCCAGCTGGTTGCCGCCGCCGATCAGTACCGGCGTCAGCAGCGTGCCGCCACCGGCCGTCGGCAACTGCACCAGGCCGAAGATCGGCGAGGGTGGCATGCCGCCGCCATCGAACTGCACGAAGCGGTTCGAGTTCATGCCGCTGCCGTCCAGGAAGTTGATGGCGTAGCCGCGGGCGATACCCAGGTTCGGGTAGCACATGTTCGGGTTGGTCTTGGGATTGGCCGGCTGGTTGGTGCCGAAGTAGGTATAGCCGGAGACGGTGAGCGGGGCGTTGACCGCTTTTTCGCCCGCGTTGGTGAGCGTGACGTAGAAGCCGTTGCCGCCGCTGGTGTAGAGCGTGTTGGTCGCATCGACCAGCGTGCTTTCGGTAATGGTGGTCCAGCTCGGCGCCACGCTGTTGCCGGTATTGGTGTCCTGCAGGCTGTAGAAGCGATTGACCACGCTGGATGCCGCGTTGGAGGCCAGCGGGTGTTCGCGGTCGCCGCTCGCGGCGACCACGGCGTCGTACTTGGTCGTCGGCACCACGTCCGGCGGATAGAAGAACTTGCGCGCATTGGTGCTGGTGCCGCCGAGGCTGGCGATCTGGGTGACGGTCCAATTAGACGGTGAGGTCAGGTTGTTCGGTTCCAGATCCGCACGCCAGATGTTGCCGCCCAGGTCGCCGACATACAGGCGTTCGATGTAGCCGTCCCCGTTGCGGTCGAGCAGGGTCACATCGGAGGGAATGGCAAAGGTCATCCCGGGCACGGCCGTGCAAGGCTTGGGCTGGCTCGCGCAACTGGGCGCGGCCATCCACACGGTCTTGCCGGTGATGGCGTCGAGCACGACGATCGCGCGGCCCATGGTATCGGTCGTCTGCACGGGGTCCGCATCTTCGGCGGTATCGTAGCCGCCGCCCATGATCAGCACGGGGTTGGTGTTGCCCTTCACGCGCGCGACTTTGGGCTGCGACCAGGTCATGCCGAGTTCGGGAATATCCGTACTCGACGCGCGCCACAGGAAGCGGGGCGCAGTCGGCGTGGTCACGTCGAAGGCGTAGACGAAGCGGCCGCCGCGGCGCGCCGTCATGTAGAGGTAGGTCGTAGCCGGCGTGACGCGCTGGTCCTGGTAGACCGTGGTGGTGCCATCGAAGAAGTAGTCTTTCGGCAGTGCGGAGGTGTCCGTGATGCCAGGCAGCTTGATCACGGGGCTGTTGTCGCGCAGGCGCTTGAGCTTGCCGAAGAACTCCGGTGCCACGAACGACCACAGCTCGCCGCCGGGTCGCACGTTGCCGATGCCTGCGGTCTGGTTGCCGTTGATGGCGCGGAAGAAGCCGTCGTTCGCGCCGTAATACACCACGATCCCCGTCGTGCCTCCGTAATTGACGATGGCCGGCCGGGAGTGCAGCACGTCGCCATGGATCGACGGGCGGATCGTCACCGGCGAACCGGGGCCGGGCTCGGCTTCGTTGTTCGGGCTCGTGTTGTCGGCGCCGCGCACCCAGTTGATGAGGTTGGGAAGGTCGGTGCTGGTCGTGCCGAAGGCGCTCGCGGTGAGCGAGCCGTTACTGGTGGCGAACGAGGGCAGCTGGCTGCTGGTCGGGCAGTTGCCCACGGTATTGCAGGTATAGACGGTGCGACCGGCCTGGGAGGTCAGGTAATCGGCGCGCAGCATTTCGCCGACGCCGCCCTTCTCGACCACTTCGCCGTCCACCGCGTCGAAGGCCTGGGATACGCCCGAGGGCTTGTTCACCCAGAAACCATTGGTCGGCCAGTTCGCCACGATGCTGGTGCCCGAAGGGAAGGCCATGGGGCCGTTGCGCGGGGTGCCGGCCTGCGTGTCGGACGTCCAATAGCTCAGTGCATTGGGCGAGATGAAGCCGGAACCGTTGTTGCTGATGGCCGCATTGCCCAGCGAGTCCTCCGTCACCACGTTGCCGTTGCTGTCCAGGCCGAGCTGGTACTGCTTGAGATTGCCCACCCAGCGCGGCGAGGCGCTCGGATCGGGACGGAACATGCCCACGTACACCTGGTTGAGCGATACGCCCTGGCTGTTCACGCTGACCGGCAGGCTCACCGAAGCGAACACGCTGTTGATCGACTGCACTTCGTTGAAGATCTGCAGCAGGTCGTTGACCAGCGCGTTGAGCGCGTTCGGGTCGTTGATGTTCACCACGAAGGCCTTGCCGCCGCCATGGCTGGACATGCTCTGCAGAAACTGCACGTAATCCGGGTTGCTGCCGTCGGTCACGGCGATCGTGTACGTGATGATGTTCTGCGGGTTGGTGGACGAACCGCCGGACAGGTCCGTCTGGTACATGAACTGCGCCCACTCGTCGCCCCAGTTGGCCTGGTATTTGTTGTAGGGCGTCGGAATGGTGATTTGCGGAGGATTCGACAATCCCGTCGCTGCCTGCAGCGACGAATAGGCGCTAGGTGAATTGGATGCATCCTGCGGCTTGCCGTTCTTCACCGCGTTGGCGATGTAGATGACGAAGCTCTTCTGGCACGGCCCCGACAACGGTGACTGGTAAGTCACGCCTGACAGGCCGGTCTTGCCGGCGAAGTACGCCCACATCTCCTCCATGCCGCCGCCGACCGCCGAGTTGTTCGAATTGTCGTTCTGGCGGTCGATCGACTTGATCACGGTCTGGAAATTGGCGACGCCCGTGGCGTCCATCAGCGGAAGCTTGCCCGGATCGGTGGCGCGGCCCACGTTAGGGAAGCGGAACCATCCGCCGTTGCTCTTCGGGTCGAACAGCATCAGTCCCATGTTGATCTTGCCCAGCAGCACCGGATTGGTGCCGATGGCGGTCACGGCTTGATACAGCGAGCATTGCTCGAAGCCGACGTCCTTGCCGCTGTTATTGGACGAGACCACGCCCGTGGTGGGGCAGGTGAAGGACACCGAGCCGTCCCAGGCACTGGCGTTGTCCAGCATGATCAGCAGGTTCGGGGAGCCGCCGTTGATCGGCGCGCCCGTGTAGAGGTCGATGTCCTCGCCCAGCGTCAGGCCGGGCAGGGCCAGCAGGCCGGCGACGAAAGCCAATCGGCGCAGGCGGCGATGAAGGGACGAGCGCGGGCTGGACATGGCGGCGTCTCCGCGGAAGCGGGCAAAAGGGTTCATGGACAAGCGGTTCCCACAGGGACGCGGACCGATGCACCCTGGTGCACGGTGACCGAAGTCGCGGTGTTGTTCGGATCTGTGACGGTCGACTGGATTTCCCACTGTGTGTCGGAACACAACGACAGCGCGGCGGTGGCGCCGCCGGAACCGATCACCAGGTCGCCGCTGCTGCTGGTCGGCGTGCGGCACACGTCGCCCAGCGGGAGGTCCTTATTGAGCACCGGCTTGGTGTCCAGGCAGATCGGCGCGGCTACCTGGGCGGTGAAGTCGGTGTTGCCGTCGCCGTTCACGTCGACCGGCACGGTGGTCGCCGGCACCGGATAGAGCGTGAACGCCTGGTTCATCACCGACTCGACGCCTTGCTGCGCCACCGTCTTGGCTTCCATGCGGTACTGCTGGTTCGACGCCACCTTGGTGTTGACCATGCTGGAGCTCGCCATGGAGATGGCGAACAACAGGAAGATCACCAGGAAGATCAGCGTCATCATCAGCGTGAAGCCACGCTGGCGACGAGGAAGGGAGCAGGCATGGTTCATGGTCAGTTCTCCCGCACGCCGCCGACGTTCCACACGCGGGCGACCGCGCTGTAGACGTGGCGCTTGTAGGCGTCGTTGTAGGGCCCGTCGGGCGTCGCGCGACCCAGGTCATAGGTGCGCGTATCCGTCCATCCGACCGTGGGGTCGAGGTTGCGCGCGAGCACCGTCACGCGCACCGCGGTCACGTTGGCCCAGTTCGTGGTCGCATTGGTCCAGTTGTAGCTGGGGCTGCCCGTGCACGTCGCCGAGTTGTCGATCGCGGGGTTGTCGACGTAGCAGTCGGGCGAGCCGTTGTTGTCCGTGTCGATGCCGTAGCTCAGGTGCACGTCCTGGATGCCCGCCACCAGCGACGAGACCTGGATGGAACCGTTGACGAACTCCGCCACCTTGAGCGTGGGCATGCTGTCGCCGCTGGAGCTGCAGTTGTCGCAGCCGGCCAGGTAGTAGGAGCGGACCACGTACTTGCGGAGTTCCGCCGGTTTGGTGCCGTCGCAAGTCTTGCCCAGCAAGGTGAAGTTCGCCGCGTTGCTGTCGTAGACGAGCAGTTTCGTGTCGGTGGAGCAGCTGGACTGCTGCAGGTAGTACTCGGTGCCGGACGCGGCTGGCGTGACGTTGCCGGAGGCGTAGCGCACGGTGATGGCCTCGGTACCCGTCGCCATGTTGGAAAGACAGGTGGGGGCGGTGCCGGTAGCGGCGACGCCGGTAACGGCGACTGGCACAGTGATCGGCGACGTGGTGTTGTCGAAACCCATCGAGGCCTGCGCCGTCGCGCATGCGCCAGGCAGGCTGTACTG
>JBCNOA010000206.1:0-8198 GCA_039594095.1 Dyella sp.
ATCGAGCTTGCCTTGGGCCTGCGTGAAGCGCGGGAATGCGGTTTCGCTGGGGGCGGCTTGAACGTACGCGATACCGACGACCGCCATGCTCGAGATCACCGCGAGCGTCTTACCGATCCAGCGCATACCGCACCCTCTCTCATTTTTTACAGCGGCATATTGTCAGTGATCTCGCCGGCTGCCGCCAACCGGCATGGCCGGCATCGGTTCAGTCGGCGAGGCCCATGCGGCGAAAGCCTACGCCTCCGCGATGGGCACGTTGCGCAACGCCGTGACCAGCTTGCGCCCGGCGTCCTCGATGTGCCGCACGAGGCCCTGGCAGGCCGTCTCCAGGTCGCGGGCACGCAGCGCATCGAGGATGGCCATGTGCTCGGTGCGGCTGTCGCGGCTGTGGCTCATCACGTCGTACTGGAACCGCAAGTACCTTTCCGCCTGCAAATGCAGCCCGTCGAGCGTGACCAGCAGGCGCCGGCGGTTGCCCTTCTCGTAAAGCGTGCGGTGGAACAGCCAGTTCGCCTGGCTCTGTTTCGCGGGGTCGTTGCCGAGGTGTTCGACCTTGTCGATCAGGTCCTCGGCTTCGCCCAGCACGCTCTTGGTCAGGAACGGAAACGCCATTTCGAGCGCGAGCGGCTCCAGGCGCGATCGCATCATCCACAAGTCCTCGGCCTCGGTGGCATGCAGCGGCGCCACCGTCAGGCCGCGCTTGCCCTCCTGCCGGGCGAGCCCGTCGGCTTCCAGGCGCACCAGCGCCTCCCGGATCGGAATCCGGCTCACACCATATCTGACCGAGAGGTTCTCCTGGATCAGCGGCGTTCCAGGCGGCAATTCTCCCCGCAGGATGTCCTCGCGAATCGCTTCCGCGACCAGCGTGTTTGGGGGTCGCAATGCATACCTCCGGCTTGATTTTTTTGACTTGCCAATTGTATCTTGGCACCGATATGCTACCAATGTATCCAAAATACATAATATGGATACATAAGACGATTTGCGGTGTTGCACGTCGTCGTCCTGCACCAGAGCGGCGAAACCCGGGGGCCAGCAGGCTGCCGACGGGGTCGCGAGCCAGGGGCTGGCGTGATTCAAAACAAGGCACCGGTCAGTTGCCGGGCGTGACGGGAAGTTCTCAACCACACTCGCAGGAGAGCCGCACTTGAAACGAGCACATTTATCCAGCGCACTCAAGCTTTCGCTGAACGCCACGATTGCGGTGTTGGCGCTTGCCGCCGCGACGGCAGCGAGTGCAGACCCGGTCGTCGTGAAGATCGGCAGCGTCGAGCCGTTGACCGGCGGGATCGCGCATCTTGGTAAAGACAACGAAAACGGCGCGCGCCTCGCGGTGGAGGAAATCAACGCGAAAGGCCTGACGATCGGCGGGCATTCCGTCACGTTGCAGCTCGATGCCCAGGATGACGCAGCCGATCCGCGCACGGCCACGCAAGTGGCCCAGAAGCTCGTCGACGACAAGGTGGTGGCCGTGGTCGGTCACCTGAACTCGGGTACGTCGATCCCGGCCTCGAAGATCTACAGCGAAGCCGGCATCACGCAGATCTCCCCGTCCTCGACCAATCCGGTCTACACGCAGCAGGGCTTCAAGACCACCTTCCGGGTCGTGGCCACCGACGCGCAGCAAGGCCCGGCGCTGGCGAACTATGCGAAGAAGCTGGGCAACATCCATCGTGTGGCGATCGTCGACGATTCGACCGCCTACGGCCAGGGCCTGGCGAACGAATTCGAGAAGCGCGCGAAGGAACTGGGCATCACCGTGCTGTCGCACGATGCCACCAGCGACAAGGCCATCGACTTCCGCTCGGTACTCACCAAGATCAAGGGAGAGACGCCTGACGCGATCATGTACGGCGGCTCGGATTCGACCGGCGGCCCGTTCGCCAAGCAAGCCAAGCAGCTCGGCCTGCGCGCACGCGTCTTCACGGGCGATGGCGTCTGCACGGAATCGTTGGCCAATCTCGCCGGCGATGCGACCGAGAACGTGGTGTGCTCGCAGGCCGGCGCGGCGATCCAGACGATGCCGGGCGGCGAGGCGTTCCAGGCGAAATACAAGAAGCGCTTCGGACAGGTAGTCGAATACGACGCGCCGTTCGCCTATGACGCCGTGTACATCATCGTCGATGCGATGAAGCGGGCGAAATCCACCGACCCCGCCAAGATCCTCGCGCAGATGCCGCCGACCGACTATCACGGCGTGATCGGTGAAACCCAGTTCGATTCGCATGGCGATCTCGCGCATGGCGTGATCTCGCTGTACGTCTACAAGGCGGGCAAGAAGACGTTCCTCGATCAGGTGAAGATGTAAGCAGGCCATTGCCCGGGATCGCGGAATCGAGAAATCGTGCAGGGCGGATTTGTTCAGGCAAAACCCCGGAGCTTTTTGAAGGAGAGCCGTTGTGTCCGTAATGACGTATTTCGAATTCCGCGATCAGCTCAAACGCGCGCGGCTGACCGTGCGGGAATTTGCGAGCCTGGTGAAGATGAATGAAAATTCAATCACCAATTATTCACAAAAAGGTGCTGTGCCGTCTCACCTCGCGGTAATCGCGCTCTTGATGGGCGAAATGGCCGACCATCAAATCGAATTTCGCGATATTATCGATCAAATGGAAATCGAGCAGAAGAAACCGCGCGGCGCGCCGATCAAGTTCGGCATGAGCCACGCCAAGCCGGCCCTGCAGGGCTGAGCAGCTGTAGCGCCTGCGGCTTGCGACATGCATGCCGCAGCGCGAATCAAACTCCCGGATTAAAAACAAAAACGTAACAACAATAAAAGATATTCGCTTTTTGATGTCGCAGTCGAGCAATTCAGTTCCATCTTTCGAGGGCCGTAAAAATAACCATGAACAATACTATCGAGGTACGTAGTACCAGGTTTGCTTTGAGCCAGGAAGAATTGGCAGATTTTCATCGCAACGGCTATATCGGGCCGTTCGATCTTTACCCCAGCGACCAGATGGAAGCCAACCTTCAGGCGCTGCGCCCCAAGCTGCTGAACACCAAAAAGGCCATCTACAGCCAGGAAAAATCGATTTCCGGCGTCACCAATCTGGCCAATTACGATCGCCATCTCGATGTCGACTTCCTGGCCTCGCATATCACGCGCCCGGAAATCACCGACCGGGTCGCGAGCATCCTCGGCCCGGACGTACTGTGCTGGCGCTCGGAGTTCTTCCCGAAGTATCCGGGCGACGAGGGCACGGACTGGCATCAGGCCGACAACTTCTCCAACGTGGCCGGCTCCAAGCACCCGCAGATCGTGTGGCCGGAGGATGCGCAATTCGGCGGCACCATCACGGTCTGGTCGGCGTTTACCGACGCCACCATCGAGAACGGCTGCCTGCAGTTCATTCCCGGCACGCATCGCACCATGAACTACGACGAATCGAAGGTCATGGAGTATCGCGAGGACGCCATCAACAACCGGGAAAAACAGGGCGTGCGCCGCGGCTTCTTCGGCTACGACTACCGACAGTTGCAGAAGGACCCGAACTGGAGCCCGGACGAGAGCCAGGCCAAGTCGATGGTCATGCGCCAGGGCCAGTTCATCATCTTCTGGTCGACGCTCATGCACGCGTCGCATCCGCACAGCGGGCTGACCGACAAGATGCGGCTGGGCTTCGCCGCGCGCTATCTGCCCAACTCGGTGCGCGTCTATCCGTATTCCAACACGCTGGAAGAATTCGGCGGCAGCGCCAGTCTCGACAAGTTCGGCTGCGTGCAGGTCGCGGGCCAGGACGCCTTCGGTCACAACCGTTTCGTCACCGAGAACGTCAACGGCTTCCGTTTCCAGGCCAACTAATCCGGCAGGAGCACTAAATACCATGAGCAATCGCAACGATATCACCGACATCGAGGCGTGGCTGGTCGAGGCCTGCGGTGCATTGGGCCTGCGGGTCGAGAACGCCGACAGCGACTTCTTCGCGGCGGGCGGCACCTCCATCACCGCGGTCAAGCTGCTTTCGCGCGTGGAGGAGCGCTTCGGCGAGGATGCGCTGACCCCGGAGGCGCTGTTCGAGCACAGCCGCCTGTCCGACATCGCGAGCCACATCGCGCAACACAGCGAAACGCGCACCTCGTGACGCAGGTGCAAGCCGGCGCGGCCCAGGCACGGTGGTGCCTGGTTCCGCGCCCCGTGGCCGCTCCCCGGCTGCGGTTGATCTGTTTCGCGTATGCGGGCGGCAGCGCCGACCTGTTCCGCAACTGGGTCGAGTACCTCGCCCCGGATGTCGAACTGGTGGCGGTGCGCCTGCCCGGCCGCGGCATGCGCCTGCGCGAGCCGCTGTACGGCGAATGGCCCGCGCTCGTCGAGGATTGCGCGAGCGCGCTCGCGCCGTATCTCGGCGAGCCGCACGCGCTGTTCGGGCACAGCTTCGGCGGCCGTCTCGCCTACGAGATCGCGCAGCGGATGCGCCCGGTGCTGCCGCCGGGCACCTGCCGGGGGCTGTTCATCGGCGGTTGCCGCAGCCCCGACAGTCCGCAGGCGCGGCCTTACCTGCACGAACTGCCGGAGCCCGCGTTCCGCGCCGCGTTGCGCACCATGGGCGGCACGCCGACCGAGGTGCTCGAGGATGAGCGGCTGATGAGCCTGATGCTGCCGATCATGCGCGCCGACATGCGGCTCGCGGAGCTGTGGGGCAACTGGCACCGCACGCCGCTCGACGTACCGCTCCATGTCTACTACGGCCACGCCGATCCGATCGACAGCGAGGCCAGCGTGGCCGGCTGGCGCGGCTTCACCACATCCGGATGCGAGTTGGTCGGGTTCGACGGCGCGCATTTCTTTCTCGATAGCCATCGCGAACCGTTGCTTGCGCACATGGCTACTCGTTTGAGGAGCTAGTTCGATGAAATCGCTTCGCTGCGATGAAGCCGCATGGTCGCTTCACGAGCGGATCAACCAGACGTCCGTGCCGTACCCTGACGGCGCGAGCATCGGCGAGTTGTTCGACCGCGCCGTGGCGCGCCGGCCGGAGGCGGCAGCCGTGATCACGGCGAGCCGGATCTGCACCTATCGTGAGCTGGACGACTGCGCCAATGCGCTGGCCTGGCGCCTGATCGACGAGGGCGTGCGCCCCGGCGACGTGGTCGCGCTGGTGCTGCCGCGCGGCGTGGATCTGGTGGCCGCCTTGCTCGCGATCGTCAAGGCCGGCGCGGCCTACCTGCCGCTCGACGCGGCCTGGCCCGCCCAGCGCATCGCGCACCTGCTCGAGCAGACCGGCTGCCGCCATGCGTTGTACGGCGCGGCCGGCCCGGCGCCCGCGGCGCTCGGCGCGTGTCGCGCGCTGCCGGTGTCGGTCGACGCGCTCCGCGAGCAAGGCCAACGCGAAGCGCCCCACGGGCGCGCGACGGCGGCCTCGATCGCCTACATCAACTTCACGTCGGGCTCCACCGGTCAACCCAAGGGTGTGCCGATCGAGCATCGAAGCGTCGCGCGGCTGGTCTTCGGCGCGCGTTATGCGCGGCTCGACACGGAAAGCCGCGTGCTGCAGATGGCGCCGGTCACGTTCGATGCCGCGACCTTCGAGATCTGGGGACCGCTGCTCAATGGCGGCGCGTGCGTCGTCTACGAAGACGGCTTCGTGCGCGCGTCGCGCCTGCGCGACCTGATCGAGCGCCACCGGATCAACCTGCTGTTCCTGACCACCGCGCTGTTCAACGCGCTCGTCGACGAAGCGCCGGCGACGCTCGCGAGCGTCGAGACGGTGCTGACCGGCGGCGAGGCCCACTCGCTGCGCCATATGAACGAGGCACTGCGCCGCTACGGCGCGGACCGGATCGTCAGCGTCTACGGTCCGACCGAATGCACGACCTTCACGACCTGGTATCCGGTGCGCGAGATCGGCCCCGACGAAACCATGCTGCCGATCGGCCTGCCGATCCAGAACACGCGCCTCTATGTCGTCGACCAGGGTGCGCTGTGCCGCGCCGGCGAGCCCGGCGAGATCTGCGTCGCGGGGCCGGGCCTAACGCCCGGCTACCTCGGCATGCCGGAGATCACCCGCGAGCGCTTCGTCGAATACGAGATCGCGGGGCGACGCGAGCGGCTCTACCACACCGGCGATATCGGCTACCTGCGCGAGGACGGCGTGCTGGTGTTCAAGGGGCGCATGGACGACCAGGTCAAGATCAACGGCTTCCGGATCGAATTCGGCGAGATCGCGTTCCATCTGCAGAACCGGCCCGAAGTGCGGCGCAGCTATGTGACCGTGCATGACAACGGCATCGAGAAGCGGCTGGTGGCGTTCGTCGTGCCCAGGAGCGAAGGCAGCGGGGCCGAGCAGATTCGCGCCGCGCTGGCCGAAGTCCTGCCCGCGTACATGGTGCCGGCACAAATCCATCTTTGCGACGAACTGCCGATCTCGGCCAACGGCAAGATCGATCATCGACATCTGAAACAGACACTGGAGTGACAAGCATGAGCCTGAGCAAACGCGCCCAATATTTCCAGGATCTGCTGGCGGATCGCGGCCTGCAGATGGAAGTCCTCGAACTGCCCGCCTCCACGCGCACCGCCGACGACGCCGCGCGTACGCTCGGCTGCCAGAAGGCGCAGATCGTCAAGTCGCTGGTATTTCGCTCGCTGGCCGACAACCGGCCGGTGGTGGTGCTCGCCAGCGGGCCGAATCGCGTGAACGAGGCGGCGATTTCCGAATTGATCGGCGCGCAGATCGTCAAGGGCGATGCCGACTTCGTGAAGGAAACCACCGGCTTCGCGATCGGCGGCGTGCCGCCGTTCGGCCACCGGGAGGAAGTTGCGCTGCTGGTGGACGAGGACCTGCTCCAGTTCGACGAACTGTGGGCGGCGGCCGGTACGCCGAGCGCGGTGTTCAAGATCGCCGGCCGCTTCACCGACGTGCTGCCCGCGCATCGCGTGGTCTCGGTGAAGTAACGAGGCTGCCCATGTCCAGTCCCTATCCGGACGAGTCGTATCGCGGCCTCGCGGCCGAGCTGCGCGAGCGCCTGCAGGCCTGCCTGCTGCCCGAAGCCGACGGCGCCGAGGCGCGCGGCCATCTTCCGCGCGCCATCTGGCCGGCGCTGGCCGCCGAGGGCTGGCTGGACCTGCCGCTGGCGGGCGAAGGCTTCGTGCGCAGCGCCGTGTTCCTGGAGGAGCTGGGACGCCTCGGGTATGCGGGCGTGCGCGCCTCGATCGGCGTGCATGCGTTCATGGCGGCGTCCTACCTCGCCTGGTTCGGCGACGACGCCCAGCGCGAACGCTATCTGGCGAGGATGCGCGACGGCACGGCCGTGGCGGCGCTCGCCATCACCGAGGATCAGGCCGGCAGCGACCTGAGCGACCTGCAATGCAGCGCCGCGGCGAGCGGCGACGGCTGGCGCGTGAACGGCACGAAACGCTTCGTCTCCAACGGCTCGCAAGCCACGCTGATCGTCGCGCTGGTCCGCAGCAACGCGCGGCGCCACGCGCTGGGCGGTTGCAGCCTGCTAGTCATGGATGCCGAGGCGCCCGGCGTCACGCGCACGCCGCTGAACCTGCTGGGCTGGCGCAGCGCCGATGTCTGCGACATCCGCTTCGAGGACGTCGCGGTGCCGCGCGAGAACACGCTCGGCAAGCCCGACAAGGCGTTCACCTACCTGATGCGATGCCTCGACTTCGAGCGCATGGTGGCAGGCATGCTCGCGCTCGGTGGCGCGGGATGCAGCATCCGGCTGATGAATCGCTTCGTGCGCCAGCGCGTGGTGCGCGGCGCGCCGCTGAGCGCGAACCAGACGATCCGGCACGAACTGGTCGAATTGATCGCCGAATTGCGGCTGTTGCGCCATTTCGCTTATCAGCTGGTGCAGCAATACGTGGGCGGCAGGCTCGGCAGCGGCGACGCGTCGATCCTGAAGCTGCGCAGCACCGAGCTGGCGAAGCGAGCGGCGCATCTGTGCGCGCAATTTCACGGCGCGCGCGGCTACCTGTCGGAATCCGATGTCGCGCGGCTCTATCGCGACGCGACCGCCGGCACGATCGCCGCCGGCGCCAGCGAACTGGTGCGCGAAATCATCTTCGACAGCGTCGATTCGGAAGCGCTGCTCGACTGAACCCACTGCCGCGCGCCCTGCGGGGCCGCACGGTCGCGAAACGACTTTTTCCCTTCTTGCTCAAGGAACACGTGATGTGGCTGATACAAGTGGCGCTCGTCGTTCTGGTCTGTAACGGCTGCGGCGCGATCGCGGAGCGGCTCGGG
>JBCNOA010000207.1:0-8183 GCA_039594095.1 Dyella sp.
ACTCGCGCAACATGTACGTGCAGGGCAGCAAGGAATTCGCCCATCACGTGGCTACCTACGGCCCGCAGGCGAAGTTCGGCTACAAGGACTTCATCCCGATGTTCAAGGCGGAGAAGTTCGACCCGGCCGCCTGGGCCAAGCTGTTCCGCGAGGCCGGTGCGCGCTATGTGGTGCCGGTAGCCGAGCACCATGACGGCTTCGCCATGTACGACTCCAAGCTGAGCGACTGGACGGCCGTGAAGATGGGGCCGAAGCGCGACGTGATCGGCCAGCTTTCCAAGGCCATCCGTGCCGAGGGCCTGCACTTCGGCCTTTCCTCTCATCGCGCCGAGCACGACTGGTTCATGGGCAACGGCCGCGAGTTCGCCTCCGATGTGAACGATCCGAAGTACGCCGAATTCTACGGTCCGGCGCAATTGCGCATGAGCGGCCCGGACAGCGACAACCTCTCCGGCGACTTCACCTACGTTTCGCAAGCCTGGCTGGACGACTGGCTGGCCCGCACCACCGAGCTGATCGACGACTACCATCCGGACCTCGTCTATTTCGACTGGTGGATCGGCCACCCCACCTTCCGCAACTCGCTGCCGAAGATGCTGGCCTACTACTACAACGAGGGCTCGAAGCGCGGCGGCGTGGTGGTGAACTACAAGTTCGGCGAGTTCGCCGAAGGCGCCGGTGTGCTCGACGTGGAGCGCGGCCGGCTCACCGGCATCCATCCCACGCATTGGCAGACCGACACCTCGATCAGCAACGATTCCTGGGGCTACATCGAGCACGACACGTACAAGTCACCGCAGGATCTGATCCAGTTGCTCGCCGATGTGGTGAGCAAGAACGGTAACCTGCTGCTCAATATCGGTCCGCGCGCGGACGGCAGCATTCCGGAAGGTGCCCAGCAGGTGCTGCGCTCGATGGGCGGCTGGCTGAAGGTCAATGGCGAGGCGATCTACGGCACACGGCCCTGGCGCCAGTTCGGCGAGGGTCCGACCGAAGTGGTGGGCGGTTCGTTCCAGGAGACCAAGACCAAGCCGAACACCTCGCAGGATTTCCGCTTCACGGCGCGCGACGGCGAGCTTTACGCGATCGAGCTGGCCTGGCCGTCGGACGGCAAGGCGGTCATCCATGCGCTCAAGCCCTCCGACGGCGTGAAGGGCGTGACCCTGCTGGCCAACGGCAAGGCCGTGCCGTTCAAGCAGCAGGACGACGGTCTGCACCTGACTCTGCCGACCAAGCCCGTGGGTGAGTACGCCTATGTGCTGCGCGTCGATCTGGGCGGAGCGAGCAAGTGATGCGTCGTGCGTTGTTCCTCGGCCTTCTGCTGTTGCCGGCACTGGCTTGCGCGCGCATCCCGGGCGCCATGTTCTATCTGATGGGGTCGCCCAAATCGATGGCCTCGTTCGAAGCCCACGCCGACAAGATCGGCGTGGTGGTGCCAACGTGGTACCACGTGGACGAAAGCGGTCTGGTCACGGGTGAGCCGAACCCTTACGTGATGAAGCTCGCCAAGGAGCACCGCGTGCCGGTGATGCCCATCCTGTCGGCGGGCGGCGAGCGCCAGAAGTTCCACGCGCTGCTGCATGACGAAGCCGCCAAGAAGGCGATGATCGCCGCGCTGGTCGAGCAGGGCACGAAGCAAGGTTTTCTCGGCTTCCAGTTCGACTTCGAGAATATCGACTGGACCGACCGCGACGCGCTCAGCCTGATGACGAAGCAGACGGCCGAGGCGCTGCACAAGCACGGCATGCAGCTGTCCATCGCCGTGGTGCCGAATGCGCCGGGCTATGCGGGCGAAGGCGGCTTCGCGCAGTGGATGTGGAAGTACTGGCGCGGTGCGTACGACCTCAAGGCGCTGGGCCAGTCCGCCGATCTGATCTGCCTGATGACCTACGACCAGCACACGCGCTGGACCACGCCCGGACCGGTGGCCGGCATGCCATGGACGGTGCAGCACCTGGAATACGCGCTCACCCTGGTGCCGAAGGACAAGCTCTCGGTGGGCATTCCCACCTACGGCTACCACTGGTACGCCGGCGATCCTCGCCGCGAGGACGGCAAGGAAGAATCGAACATCGCCGCCAGCTATATCGATGCGGACGAGTCCCTGCCGCTGGCGAAGCAGTACGGCGCCACCATCCAATGGGATCCGGTGGAGCACGAGTCGTGGTTCTGGTTCTACCGCGACGGCATGCGCGAATGGGTGTTCCTGCCCGATGCTCGCGCGTTCCGCGACCGTGTCGCACTGGTGAAGCAGTACGGCCTGCAAGGCTTCTGCTCATGGGTGCTCGGCGCCGAGGACCCGAAAGTATGGGATGAACTGCCGGAGGCGCAGCGATGACGAAGAGGAACGTCTGGCGGTGCTGCCTGGTTGCGGTGGCGTTGGCCTGGGGCACGATCGCACACGCGAAGCTGTCGCTGGTGCCGTATCCGGCGCACGTGGAAGAAGGGAAGGGCGCGTTCGTCCTGGACAAGCAGGTGAGCATCGAGGCGCCCGCGGATGCGCGCTCGAAGGAGATCGCTTCGTTCCTGCGCGATGCCGTCCAGGCGCAGGTGGACATCCCGTTGCCCGAGCGCGCAGTGCGCAAGGGCCGCCGCATCGTGCTCAAGCTCGATCCGGCCATGGTCGGCGACGAGGCCTACCGGCTGGAGGTCAACCCGCGCGGCATCGAGATTCGCGCCTCGTCCGACAAGGGCCTGTTCTGGGGCGTGCAGACGTTGCGCCAGCTGCTTCCGGCCGGTGTTTCCGGGTCGGCCGAGGTAACGATACCAACGGTGCGCATCGAGGACGAACCGGCCATCGGCTGGCGTGGCCACATGCTCGACGTCGGCCGGCATTTCTATCCGGTGTCCTTCATCGAAAAGCAGCTGGACCTGATGAGCTATTACAAGCTCAACGTGTTCCGCTGGCATCTCACCGAGGACCAGGGCTGGCGCATCGAAATCAAGCGCTATCCCAAGCTCACCGAAGTGGGCGCGTGGCGCACCGAGGCGGACGGCAGCCGCTATGGCGGCTTCTACACGCAGGACCAGGTGCGCGAAGTGGTCGAGTACGCGCGCCAGCGCAACATCATGGTGGTGCCTGAGATCGAGATGCCGGGCCACAGTTCGGCGGCCGTGGCGGCGTATCCGGAACTCTCCTGCGCCAAGAAGCCGATTCCGGTGCAGACCGGCTGGGGTGTCTTCAGCGACGTGTTCTGTCCGGCCGACGAGAACGTCTACGTGTTCCTGCAGAACGTGCTGGACGAAGTGCTGCCGCTGTTCCCGTCGCCCTACGTGCACATCGGCGGCGACGAGGTGCCGGAAGGCGCCTGGGACCATTGCGACGCCTGCGACAAGCTGATCCGCGACCAGGGCCTGGAGGACGG
Organism: Dyella sp.; assembly: GCA_039594095.1. Taxonomy (GTDB): domain Bacteria; phylum Pseudomonadota; class Gammaproteobacteria; order Xanthomonadales; family Rhodanobacteraceae; genus Dyella_D. The sequence continues at coordinate 3,366 of JBCNOA010000207.1, forward strand.
CAAGGGGCTGCAGAGCTATTTCATCCGCCGGATGCAGGTGTACCTGACCGGTAAGGGCAAGACCATGATCGGCTGGGACGAGATCCTCGAAGGCGGCGTGGACCCGTCGGCGGTGATCGAGATCTGGCGCGGCGACGACGAAGGACACAAGGCGCTGGCCAACGGCAACCGCATCATCAATGCCAGCCCTTATTACCTGGATACCCCGCTGAACCGGCTGACCGTGGAGAAGCTCTATCTGACCGACCCGCTGAGCGTGCTGGATTCGGCCGCGCACCGCGACCTGGTGCTCGGCGCCGAAGCTCCGTTGTGGAGCGAACGCGCCGATCCGCTGAACGCCGAGCAGCGTCTGTATCCGCGCCTGCTCGCGTTCGCCGAGCGGCTCTGGCGCGGCGGCAGCGCGGACGCGGCAGCCTATGCGGATTTCCACCAGCGCCTCGCCGCGCAATATCCGCGGCTGGACGCCTGGCAGGTGGCGTATGCGCCGGAAGACCGCAACACGGCCGATTACAGCGTGGCCGCCAACGCCGCCCACGATGGCTGGCAGGTCACCGCGCTGCGCGGCTTCGACGACGTCGTCACGCACTACACCGTCGACGGCAGCGAGCCCACCGCGGCTTCGCCTTCATTCACGGATGTGTTGGATCTGAAACAGCCCGGCACGTTGCGCGTGGTTCCGTTCCGCGGCGGTCGCGCCTACGACCATCCGCGTTCGTTCCAGCTGGAGCGCAGCATCAGCTTCGGCGCCGCGGTCAGCGTCGACCCGGCTCCTGATGCCGCCTACAGCGGCCACGGCGCCGCCACGCTCACGGACGGCGTGCTGGGCAGCGAGGAGTTCAAGACCGGCGCCTGGCTGGGCTGGGAGGAACTCGATCCCAAGCTCAACCTCGACCTGGGCAGCGTTGCCGAGCTGCACGAGGTCAGCGTGGGCGTGCTGCAGCAGGACGAATCGTGGATCTGGTGGCCGCGCAAGGTGCGCTTCTCCGCCTCGGAGGACGGCAAGCACTGGACGACCCTGCGCGAGGTGAAGATCAAGCCGATCGAGCGCGATCACGTAGGCCATGTACAGCGTGTGGCCTATACGGCTTCACGCCCATTCCGCGCACGCTATCTGCGTATCGAATTGACCCGCCATCCGGCGGAAGACGGTCGTCACACCTGGACGTTCGTCGACGAAATCCTGGCGCGCTGAGGGAGCACGTCAGTCGTAGGAGCAACAAGCTGTAGCCACGCCTTGGGGAAGGGCATTTTCAATTGAACGGGGAGGAGTTAACCATGTCGCACGTTGCATTACGCCGTCACAGACTCGCCAGCGCGCTCGCGCTGGCGTTGCTGCCCACGCTTGCGCTGCATGCGCAGGACGCGGGCAATACGCAGGCCCAGCCTGCATCGGGAGAACAGAAGACCAAGACGCTGGAGAAGGTCGTCGTCACCGGTTCGCGCATCGCGCGCGCCGAAGTGGAGGGACCTGCACCGGTCAACATCATCAAGGGCGAGGATCTTCAGAAGCAGGGCTTCACGACCGTCTATGAGGTCATGAACTCGATCACCCAGGCGGGCATCGCGGAGACGCCGCCGTCCTGGGGCAGCACTTCGGTCAATGCGCGCCAGCTCAATCTGCGCAACATGGGTTCCAACCGCAGCCTGCTGCTGGTCGACGGCCATCGCGTCACCGACTATCCGATGCCGGCCAACGGCAAGACCAACTTCCAGAACTACAACAACATCCCGACCGGCATGATCGACCGCATCGAGATCCTGGCGACGGGAGCCTCGGCGATCTACGGTTCGGATGCCATCGCCGGCGTGGTGAACGTCATCCTGAAGAAGAACTACCAGGGCGACGACATCAAGCTGCAGCTGGGCACCGCCACTCGCGGCGGCCGCGACTTCGGCGACCTCAACCTGGTCGGCGGCCGCTCGGGCGACAACTGGAACGTGGTGTACAACCTGGAGCGCAGCCACCGCACGCCGCTGTGGGGGCGCGACCGGCGCTATACCGATTCGGACGGCGACGCCGGCTACGGTACCTGGGATCAGAACGCGCGTATGTTCGGCTACCCGCGTTATACGGGCCTGATGCTCGCGGATGTCAACGGCAACTACATCGCTCCGCCGGCCGGTGCCTGTACGCAAGGCGGCTTCAAGAACAACTTCAGCCTGTACCACAAGCAGACGGTGGCCACGAACGGCAACACGGTCGATCCCACCAACATCACCGACGGCGGCTACTACTGCGCGCAGAACCATCTGTTCGGCAACTGGGTGCTGACCCCGGGCCGTGACGACCGCGACGCCTACGTGGCCGGTTCGTACGATTTCGGCGGCGGCCTGCAGGCCTACGGTTCGGTGGGTTACTGGGAAACCCACGGCGTCTCGAATACGGAACTGCCATTCCTGTATCCAATGGGCGGCATTCCAGGCTCCTTCTACGACCAGACCTCTGGCCAGGTGGTCACCAACTATTTCCGCCAGCTCACGCCGGCCGAAATGGGCGGCTACGGCAATACCCACGACGACGAGAAGAACTGGGACATCCACGCCGGCCTGCGCGGCACGGTGTTCGACAACCGCTTCAACTGGGACCTCAACCTCGGCCATGCCAAATACATCGTGCGCGAGAGCTACACGGGCCTGAACGAGCAGGGGATGTTCAACTACTTCTTCGGTCCGCAGCTGGGCACCACCAACGTGGGCGGGACCGATTACCCGGTCTATGCGATCAACCAGCAGCGCTTCTGGAATCCGATCTCCAAGTCCGACTACCAGAGCTTCGCCGTCGGCGGCACGAACACCGCGGTGTCGTGGATGGACCAGGCATCGTTCAACGTTACCGGCGACCTGTTCAGCACCTGGGCCGGTCCGGTGGGCTTCGCCGGCGTGCTGGAGGCCAACCACCAGGGTTACCGGCTCACCCCGGATCCCCGCGGCAACACCACCAGCTTCGGCGACCCCTTCCAGGACTACAACGCCGGCGGCGGCACGCGCATGCGCCTGTCCGGAGGTACGGAGTTCCGCGTTCCGCTGTCCGATACGCTGACCTGGAGCCTGTCCGGCCGACTCGACAAATACCGCGATGCGAGCAGCGCGGACGTCGCCCGTACCTGGGGCACGTCGATCGAGTGGCGTCCGCTGACCGGCCTGCTGCTGCGCGGCACCTACGGCACTAACTTCCATGCGCCGGACATGCAGTACCTGTACAAGCAGGATTCGCTGTCGACGGTGGGCATCTACAAGGATTACTACCAGTGCATCCAGGGCCATGACGCGGCCTGTCCCGCCATCCAGCACTCGACGTACTACACGCTGCACGCCGCCGGCGGCCGCAACCTGCTGCCTGAGGAAGGCCACGCGTGGACTTACGGCTTCGTGTGGGACGTGAACTGGGTGGAGGGGCTGTCGGTTTCGGCGGACTACTGGCACATGGGTGTGGACAACGCCATCGACAACGTCGACCAGGACACCGTGCTGCAGGACGAAGCCGGTTGCCGCACGGGCCTGCAGGTCGGCGGTGCGCCGTACACCCTGCACGCGCAGGGCTCGGAGTACTGCAAGCAGATCATCGCCAACGTGATCCGCGATGGGCAGGGCAACGTCACCGCCGTCTATACCGGCCCGATCAACCAGAACAAGCTGTACGTGAGCGGCGTGGACGCGAATGTCAGCTATCGCGTGAAGACGCAGAACTGGGGCGCCTTCAGCTTCTCGCTGGACTGGACCGACAACCTCTCGTACAAGCTGCGCAAGTACGCCAGCGATCCGCTGCTCAACACCCGCTACGACCGCGTCGCCACCCGCACCCGCGCCACGCTGAACTGGCTGTACGGTCCGTGGGACGTGACGCTGTACGGCGATCGCCAGGGCGGCGTGCGCGCCCCGCATTACGACGGTTGTGAAGTGCTGCCCAACGGAATCACCCCGTCGCTGGGCGATCCCCAGTGCGTGGTCTACCACGCGTACACGTCGCCGTGGGTCACCTTCAGCAGCACCATCGGCTACCGCTTCGACGAGAAGCTCAAAGTCGGCCTGACCGTCAGCAATATCTTCGACAAGGTCGGCCAGATCCCGTACTACGCGGGCGGCTTCGAGTTCATCCCGACGCTGCAAGGCGCCAACTACAACGGCCGGGAGGTCTCGCTGCAGGTGGAATACAAGCTCGATTGAGGCAAGGCGGCGGGGCGGGCTGCGGCCCGTCCCGCCGGTTCGTCCGGCCGCGCGGCGGCCGGGTTCACGCAACGAAAGCAGGAACAACCCCATGTCGAAGTGGTCGCAACGTCTCCTCAGCCTGGCGCTCGGCGCGGGCCTGGCCTTTACCGCAGCCGCGCAGGATGCCTCCGCGCTGAAGCCTTCGCCCCAGCAATCGCACTGGCAGGACCTGGAGTTCGGCGTGATCGTGCACTTCGGCACCAACACCTTCCTCGACCGCGAGTGGGGCGACGGCAAGGCCGACCCCAAGGTGTTCAATCCCGACAAGGTGGACCCCGTGCAATGGGCGCGCGCCAGCCGCGCCGCCGGCGCGACGTACATGGTGATGGTCGCCAAGCACCATGACGGCTTCGCTCTGTGGCCCACCGAGCAGAGCAACTACTCGGTCAAGAACAGCCCGTGGATGGGCGGCAAGGGCGATCTGGTGCGCATGGCGTCGGACGCGGCCGCGAAGGAAGGCCTGGAATTCGGCATCTATCTCTCGCCGTGGGACCGCCACGAGCCGCGCTATGCCGACTCCAAGGCTTACGACAGCTACTACGTGGCCCAGCTCGGCGAGCTGGTGCAGCACTACGGCATGCTGGTCGAGTGGTGGCTGGATGGCGCCGGCAG
>JBCNOA010000208.1:0-8110 GCA_039594095.1 Dyella sp.
GGCGCGCGCATGAACGCTCAACTGATGATGGAACCGATGGCCCGCCTACCCCGCCGCGCTCTTTCCGCCCAAGCCCTGTCGCCAGCCAGCGTCGGCAACGTGGGCATCGGCTTCGACATCCTCGGCCACAGCGTGGCCGGCGCCGGCGATCGCGCCGAGGTGCGCCGCATCGACGAACCGGTGGTGCGCATCGCCGCCATCGAGGGCTGCGTGCGCGATCTGCCGCTGGACGCGGCCCTGAACACCGCGGGCATGGCGCTGATGGCGTTGCGCAAGGCGCTGGGCCTGCGCCACGGCTTCGAGCTGGTGCTGCACAAGGGCATCGCGCTGGGCTCGGGCATGGGCGGTTCCGCCTCGTCCTGCGTGGCCGCACTGGTGGCCGCCAACGCACTGCTGGAACGGCCGCTGCCGGCGGAATCGCTCTACGGCTTCGCGCTGGAAGGCGAGGCCGTGGCCAGCGGCGGCCGCCATGGCGACAACGTCGGCCCGATGCTGCTCGGCGGCCTGGTGCTGGCTACGCGCGACCGCCTGGTACGCGTGCCGGTGCCGGAAGCCTGGCACTGCGCGCTGGTCCATCCGCACATGGTGCTGGAGACGCGCAAGGCGCGCGCCGCGCTGGCCGGCGCGTACGAACTGAAGGAATTCGTCGCGCAAAGCGCCAACCTATCGCTGGTGCTCGCCGGCTGCTGGCGCGGCGAGGCCGCCCTGGTACGCGAAGGCCTGAGCGACGTGCTGGTGGAACCGCGCCGCGCGCCGCTGATCCCGGATTTTGCGCGCGTGAAGCAGGCGGCGATGGATCATCGCGCCATGGGCGCCAGCATTTCCGGCGCCGGCCCCAGCGTGTTCGGCTGGTTCGAGCGGCGCGAGGAAGCCCAGGCGGCGGCGGCCGCCATGGCCGCCGCCTTCGCCGAGGCCGGCCTGGCCAGCGACGTACTGGTATCGCCCATCAACGGACCGGCCGCTGCGCTGGTCGAAGCGGAGCGCGAGGCATGAGCGAACCCCTTCTCTATCGCAGTACGCGCGGTGCGGCGCCGGGCGCCGGCATCGGCGAAGCGATCGCCGCCGGCCTGGCGCCGGACGGCGGCCTGTATGTGCCGGAGGCCCTGCCCCAGCTCGACCCCGGCGCTTTCGACCCGGCCGGCCGCCTTGCCGACACCGCGGCGACGCTGCTGCGACCGTTCTTCGCCGGCCATGCGCTGGCCGCCGAACTGCCGGCCATCTGCGCCGAGGCGTTCGCCTTCGACGCCCCGCTGCGCCTTCTGCCGCAGCACCCGGGCGCGGCCATGCTGGAGCTGTTCCACGGCCCCAGTGCGGCCTTCAAGGACTTCGGCGCGCGGTTCCTCGCCAGCTGCTTCCGGCGCCTGCGCAGCCCGGACGAGCCGCCGCTGACCATCCTGGTCGCCACCTCCGGCGACACCGGCGCCGCCGTGGCGGCGGCGTTCCATCGCCAGCCCGGCGTGCGAGTGGTGATCCTCTATCCGGATGGGCTCGTCTCGCCGCGCCAGGCGCATCAACTGGGCTGTTTCGGCGACAACGTACGAGCGCTGCGCGTCGCCGGCCGTTTCGACGACTGCCAGCGCATGGTGAAAGCCGCGCTCAACGATGCCGAACTGCAAGCGCAGCGGCCACTGTCGTCCGCCAACAGCATCAGCCTGGGCCGCCTGCTGCCGCAGATGGCGTATTACGCGCACGCCGCGCTGCGGTGGCATCGCGAATACGGGCGTCCGCTCAACTTCGTGGTGCCCACCGGCAACCTCGGCAACGCGCTGGCCTGCGTGTGGGTGCGCGAGATGGGCCTGCCGGTCGGCGAGATCGAGCTGGCCTGCAATGCCAACCAGACGCTGCCCGACTATTTCGCCGGCGGAACGTACGCGTCGCGTCCGGCGGTCGCGACGCTGGCTAATGCGATGGACGTGGGCGCGCCCAGCAATTTCGAACGCCTGCGCTGGACGTTCCCGCACGACGAAGATCTGCGTCGCCAACTCTCCTCGCACAGCGTAGACGACGACGCCATCCGCGCGACCGTGCCCAGGCATGCGGCGCACGGCGAGGTGTTCTGTCCCCACACCGCGACGGCCATGTACCGGCTCGACCGGCGCGAAAACCTTGCCGACTGGGCCGTGGTGGCCACGGCGCATCCGGCCAAGTTCGAGAGCGTGATCGAACCGCTGATCGGGCACGCCGTGCCGGTCCCGGCCGCACTGGCGGCCATGCTCGACCGCCCGGCACACGCCGAACCGCTCGAAGCCGACGACAAGGCATTGGCATCCTGGTTGCTGGGCGGCACCGCGGAAGCATGCGTGCCGGACCGGTTGGCGCGTCGCTTGGGCTGACGCCGCGGGCGAGCGTCATCCTTGGTTCCCCGCTTGGCTTCTCGGGGGGCCGAGGCCGCTCCTCGCCACCCACTTTCACCTGATCGCCCGGCGTCGCCGGGCGACCGGCGTTTTTGTGCTTCGCGGCAGCCTCTCTGGAAGACTGCTTGAGAGCGTTCCGACCCTGCCGCAACAGCGCGATCGGCCCCATGGAGCGCTGCCGTACCAATGCCGGCAAGCTGCTGATCCTCGGTGCATTGATCACCGATCCTCCGCTTCAAGACCACGCATTTGCAGCCATTTCCAGCGCTTTCTACGTACGCCGCGGTATGCATGGATTCGGCGGCACCGAATATCGCCATCGCGCATCCGGCCATCTGGACGTCCAAATGTGATCGAGCAAACTTTTTTCGATCATTACAGAAGAAACTGTTGACAGACCCCAACAGGCGCCTTTAGGGTCGACTGCATGTCGCATCGCAACACCACCGTCAGCACACCCGAGAAGAGCCGTCCCCCGACGCTCCCCGGCCTGCTGCGGCTTCGCGGCAACCTCCTTCTTGCCCTTGTACTCGTACTCCTTATTACCAACGGAGGTGCGGGCTGAGGGCGTGTGTCCAGGTAAAGCAAAACTGACCTAGATACCCCAAAGAACCCCGCACCCGACAAGGATGCGGGGTTTTTTGTTGCCCTCGGCGAAGCGCCAGCAGCGGAGCCGACATGAACCACGAAACCCAGCACAGCAACGACAGCAGCGAGGACGGCGTAGTAGCCGACGATCGCGTGCGCATCTTCGATACCACCCTGCGCGACGGCGAACAGGCGCCCGGCTTCGGCATGGACCGCAGGGCCAAGCTGCGCATGGCGCATGCGCTCGAAGCGCTCGGCGTCGATGTGATGGAAGCGGGTTTTCCGCAGGCATCGCCCGACGACTTCGCGGCCGTCGCGGAAATCGCCAGGGCCGTGCAGCATTCCACCGTGTGTGCCCTGGCCCGCTGCCAGGCGACCGACATCGACACCGCGGGCCGTGCCCTGGAAGCGGCGAAGCACTCGCGCATCCACGTGTTCCTGTCCACCAGCCCGCTGCACCGCGAACACAAGCTGGGCATGAGCAAGCAGCAGGTGATCGATACCGCCGTCGCTGCCGTGGAGCGCGCGAAGACGCTGTGCCACGAGGTGGAGTTCTCCGCCGAGGACGCGATGCGCACCGAGCCGGATTACCTCGCCGAAGTGTTCAGCGCCGCCATCGCCGCCGGCGCCACCACGGTGAACGCACCGGACACCGTCGGCTACGCCACGCCGGCCGAGATCGCCGAACGCTTCGCCTATCTGCGCAAGCACGTGAAGGGCGCCGAGCGCGTGGTGTTCTCCTCGCACTGCCACGACGACTTGGGGATGGCGGTCGCCAACAGCCTCGCGGCGGTCAGCGCCGGCGCACGGCAGATCGAATGCACCATCAACGGCATCGGCGAGCGCGCCGGCAATGCTTCGCTGGAGGAAGTAGTGATGGCGCTGCGCGTGCGCGGCCCCTACTTCGGCGTGGACTCTCGCATCGATGCACGCCGCCTGTTCCACACCTCGCGTCTGCTGACCCAGCTGACCGGACAGGCGGTGCCGCGCAACAAGGCCATCGTGGGCGAGAACGCCTTCGCTCACGAGTCGGGCATCCACCAGCACGGCATGCTCAAGCACCGCGGCACTTACGAAATCATGCGCCCGCAGGACGTCGGCATGGGCGAGACCAAGCTCGTGCTGGGCAAGCACTCCGGTCGCCACGCGCTGCGCTCGCGCCTGCAGGCGCTGGGTCACAGCCCGGACGAGGCGGCGATGGACGGCATCTTCGCGCGCTTCAAGACCCTCGCCGACAAGAAGCGCGAGATCCACGACGAAGACCTGGAAGCGCTGGCGCTGGGCCACGACCCGGATGCCACCGGCCCCTGGCGCATCGTGCAGCTCAACACCGCGTCGCACCTGGGCGGCAGCGCTTCCGCCTCGGTGCGGCTGGCCCATGACGACGGCCGTGACATCGGCGAGGCCGCCATCGGCGACGGCCCGGTCGACGCCGTGCTGCGCGCGATAGAGCGCGCCACCGGCACCGACCTGGAGCTGACCCAGTTCCAGGTGCGCGCCGTCAGCGAGGGCGGCGACGCGCAGGGCCAGGCGCAGCTCACCGCCCGCCACGCCGCGCGCGACTGGCGCGGCAACGGCGTCAGCACGGACATCGTCGAGGCCACCGCGCTGGCCGCGCTTTCCATCGTCAACCGCATCGAACGGCAGGCGCCGCCCGCCTCCGCCGCGCAACCGCAAGCCCAAGGAGTCACCGCATGACCACGCCTTTCCTCTGGCACAACGGCCACATCAAGCCGTGGACCGAAGCCACCGTCCACGTCAGCACGCACGCGCTGCACTACGGCTCCTCGGTGTTCGAGGGCGAGCGCGTGTACGCGACGCCGCAGGGGCCGGCCTATTTCCGCCTCGCCGATCACACGCGTCGTCTGTTCGAGTCGGCCCGCGTGTATGAAATCGAGATCGGCTACACCGAAGAAGAGATCAACGCGGCCTGCATGGAAGTGATCCGCGCCAATCGCATGGGCTCGGCGTACGTGCGCCCGATCGTGTTCCGCGGCGCGGGCGGCCTGGGCGTGCTGCCCAAGCCCGGCGCGCCGGTGGACGTGGCGATCATGGCGATGGAATGGGGCGCTTACCTGGGCGATGCGCGCGAACAGGGCGCCGATGTGTGCGTGTCCTCGTGGCAGCGCCCGGCACCGAACACCGTTCCGAGCTGGGCCAAGGCCGGCGGCAATTACCTGAGCAGCCAGCTGATCGGCCTGGAAGCGCGCCGCGGCGGCTACGCCGAAGGCATCGCGCTCGGCCACAACGGCCTGCTGAGCGAAGGCGCCGGCGAGAACGTGTTCGTGGTGAAGAACGGCAAGCTGCTCACCCCGCCGACTAGCGCCGGCATCCTGGCTGGCATCACTCGCGACACGGTGATGACGCTGGCCGAGGATCTGGGCATCAAGGTCGAAGAGCGCGACCTGCCGCGCGAAGCGCTGTACACCGCCGACGAAGTGTTCATGACCGGCACCGCCGCCGAGATCACCCCGGTGCGCTCGGTCGACCGCAAGCCGGTCGGCACCGGCCGTCCCGGCCCGATCACCCGCGCCTTGCAGGAAGCCTTCTTCGGCCTGTTCGACGGCACGACGGATGACCGCTGGGGTTGGCTGACGCCCGTCACTGGTGCGGTCATCCATGACCGCGAAGATCAAAAAGCGGCCATCCATGGCCGCACTCTTCAACAAGAGCCCGCCCAGGAGGCAGTGCTGTGACTGCACGCACCCTGTTCGAAAAGCTGTGGGACGCGCATCTGGTCGCGCCCGAGACCGCCGATACGCCGGCGATCCTGTACATCGACCTGCACCTGGTGCACGAAGTCACCTCGCCGCAGGCTTTCAGCGAACTGCGCGAGCGTGGCCTGAAGCTGCGCCGCCCGGACCGCACGCTGGCCACGCTCGATCACTCCACGCCGACCCTACCCGCCAACGACAAGGGCGAGCGCCCTTACGCGAACGACGAAGCCAAGGCCCAGGTCGCGCAGCTGGAAGCGAACTGCCGCGAGTTCGGCGTCGAGCTGCACGGCTGGGACAGCAGCGAGCGCGGCATCGTGCATGTGATCGGCCCCGAGCTGGGCGCGACGCAGCCGGGCATGACCATCGTCTGCGGCGACAGCCACACCTCCACGCACGGTGCTTTCGGCGCTCTGGCTTTCGGCATCGGCACCACCGAAGTGGGCCATGTGATGGCCACGCAGTGCCTGTTGCAGCGCAAGGCCAAGACGCTGGCGATCCACGTCGACGGCAAGCTGCCGAAGGGCGTGGGCGCGAAGGACCTGATCCTGCACATCATCGGGCAGATCGGCGTCGACGGCGGCACCGGCCACGTCATCGAGTACCGCGGCGAAGCCATCGAAGCGATGTCGATGGAAGAACGCATGACGGTGTGCAACATGTCGATCGAAGCCGGCGCGCGCGCGGGCCTGATCGCGCCGGACGACACCACCTTCGCGTGGCTGAAGGGCCGTCCGCGCGTGCCGCAGGGCGCCGCCTGGGATGCCGCCGTCGCGAAGTGGAGGGCGTTGCGCACCGACGAGGGCGCGCGCTACGACCGCGAAGTGCGTGTCGACGCGAGCAAAGTGAAGCCCACGGTGACCTACGGCACCCATCCGGGCATGGCCATCGCGATGGACGCGCCCGTGCCGGCCGCCCGCACCGCACAGGAAACCCGCGCGCTCGAGTACATGCACGCGCAGCCCGGCAAGCCGATGCAGGGGACGCCGGTGGACGTGGTGTTCATCGGCAGCTGCACCAATTCGCGCCTGTCCGACCTGCGCGAAGCCGCCGAGATCCTGCGCGGCCGCCGCGTCGCCGAGGGCGTGCGCATGCTGGTGGTGCCGGGTTCCGAAGCGGTGCGCCGCGACGCCGAGCGCGAAGGCCTGCATCACGTGTTCACCCAGGCCGGCGCCGAGTGGCGCGTGCCGGGCTGCTCGATGTGCATCGCCATGAACGGCGACCTGGCGCAGCCGGGCCAGCTGGTGGTGAGCACTTCCAACCGCAACTTCGAGGGCCGCCAGGGCAAGGGCGCGCGCACGGTGCTGGCCAGTCCGGCCACCGCCGCCGCTTCCGCCGTGGCCGGCACCATCGCCGATCCGCGCGAGTACGCGAACGAGGCCGCCGCCGCATGAAGCCGATCACCCGCATCCATTCCCGCACCGCCGTCCTGGCCGACGAGAACATCGATACCGACCGCATCATTCCGGCGCGCTTCCTCACCACCACCGAGCGTGCCGGCCTGGGCAAGCTGTGCTTCCACGACTGGCGCTACCTGCCTGACGGCAGCGACAACCCGGCCTTCCCGTTGAACCAGCCGCAGGCCAAGGGCTGCTCGATCCTCGTCGCGGGCCGCAACTTCGGCTGCGGCTCTTCGCGCGAACACGCGCCATGGGCGTTGCTCGACTACGGCATCCAGGCCGTGCTGTGCAGCGAGATCGCGGACATCTTCCGCAACAACGCGCTGAAGAACGGCCTGCTGGCCATCGTGGTCTCCGACGCCGAACACCGCTGGCTGCTCGGCCATCCCGGCACCGAGCTGACCATCGACGTGCAGGAGCAGTACATCGCTTTGCCCGATGGCGGCCGTATCCGCTTCCAGCTCGAACCCTTCGCTCGCCACTGCCTGCTCAACGGCGTCGACCAGCTGGGCTACCTGCTGCAGCACGCCGATGCCATCACCCGTTACGAACAGCAACTGGAGCACGCCGCATGAAAGCCCGCATCGTCACCCTGCCCGGCGATGGCGTCGGCCCGGAAGTCACCGCCGCCGCCGTGGCCGTGCTGGACGCCGTCGCTGCCCATTACGACCACAGCTTCGAGTACGAGGAACACCTGATCGGCGGCTGCGCCATCGATGCCACCGGCGAGCCGCTCCCGGCTACCGCGCTGGCGGCGTGCAAGTCCGCCGACGCGGTGCTGCTAGGAGCGGTGGGCGGGCCGAAATGGTCCGATCCGTCCGCGCCGGTACGCCCCGAGCAAGGCCTGCTCGCGCTGCGCGCGGCGCTGGGCGTGTATGCCAATCTGCGTCCGCTGCAAGTGCACCCTGCGCTGGCCCAGCTGTCTCCGTTGAAGAACGACAAGCTGCGCAACGTCGACGTGCTGTTCGTGCGCGAGCTGACCGGCGGCGCCTACTTCGGCGCCAAGACGCGTACCCACGACACCGCGACCGACGAGTGCAAGTACACCGTCGCC
>JBCNOA010000209.1:0-7998 GCA_039594095.1 Dyella sp.
GACCGCGAGCTCGACCTGCCCGACGGCACCCGCGTGGCGCTGGGCGGAGCGTCGGCCATCGTGGCGAACTACGCCCGCGATCTTCGCAAGATCGAACTGCGCGACGGCGAGGCATTCTTCACGGTCACACACGAGTCGCGGCCGTTCGAGGTCGCCGCCGGGCCGGTGCTGATCCGCGACCTCGGCCCCGCTTTCAACGTGCGGCGCCCCGGCGACCGCGTGGCCGTGGCGGTCACCGAGGGCCGCGTGCGGGTGATGCCGCCGGGCGGGCGGGACGCACTGGAGGCGGCCGCCGGACAGCAAGTGCTGTACGACCCCGCCGCCGGGCTGCGCATCGGCCCCATCGCGCTGGACGACGCCACGGCATGGCGCGGACGGCGCCTCGAGTTCGTCAATGAGCCGCTCTCGGTGGTGGTGGCCAACATCAACCGCTACAGCCGGCGCCCCGTGCAGATCGCCGATGCGCGCGTCGGCGAACTCACCTTCACCGGCACGGTGCGTGTCGATGCCATCGATCGCTGGGTGGAAGCCTTGCCCAGGGTCTTTCCGGTGCAGGTGAGCGCGTTCGGCGACCACGTCGTGCTTTCCAGCGCCAACCGGCAATGACCGGAGGCTGGGGGCGGGTAGTGGGGGCGAAAGTCCATGGTGCGGCCCGGGTCTGGCGTGGCCGCGATCATGCCTTCCCTGCAACCCCGCAGGCGAAGGAGCCCGGCGGCATGCCTCCGCTACCCGCCCCCAGCCTCCGGCCTTCACATTCGCGGCCTTGGTGTCCGCTCCGGGCCATGCCAGACTCCGGCCTTTAGGATTTCGACGTCGGGGGACTCCACACCGCATGGTTCGGCGCGCGCTTTCATGGTTCGGCGGCAGCTTGGTGCTGTCGCTCGCCATCGCCAGCGCATGGGCCGATCCGGCGCCTCCGCGGGTCACGGTGGACTTCGCCATTCCGGCGCAGCCGCTCTCCAGCGCGCTGATCGCCTTCGGCAAGCAGGCCAATGTGCAGGTGCTCACCGCCGGCGAGGCCATCGCCGATCTGCGCACCGAGGGAGCGGTCGGCTCGCTTACGCTGGAACAGGGCATGGCCGCGCTGCTTCAGGGCACTGGGCTGGAGTACGAGCGCTTCGATGCCGGCACGGTGGTGATCAAGCGCAGTCCGCTACCGCCGACAGCCAGCTACTACCGCAGCAGCCTGTTGGCGGCCAAGCCCAGCGTGCCGATCGTCGCCTCGCTCGCGGAGATCCAGGTGCAGGGCACCGCGCTGGGCGATGCCGGATACACGGCGAGCGGCACCCGCGCCGCCACGCGCACCGACACGCCGCTCGCCAAGGTGCCGCAGTCGGTGAGCATCGTTACCCGCGATCTGATGGACACGCAGCAGGCGGTGACCGTGGCAGACGCCGTGCGCAACGTGGCCGGCGTGCAATACATGGACGGCTTCGACGGTCCCGCGCTCTTTCGCATCCGCGGTTTCAACGCCGGCAACGGCATGACCGACGGCATGCCCAACGGCGTGGCGCGCACGGAAGATCTGCCGCCGCTGATCGGCGTCGAGCGCATCGAGGTACTGAAGGGGCCGGAGGCGATCCTCGGCGACGCTTCGGTCAACAACAATTTCGGCGGCCTGGTGAATGTGGTGATGAAGCGGCCGCAGAGCGACCCGGTGCGCCAGCTCAGCTGGTCGGTGGGCCGCTACGACGGCGCGCGCCTGGGCCTGGACCTGGCCGGCGCGATGGGCGAGGGCAGTGGCTGGACCTATCGCCTGGTCGCCGCCGGCAACCACGCCGACCGCAGCCCGCAGGGTTACCGCGGGCAGCGCAGCGCGTACTTCGCGCCGTCGATCGGCTGGGAGCGCGGTGCCACCCGTTTCACGCTCGGCTACGAGCACGTCACCAATCGAGTGCCTGGCCCGGACCACACCGTGCTGCTGGGCGATACGCTGGCCGCGATGTCGCCCTACGGCATCCTGCCGGGCAATCCTGGCGATCACTCCACCTATCGCACCAACCGCGCGGTGTACACGCTGGAACAGGGACTGGACACCCGCTGGACGTTCCGCAGCCGCGGCCAATACGTGCAGCAGCGCACCAGCGGTCAGGGCTGGTCGCTGACAGACGGCTATCTGAGTGGCGAGGTCGACGCCACGGCGCGCAGCTTCCGCTACTCCGATGCGTTCTACACCATGCAGAACGACCTCACCGGCGTGTTCGAGCAAGGCGATACCACGCATACCGTGGTGCTCGGCGTGGACTATGCGCGCACCAAGGCCGGCCGCGACCGCCAGCGCGACACGCTCAACATCGGCGTGTCCCAGTCGTACAACCTGTTCGCCAATGCGGCGTTGCCCGTGGCGCGAGTGAGCGCGGACGAAGCCGCGACCGTGCAGACCCTCGGCGGCGGCGCCTGGACCACCGAGAGCGGACTGTTCCTGCAGGACCAGATGTCCTTCGGCCAGCGCTGGGATCTGCTGCTTGCGCTGCGCCGCACGTCGTACGAGCTGTCCACCTCGTGGGCCGATGGCAGACCGCGCCGCCTGCGCAAGCACCAGTGGGTGCCCAAGGCCGGCGTGCTCTACAAGGTCGCGCCGGACGTCGCGCTCTATCTCAACCACACCGCCGGCTTCCAAGCCAACTCCCTGCTCGGCGAGAACGGCCAGCCGCTGCCGCCGGCGAAGTCGCGCCAATGGGAGGCCGGCATGCGCATCGATCTGTTCCAGCACCGCGCGCGCCTCAACGTGGCCGGATACCGCATCACGCTGGACCACAGCGTCGACTACATCGCCCCGGAGCCGCCGTATTTCGCCACGCCGGGCCCTGGCCAGACCAACCACGGCGTCGAGGTGGAATTCGCCGGCCAGATCACGCGCGGTCTGGAAGGCATGCTCAATTACACCAACGCCCACATCCGCAACGACGACGGCACGCAGCCGATCGCCGCGCCCAAGCAACTGCTGAGCGCCTGGGCCAACTACCGCTTCCAGCGCGGAGCGCTGCAATCCTGGGGCATCGCCGCCGGCATCGCCGCACGCAGCCGCAGCGTCGGCCGCCTGCAAGGCGGCGGATACTTCGACATCCCCGGCCAGGCCAGCCTCGACGCCAACGTCACCTACTACGGCGACGCCTGGCGCCTGACCCTGGGCATGAAGAACCTGCTCGACCGCACCCTCTACGCCATCAACGCCGACCAGAGCTTCGTGCCGGTGCGGCAGGGGAGGATGGCGATGGTGACGGGGGTTTACGACTTTTGAGCGTCAGGCCAGCACGCGCGACTCGGAACCGTTAGCCATTTTGCGTGCGGCACGCGGGACACCGTCCGTCGCAGGTGCAGGCGCGGACGGTACACGCCAGTCGAACGCACGCAGGAATACCGCACGCGCCTCGTCGAGGAACTGCTCCCGCCTGCGCCGCGCCGCGCGGCGTTTGCTGGGCAGCGACCGGACCGGGCGGCGCATGCCGAAGCGGGGGAGCTCGTAGAAGCCATCCTCGCCGAGAACGCCGCCGTTCTCGCGCCAGAAGCCGTCGTAATCCGCAAGGATCTGCGCCGCGAATAGATGAGATGCCTTGGCTACGCCGCGCAGCCGCTCTACGCCATAAAGGCGGGCAAGTACGCGCAGGAGAGTGAGAAGCAGGGCCTTCGGGCGCACGCCGTCGCTGCCGCGGGTGAAAGTCCGGATCGGTTCGCGCCCCAGGAAGGACCACGCGCCCTGCATGGCGCCGATCAGCAGGCCTTCCTTGCCGCCGAAAGTGAAGGTGCAGGACGACAATACCTCCTTGTCGTTGCTGACCAGGTAAAGGCCGAGCTCGCCCATGGCGCGCACTGCCGGCTTGCGCAGATGCAGATGCACCGGTGTGCCATCGCGCAGGCGCAGCGTACCGATACGCACGTCGTGTCCGCGCAGGAGCTTCTCGCGCAGGCGCAGCGGAAAGCGTTCGATCAGGAAGCGGTAGTGCGCTTCCAGAATGCGCTGACGTGCCTCCGGCCCCAGCTCGCATGACACGAACGGCTGGTGCCAGCGGCCGTAAAGACCGGGGTCGGCACGCACCGCCTGGCGCATGGCTTCGGTGCCGTCGAGGAAACGCAGCCAGCCTAGCTGGCGAGGCAGGTGGATCAGGCTATGGCCGGCATAGCCGACGTAGCCGCGCATCTGACGAAGATTGGGGGCATGCCCGAGATCCCACCGGCCGCGCAGCGACCGTAGCAACAGCACGCCCCCCGCCTGCGGCGCTGGCGCCGCGGCGCAGCCGTCCATCCATCCTTCGCGTACTGCTGCCTTCATGACGATTCCGGTCCAAAGCCGCTTGAACGGAAGCCAAGACGGGCGAGGGCGGAATTTTTGAAATGTCAGGTGAAGGGAGCGTCAACAGCGATGTCGGATATTGGTGGCAGGAGAGCGCTGCATTCACGGACAGGCTCTATTCCCGAAAGCATGCGCTTAAGCCCTCACGCATCCCAACTCACATCGTCGTCGAAGGCCAGATTGTCCGCAGCCTCGCCGGTGATCGCTTCGCGTAGCGGGGTCATTTGGCGGTGCACTTCGTGGCACCAGTGCTCCATGGATTCGCTGAGCACGCGGGCGCGGGCTTGCGCTTCGACTTCGTCCAGGGGGAGCACGATGGCGTCGTACAGGGCGGTGAGTTCTTCGCGGGCGACGAGGGTGCCGGCGATCCGGTGGTAGTCGCCGAGGTGGGTATGGAGCTGTTCCAGGGTGCGATAGAGCGCGGGCGGGAAGTCGCCGGGGAGGCCGGTGAGCAGCGCGTCCAGTTCGCCCAGGTCGAAGCTGATGAGCGGGGCGTGGACGAGGATGGGCGAGGGCGAGGGCATGGTGGGCTCCGGCGGCGGTGGCCTATGTTCGCGCGCAAAGGGCGGCAGGGGAACGCTCATTTGGGGGTGGGCTTTCGCGCCCGCCGTTCATCGCATCGTGTCCGCCTCGCTGCGTTCTACCGAAGGCGCCAGGAACGATAGACCCATTTACTGGGTGTCGCGCCGATTCCGCGCGCGCAGCAGACATAGCGTGCGTGGCGGCAGCAGCATGGGGCCGGGGCTATCGAAGCGGCTGCCTTCCTGCAGGGCGGGGTCGGTGGCGAGCAGCAGGCGCCAGTCTTCGACGTCTTCCACGCCGGGCAAATGGAAATGTACGGATTCCTCGCCGCCGTGAACGATCAGCAGCAGGCTCACGTCCTCGCCCATGCGACGGATGCCGGTAGGGCTGGCGCGGCCGTCCAGCAGCATGCCCAGTGTGCGATTGCCGGGATCGTTCCAGTGTTCCTCTTCCATGGGCACGCCGCCCGCCGTGAGCCAGGTGACGTCGCGCACGCCGAACAGTTCGTCCGGCTCGCCGGTGAGGAAGCGATTGCGGCGCAGCAGGGTATAGCGCTTGCGCAGCGAGGTGAGCTTGCGCACGAAGCGCACGAGATCCTCGTTGTCGGTCGGCCCGCGCCAGTCCAGCCAGGCCAGCTCGTTGTCCTGGCAATAGGCGTTGTTGTTGCCCTGCTGCGTGCGCGCGAACTCGTCCCCGGCCAGCAGCATGGGCGTGCCGCGCGACAGCAGCAGGGAAGCGAGCAGGTTGCGGCATTGCTTGGCGCGAAGGGCGCTGATCGCTTCGTCGTCGGTCGCGCCTTCCTCGCCATAGTTGCGGCTCAAGTTGTGGTCGGAGCCGTCGCGGTTGTCTTCGCCATTGGCTTCGTTGTGCTTGCTCTCGTAGCTGACCAGGTCGGCCAGGGTGAAGCCGTCGTGCGCGGTCACGAAGTTGACCGAGGCGTACGGCCGCCTTCCGCGCCGGTCGAACAGGTCGGCCGAGCCGGTCATGCGTGTGGCCAGTTCGCCGATCAGGCCTTCGTCGCCGCGCCAGAACCCGCGCATCGTGTCGCGGAAACGGTCGTTCCATTCGGCCCAGCCGGGCGGGAAGCCGCCGGTCTGGTAGCCGCCGGGGCCGAGGTCCCAGGGCTCGGCGATCAGCTTCACGCGGCTGAGCACAGGATCCTGCCCGCAGGCATCGAGGAAACCGCCGCCCTGGTCGAAGCCGTGCCACTCGCGGCCCAGGATGGTGGCCAGGTCGAAGCGGAAGCCGTCCACGCGCATGTCGCGCGCCCAGTAGCGCAGCGAATCGGTGACCAGCTGCAGCGTGCGCGGATGGCTGAGGTTGAGCGTGTTGCCCGTACCGGTGTCGTTGATGTAGTGGCGCGGATCGTCGGCCAGACGGTAATAGCTGCGGTTGTCGATGCCGCGCAGCGACAGCGTCGGCCCGAGCTCGTTGCCCTCGGCCGTGTGGTTGTAGACCACGTCCAGCAGCACCTCCAGCCCGGCCTCGTGAAAATGCGAAACCATCGACTTGAATTCGTCGATGCTGTGCGTCGCCAGATAGCGCGGATGCGGCGCGAAGAAGGCCAGCGTGTTGTAGCCCCAGTAGTTGCGCAGACCTTTGTCCAACAGGTGCCTGTCGTCCACGAAGGCGTGGACGGGCAGCAGTTCCACCGCGGTGACGCCGAGCGAGCGGATGTAGTCGATCACTTCCTGAGAGGTGAGGCCGGCGATGCTGCCGCGTCGCTCCGGTGGCACGCCGGGGTGGCGCATGGTGTAGCCGCGCACGTGGGCCTCGTAGATGACCGTGTTTTCCCAGGGCACGCGCGGGGCGCGATGGCGCCCCCAGGTGAACGCCGGATCGATCACCCGCGCCTTGGGCACGTACGGCGCGCTGTCGCGGGTGTCGAAGGAAAGGTCGCGGTCGCGGTGGCCGAGGGTGTAGCCGAAGACCGCGTCGTGCCAGGTCAGCTCGCCCACGATGTGCTTGGCGTAGGGATCCAGCAGCAGTTTGTTGGGATTGAAACGGTGGCCTTCGTCCGGCTCGTAGGGGCCATGCACGCGGTAGCCGTAGATCTGGCCGGGGCGCGCATCCGGCAGATAGCCGTGCCACACCTCGTCGGTGTACTCGGGCAGCGCGATGCGCTCGGTCTCCTTGCCGTCGCGGTCGAACAGGCACAGCTCGACCTTGGTGGCATGAGCGGAGAACAACGCGAAGTTGACGCCCAGGCCGTCCCAAGTGGCGCCGAGCGGGTAGGGCAGCCCCTCGCGTACCCGGGAGGGCCGCCGCGCCGGGTGCGGGGCCGCGTCGCGCGGATCGATGGCCGCTGCGGAACGGGCTTCTTCAGGCGGCATCGTCGTCGTGTCCGCTGCTTTCCTCGGCTTCCACCAAGCGGCTCGCCGCGTACCAGTGGCGCAGTTCCTGTCCGGTGGGGCAGCCTTCCGATTCCCAGATGTGATGGGCCAGCTCGCGGATGCGCTGTTCGCGTTCCGGGACGTCGGCCGCCTGCTGCCCGCGCGCGGGATCCTTGCTCGTGCGATCGCTCATGTCGCCTCCTCTTCCTGGGCGTAAAGCACCGCCACCGGCATGTGCGCGAACAGCGTCGCGCACAGCCAGTCGGATGCCTCGCCGGGCATCGCCCGCCGTCCGCCCAGCACGTCCAGGTAGCCGCGCGGCGGCGGGTCCTCGAGGCGCAGTCTGCCGTCGCTCCAGTGTTCTTCCGGTATGCGCGGCGTGGACGATCCGCGCAGCCAGTCCGAACACAGGTGCGGCACGGCGACGATCAGGCGGTGGCCGTGGCAGTACCGTTCGAATGCCAATACCCGTCCTTGCGCGGCGCCATCGACCGCCACGGCCCGATAGCCGCCTTCGCTGAACAAGGCGGGCGCATGCCGGCGCAGGCACAGCAGTCTTCCGAGCAGCCACTGCTTGACGGCGCCGTCGCGAAAGCGCTCCAACATCGCTGAAACGGAGTCCGTCGCGCCGAGTGCATCGCGCCGCGCGGCGTAATCGACCGGACGGCGATTGTCGGGATCGACCAGCGACTGGTCCCAGAACTCGGTGCCCTGGTAGAGGTCCGGCAGTCCCGGCATGGTGTTGCGCAGCACCGTCGCCGCCAGCCCCTTGGCTGCGCCCGGCGCATCCAATTCGCGCGCGGTCGCGGCGATGTCGCGCAGCGTACCGGCCAGCGCGGGCGCCTCGAACAA
>JBCNOA010000021.1:0-32233 GCA_039594095.1 Dyella sp.
CTTGCTTGCCCAAGAAGAAGTAACCAAGAAGAAGGGCACCCTGCGCGGCGCCCTGCGGTGGCCTTCGCCACCTCCGGGTGCGTTGAGGGCTGGCCGGGCTTTTCGATCGGGCATCCATGCCCGAATCGAAAAGGCGGGGACGTCCTGTCCCCGCCCGCCTGCGGCGGCCTGATCGTCCAGCCCTCACCGCCGCGAAGGGAACCCGAGATCAAGAGCATCACGGAGCATCGGCTTCGCCTCGCTCTCGGAGAGTTCGTTCTCTGCTACTTGCCTCGGTACGTCACTTCTCTTTCTCCCCTCCGGGCGACCCGAAGGTAGTCCCCGTGGGAGAGAAGGCGGGATGAGGGGGGCTCGAGATGGCGCTCGGCGGACCGACGCGGAGCGCGGGCGAATTTCAGTTGGCGAAGCGAATGAAAGCCGTCGCTATCGACGTGCGCGTGCGGATCGGCACGGACTCCGTTGCCGCTGAGCCATGGCAACCGCCTGCAATTTCCATCGGCGTGCGGCGAAAACTATTCGCTACGCCAGCAGGATCGGCTCGTGCATCCCAGGCACTTGGCTGGCGATTCCCTTGCGCGTGAGCTGCTCGCTCATCGCTGCCATGCCGCGCTCGTACTCGCCATGTACGAGGAACACTTTTCGCCGTGGCGCGTCGCCCAGCCAGGCGAGCAGGCCGCCTTGGTCGGCGTGGGCGGAGAAGCCGTTGATGGTCCAGATCTGGGCGCGGACCTGGATGTCTTCGCCGAAGATGCGCACGGCGCGTGCGCCGTCGATGATGCGGCGGGCGAGGGTGCCTTCGGCGGCATAGCCGACGAAGACTATGCTCGAGCGTTCGCGCCACAGATTGTGTTTGAGGTGGTGGCGGATGCGGCCGCCGGTGCACATGCCGGCGCCGGCGAGGATGACTGCGCCGCCTTCGATGCGGTTGATTGCCATCGATTGCGTGGTGTCGCGGGTGAAGCGCAGCCCAGGGGCGGCGAAAGGGTCGCCCTGGCGGAGCTGGTCGAGAAAGTCCTCGTCGAAGCACTCCGGGTGGCGGCGGAACGTGTCGGTGGCGGATATGGCCATCGGCGAGTCGAGGAAGATGTGCATGTTCTGAGGCAGCTTGCCCTCGGCGGCTCCGCGGTGCAGGTAATAGAGGATTTCCTGCGCGCGTTCGAGCGCGAACGAAGGGATCACCACGTTGCCGCCGCGCGCGAAGGTCTCGCGGATCGCGCGGTACAGCTCGTCCACCGAATCGGGCAGCGAGCGGTGTGGGCGGTTGCCGTAGGTAGTCTCCATCACCACGTAGTCGGCTGCGGGAGCGGGCGTGGGGTCGCGCAGGATGGGGCGATGCGGATTGCCGATGTCGCCCGAGAACAGCAGTGTCCGCGTCTGGCCGCGGTCTTCCAGCGTGAGCAGGATGGAAGCGGAGCCGAGAATGTGGCCGGCGTCCAGGAACTGCGCGGTAACGCCGGGGGCCACCGCCAGGGTCTGGCCGTAGCTTACCGGCGCATCGAAGTAGTCCAGGCTGTGGAACGCATCGTCCAGGGTGAACAGCGGACCGTTGCCCTGTTCGCCGCGGCGCTGTCCGCTGCGCTCGGCGCGGGCGGCGTCTTCCTCCTGCAGGCCGGCGGCATCGAGCAGAACGATGCGTGCGAGGTCGCGCGTGGCGGCGGTGGCGAGGATGCGGCCGCGGAAGCCTTGGCGCACCAGGCGCGGAATGCGGCCGCAGTGGTCCAGGTGCGCATGCGTGAGCAGCAGGACGTCGATGCCCGCCGGATCGAAACCGAAGGGATCGTAGTTCAGATCATGGTGGTTGCCGCCCTGGAAGAGGCCGCAATCGACCAGGATGCGCGTGTCGCCGCAGGTCACCAGGTAGCAGGAGCCGGTGACCTGTTTGGCCGCGCCGTGCGCGCTGAACATCATGCGTGGATTCATGCCGGTGGCTCTTCGGAGATGAAAAGACCGCCGGCGCGAGAGCAGGAAGTGCGCGCCGACGGCTGGGAAAGGCGGGACGGTGCGGAAGCGCTTAATGGCAGACCAGCACCGGGACCGGGCTGGTGAGCAGGACCTTCTGCGTCTCGCTGCCGAGCAGCAGCTTGGTGAAGCCGCGCCAGCCGTGCGAGGCCATCACGATCAGATCGCAGTGGCGATTCTGCGCGGCTTCGACGATGCGTTCGCTGGGGAAGTCGCTGGTGACGTAGCTGCCCTCGCAGGGCACGCCGGCCTTTTCGGCCAGGTCGCGCACGTCCGCCAGATAGCGCTCGGCGCGTTCCACCGCCCCTTCCATGTACGTCGCTTCGGTGGCGGCGATCATTTCCGACACGTAAGTGAAGGTATGGAACGGCGGGACCACGTGCAGCGCGTAGACCTTCGCGCCGCAGGACTTGGCCAGATCGAGGCCCAGCTTCACACCGCGCAGCGAAAGATCGGAGCCGTCGGTCGGGAGGAGAATGTGTTTGAACATGGCGTTTCCTTGTCGATGGATTCAGCGGCAGCTGTAGCCGCCGTCGATCACCAGCTCGCTGCCGGTGACGAATTTCGCCTCGTCGGAAGCGAGGTAGACCACGCCCCATGCGATGTCGTCCGCTTCGCCCATATGGCCCAGCGGATGGAGCGCGTCGGTGTCGCGGCGATGGGTTTCCGCGTCGCCGCCGAGCGAGGCGAGGTGGTGTTCGACCATGGGCGTCCAGATGAAGCCCGGATGGATGGAGTTCACGCGGATGCGATCGGCGGCATAGAGCAGGGCGTCGGTCTTGGTCATCAGCCGCACGGCGCCCTTGGAGGCGTGGTAGGGCGGCACGTCGGGCGCGCCGACCAGGCCGTAGATGGAGGAGAGATTGATGATGCTGCCGCCGCCGTTGGCGCGCAGCGGCGCGATGGCGTGCTTGGTGCAGAAGAACACGCCCTTGACGTTGATCGATTGCACCCGGTCCCACTCGGCTTCGGTCAGCTCGTGGGTGGGCTTGTTGGCGCCGGAGATGCCGGCATTGTTCACCAGCGCGTCGAGATGGCCGAAGTGGGCGACGGTGGCTGCGATCGCCTGGGCTACGTCCGTTTCGGACGCGACGTCCGCGTGCAGATAGAGAGCCCGTTCGCCCAGGGCGTGGGCCAGGGCTTCGCCCGGTTCGTCCAGTACGTCGGCGATGGCCACGCGAGCGCCGGCCTCGATCATGCGGCGCGCGCATGCGGCGCCGATGCCGAGCGCGCCGCCGGTGACGAATGCGACCTTGCCTTCGAGCCTGCCCATGGCCTTGCTCCCGACGATGACGGGGGGAGCATGCCTGGAGCGGACGGGCGCCTTATTGACGCCGATCAATGGCCCCCACGCCTTGCGGCGCACAAAAAAAGCCGCGCCCGAAGGCGCGGCTCGTGGTGCGCGGATGCGGAGGACTTACCAGATCTTCACGCGCTGCTTCGGGTCCAGGTACAGCTTCTCGCCCGGCTTCACCTTGAACGCGTCGTACCAGGCGTCGAGGTTGCGCACGGTCTGGGCGCGGAACTCGCCCGGCGAATGGCCGTCGCCGATCACCTGCGCGCGCAGGGCGGCATCGCGGGTCTTGGTGCGCCACGACTGGCCGAACGCGAGGAAGAAGCGCTGGTCGCCGCTCAGTCCGTCGATCACCGGCGCCGGCTTGCCGCCGAGCGACTTCACGTAGGCGGCATGCGCGATAGCCAGGCCTGAAACGTCGGCGATGTTCTCGCCCAGCGTCTGTTGGCCGTTGATGTGCAGGCCCGGCAGCGGCTCATAGGCGTTGTACTGCTCGACCAGTTTCTGGCCCGCGGCTTTGAAGTGAGCCTGGTCCTCGGGCGTCCACCAGTTGGCGAGGCGGCCGTCGGCGTCGAACTCCGCGCCGGTGTTGTCGAAGCTGTGGCTGATCTCGTGGCCGATCACCGAACCGATCGAGCCGTAGTTGGCGGCGTCGTCGGCGTTGGGATCGAAGAACGGCGCTTCCAGGATGGCGGCCGGGAAGTTGAGCGCATTCTGGAGCGGCAGGTTCACTGCGTTCACCGTCTGCGGGGTCATCCACCATTCGCCCTTGTCCACCGGCTGGCTGAGCTTGGCGAGCTGGTGCTTGTATTCGTACTGCTCGGCGCGCAGGCGGTTGCCGACCGGGTCGTCCGCGCGTACCTCCAGCGAGCCGTAGTCGCGCCAGGTCTCCGGATAGCCGACGCCGACCTTCAGCGTGGCGATCTTGGCCTTGGCCTTCTGCTTGGTGGCGGGGCTCATCCAGTCGAGCGTGTCGACGTGTTCGGCGAACGCCGCCTTGATGTTGTCGACCATCTGCGCCACGCGCGCCTTGGACGAGGCCGGGAAGTAGCGCTGCACGTAGATCTGGCCCACCGCGTCGCCGAGCGCCACGTTGGTGGCGCCGATGGCGCGCTTCCAGCGGTCGCGCTGCTTGGGCGTGCCGTTGAGCGTGTGGCCGTAGAACTCGAACTGCGCATCGGCGTAAGCCTTGGGCAGCAGGCCGGCGCTGTGGTTGAGCGTGTGGAAGGTCAGCCAGTCTTTCCAGGTCTGCAGCGGTTCGCTGGCGGTGAGCGCGGAGAGCTGGCTGATCGCGCCCGGCTGCCACACGATCACCTGCTTCTGGCCCGACAGGCCGGCGGCGGTGAAATAGGCGTTCCAGTCCAGGCCCGGCGCCTTCTTGGCGAAGTCAGCCATCGCCCAAGGATTGTTGGCCTTATGCACGTCCTCGCTGTCGACGATGCTGGATTGCGCCTTGGCGATCTTGGTCTCCAGCGCAAGGATGGCCTTGGCCTTCGTATCGGCGTCCTTCTCGCCGCTGAGCTTGAGCAGGCTGGCGATGTAGGCCTGGTACTTCTCGCGGTAGCCCTTCATCTGCGCGTCGTCGGCGAGGTAGTAGTCGCGGTTGGGCATGCCCAGGCCGCCCTGCAGCAGGTAGGGCACGTTGTGCGAGGGATCTTCCAGGCCCTGCGTCACGAACAGGCCGAACAGATTTTCGGTATTCCAGTTGGTCGCGTTGACCGGATCGACGTCGGCGCGCAGCGTGCCGCCGAGGGCGGCGGACAGGCCGGTCTTGTCCTTGATCGCGTCGATCTTCGCCAGCTCCGGCTTGAGCGGATTCAGGCCGTTCTTCTCGATCGCGGCTTCGTCCATGAAGGCGGCGTAGTAGTCGGCGATCTTGCGCTCGTTGCTGCCCGGCTTGGGGTTGTTCTTGCTGGCATCGCGGATCAGCTCGGCGTTGCGCTGCTCGGCCTTCTCGAACACCTTCAGGAAGATGCCGGTGCTGGCGCGGTCGGCCGGGATCTGCGCGGTCTTCTTCCACGTGCCGTTGGCGTAGCCGTCGAAGTCGTCGCCGGGCTTCACCGCCTTGTCGATGCCGGCGAGGTCCACGCCGGAAGCGTCATGCTGCTTGGCGGCGGCCTGTTGCGGCGCGGGTGCGGCGTGCAGGGTGCCGCAGGCGGCCGCAATGGCGGCGGCGAGGATCCAGCGTGTCGACGTCATGGTGAAGCTCCATGGAAAAAAGGTGGCTCACGATACCGCCCGGCCGCGGTGGCGAGCGCTATGACCAATGGGCTAGCGAGCCTTGAAGCGTTTGACCACGGACATCTGACCACGGACATCGCCGCGGCCGTCCGCGGACACCGCACATGGTGCCTTCCGCGCATTTGGATCGTGGGGAATGCGGAGAACGGCACGTGGCACGCGGTTTGCTCTACGGCTTCGGGGAAACTCATCGCGGGGCGTTTTTTCTTTCGCTCCGCCACCGTCGCCGTGCATGCCGCACGCGCGCGCCACTTCGAGGGATGTCCATGCGCTTTCCGGGAATGCCGTTCGCCGCCGCACTGATGCTGCTCGCCGCACTGACACCGTTGCGCGCGGAGGAACCGCCCGCGCCGGCGAATCGCGCCGAGGCGGTGAAGGTCGTGGCGGAGCTTCGACGCATCGTCACGCCCGAAGGCATCGAACGCCACGAGAAGGTGCGCATCGGCGGCATCGATCAGTGGGTGAGCATTAGGGGAATGGACGAGCGCAACCCGATCCTACTGATGATCCATGGCGGGCCGGGCTGGGTATCGATGCCTACCAGCTGGTATTTCCAGCGTGGCTGGGAGGAATACTTCACCGTGGTGCAGTGGGATCAGCGCGGCGCGGGCAGTACGTATGCCGCCAACGATCCAGCGGCGGTGGCGCCGACCATGACGCCGCAGCGGATGGTCGCCGACAGTGAGGAAATGGTGTCCTGGCTGCGCAGGCGTTTCGGCCGCGACAAGATCTTCGTGCTGGGGCACTCATGGGGTTCGTATCTTGGGCTGGAACTGGCGCGGCGGCATCCGGGGTGGCTGTATGCGTACATCGGCGTGGGCCAGGTGACCGACATGGCGGCCAGCGAGCGCGAAGGCTGGCAGTTCGCGATGGGCGAAGCGCGCAAGGCCGGCAACGCGCAGGCGGTCCAAGAGCTGCAATCCATTGCGCCGTACGCGAGCGGCGACCGTCCCGTGCCGCTGAAGGACCTGATGCTTCAGCGCAAGTGGCTCAATCAGTACGGCGGCATGGTGTACGGCCGCCATGGCGGCGAGGCGGAAGGCGCCGCCATGGCCTTGTCGCCGGAGTACACCGATCGCGATGTGAGCCTGATCGGCGAGGCCAGCGAATACTCGGTGGGCAAGCTGCTCGACTATGCGCTGACGCTGGACATGAGCCGTGTCGAGCGGCTGGATTGTCCGTTGATCCTGTTGCTGGGCCGCCACGATTACAACGTTTCTTCGCATCAGGCCGCGCTGTGGTTCGAGAAAGTGCGCGCGCCGTCCAAGCAACTGGTGTGGTTCGAACATTCCGCCCACGAGGTGATGATCGAAGAGCCCGGGAAGACGCTCATCTCGCTGGTGCGATACGCACTGCCGCTGGCCGGGGAGGGGCATGGAGAAACCTGGCGGACCGAGGCGGCGACTCACTAGACGACCGATCTGTTGGCCGCTAGCGTGCGCGTCCATGAAAGCCGCCGTCCCCCGCCGGCGCATCCCACCCCCACAAGGAAAGACCCCATGCCTCAGAACGCTACCGTCAATCGTCGCATCGTGCTCGCCGCGCATCCGAAAGGCGCGCCGACCGAACGGGATGTCCGCCTCGAAGAAGTGCCGGTTCCGGAACCCGCCGAAGGGCAGGTGCTGCTGCGCACGCTGTATCTGTCGCTCGATCCCTATATGCGCAACCTGATGGATGAAGTGGGACCGAGCTACGCCGAAGCGGTGAAGCTCGGTGCGCCGATGGCCGGCGGTACGGTGAGCCGCGTAGCGGCGTCGAAACATCCATTGTTCAAGGCCGGCGATCTGGTGCTCGGCAATGCCGGCTGGCAGGACTATGCGCTATCGGATGGCCGCGACCTGATGCCGCTCGGCGACATGGCGCAGCCGTCGCTGGCCTTGGGCGGCTTCGGCATGCCTGCCTTCACCGCGCACGTCGGCCTGCTCGACATCGGCCAACCCAAGCCCGGCGAGACGGTAGTGGTGGCCGCGGCCACCGGCGCGGTCGGTTCGGTGGTGGGACAGATCGCCAAGCTCAAAGGCGCACGCGTGGTGGGCATTGCAGGCGGCGCGGACAAGTGCCGCTACGCGGTCGAGGAGCTGGGCTTCGACGTGTGCCTGGACCGCTACCACGCGCAGCTGGCGGAAAAGCTCGCCGAGGCGTGCCCCAACGGCATAGACGTCTATTTCGAGAACGTGGGCGGTGACGTATTCGACGCCGTGGTGCCGCTGCTCAACAATCATGCGCGCGTGCCGGTGTGCGGCATCATCGCTCATTACAACGACAAGTCGCTCCCGGCCGGTCCGAATCGCCTGCCGCAGGTCATGACCACGGTGCTGCAGAAGCGCGTGCGGATGGAAGGTTTCATCATCCTCGACCACTACGGTGAGCGCTTCGAGCGCTTCCGCAAAGAGATGGGCGAATGGGTCGCCTCCGGCAAGATCAAGCTGCGCGAGGACGTGGTGGATGGGCTGGAGAACGCACCGAAGGCGTTCATCGGCCTGCTGGAGGGGAGGAACTTCGGCAAGCTGGTGGTGCGCGTCGCCGAGGATTGAAGGCCCGGCAATATCGCTCAGGGCAAGCGTGGCTCGTTCCGTGCGGCCGGCATGCCGTCCGCATGGAACTCCAGCGCGACAGGCCGACCTTTGGCGTCGCGGGCCACGTGGATGTAGTCGGTGCCGTCGCCGGTGTAATAGAGCACGTCGCCCTGAGCGGCGGTGAGTTCGCGCTCGGGACCGTCATCGCGGCGGATGGTCAGTCGAGAGCCCTTCGCACGGAGTACATGTGCACCGTGGTCGGCGATGCGGTAGCTGCCGGCCAAGGATTGTGCGTCGCGCTCCGTCAGCGTCTTCGGTTGCCATGTCGTATACGGATCGCCGATCGCGAGGGCGCCCAGGCGGTGTGCGAGTGCGCGCGGGTTGGTTTGGCCGCCGTCGGTATTGGCCAGCACGACGACGCTGACGTCCTGTTGGGGAAAATACGTGAACTGCGTGGCGAAGCCGCTGATGCCGCCGTTGTGCTCCCACACTGGCCGGCCACGCACCGTGCCGAGCGCCATGCCGTAACCGTAGGGCACCGTCTGGCCGTCGGTGGTGGTCTTCGGTGTCGTCATGGCTTCGTGCAGGGCCGGCGGCAGCAGGCCGCCGTGGAGCGCACGAAGAAACTTGAACAGGTCGTCGACCGTGGACGTTAGCGCGCCAGCCGCCGCGGGCCCCGTCATGCTGGCAAACGGCGCGCGCACCGCATGGCCTTCGGCGTTCACGCTGTAGCCTTCGACCTGGCCAGGCACGATGCGGTCGTCGCCGCCATCGAGCGTGTGTTCCATGCCGATCGGCGCGAGCACCAGGTCGCGCATGGCCCGGTCCCACGGCTGGCCGGTGATGCGCTCGATGACCGCGCCTAGCAGCATGTAGCCCGAATTGCTGTAGCGCCAGGCGGAGCCCGGCGGGAAGTCAGGGGCCTTGGCCGCGATGCGCTTGACCAGGGTCTGCGTATCCAGACGTTCGGCCGGGTCGGCAGGCCAGTCGTCGCTGATGCCGGCGGTGTGGTCCAGCAACTGGGACAGGGTGATCCGTCCGCCGTTGGGGAAGTCCGGCAGGTAACGGGAAAGCGGATCGTCCAGCGATAGCTTGCCTGCCGCGGCGAGCTTCAGCACGGTCGTGGCCGTGAGCGTCTTGGTGATGGACCCGATATGGAAACGCTGCTCGGCCGTCAACGGGACGTCCAATTCCAGACTGGCGCGGCCGACTGCGCCGCGGTAGATCACCTGGTCGCCGCGCGCCACCAGGACAGCGGCGCCGGGCGCGTCGGCGGCCATATCGGCGACCAGCATGGCCTGGGCTTTTGCGGCCAGGTCCTCCTTGGCCTCAAGCGGCTGGGCGGCCGAGCACAGCAGGACGAACAGGCAACCGAGGTGTGGCGTTCGCATGGCATCCCTGCGCTTCGTCGGCGATGGCGGGCCACTATATACGGGCCCGCCACTCAGGTCAGTGCGGGGCGACCGTTCCGTCGCCAAGCCATTCCACTTCGGCCAGGGAAGCTGCCGCCGCATTGCCGAAGCGCAGCCGGTACCAGGCATACGCCTTCGGCTGCGGGACGCTGAAGGCACGGGTCTGCGCCGGCCAGGGGAAGCGTTCATTCTGGCGGCGGTCGAGTACGGTCCAGTGCTCGCCGTCGGCCGAGCCCTCCAGCGTCCAGTTATCGGGTGCGGCGCCTTCGGCGGCCGAGGTGAGGGTGTACATCGACACGACGGACGCCGAGGGCGCATGCCAGCGAAGCGTGGCGTGGGGCCCGATTGCCGTGGCCGTGGCGCCGTCATTGTCGAATAGCGCGTCCGGTGTGGCGATGCCTGTGGCATCGCGTTCGCCCTTGCCGCCATCGGTGAGGTCACGCAGCGGCTTCGGGCCGGCCGAGCTGCTGAGCGAGGCGGGCAGGGCTGCGTCGTCGCTGGACCAGTGCGAGGGGGAGGGGCCCATGTCGAAGCTCAGCGTCGCACCTTTCGCCAGCAGCTCGTGCGGCAGGGTGAGGCGGTTCCATGGCTGGCCGTTCACGCGCAGGCTCTGCACGTAGCGGTTGCGGTCGCTGACGTTCGGCGCGTCGACGACGATGTGCTTGCCGTTGTCGAGGCGGATATCCATGTGCGGGAAGTACGGCGCTCCGATCACGTATTCCGGCGAGCCCATGCGCAGCGGATAGAAGCCGGCGGCGCTGAAGAGATACCAGGCGGACATCTCGCCGTTGTCCTCGTCGCCGGGATAGCCCTGGCCGATGTCGCTGCCGACGTAGAGGCGCGAGAGCACGTCGCGCACCTTGTCCTGCGTCTTCCACGGCTGTCCCGCGTACGCATACATGTAGATGATGTGGTGCGACGGCTGGTTGCTGTGGCCGTACTGGCCCATGCGCACGTCGCGCGCCTCCAGCATTTCGTGGATCGGCTCGCCGTAGCCGCCGACGTGGAACTCCCCGGATTCGCCAAAGAAGCGGTCGAGCTTGGCGGCGAGCTTGTCGCGACCGCCGTACAGCGCGGCAAGGCCGGCGCCGTCGTGCGGGGCGTGGAAGGCCATGTTCCAGGCGTTGGTCTCGGTGTAGTCGTCGCCCCAGCGCTTAGGGTCGAACTGCGCCTTGGTGTAGCGCCATTGGCCTTTCGCATCGCGGCCGACGAAGAAGCCGATGTCCGGATCGAAGAGGTTGACGTAGTCCTGCGCGCGCGAATGGAAGTACGTCGCGTCGTCGGCGTAGTGCGCGCGGTAGGGATCGGCCTTGTCGCCGTCCTTGGCCAGCTCGGCGGCGAGATTGCCGATGGCGAAGTCATTGATGTACCCGTCCATCGACCAGGACAGGCCTTCCTTCACGCCGTTGTCGACATAGCCGTTGAAGTTGGAGCGCTGCAGGCCTTTGCGGCCGGTCCCGGCGATGGGGCTGAGCACGGTCGCGTCCTTCAGCGCGGACTGGTAGAAGCCGCGCACGTCGAAGTTGCGTACGCCCTTGAGCCAGGCGTCGGCGAAGGCGACGTCGGCGCTGGTGCCGACCATCAGGTCGGCGTAGCCGGGCGAAGACCAGCGCGCGATCCAGCCGCCGTCGCGGTATTCCTGCACGAAGCCATCGATCATCTCGCCGGCCTGCTTCGGCACGAGCAAGGTATAGGCCGGCCACGCCGTACGGTAGGTATCCCAGAAGCCGTTGTTGACGTAGACCTTGCCGTCGACCACCCGTGCGCCGGTATGCGTGGGCGTATCCGCGCCGGCCGCCGCGGAGAACGGGCTCGCGTAGCGATAGGCGGGCTTGTCCTTGCTGCCCACGTTCTCGTAGGCCGAGTTGGGATAGAGAAACAGGCGGTACAGGTTGGAGTAGAGCGTGGCCAGCTCGTCGCGGCTGGCGCCCTTGACCGCGACGATGCCTAGCTGTTCGTCCCAGCGTTGGCGCGCGCGTTCGCGTACGGCGTCGAACCCGTCGCCGGGGGCGATTTCCAGTTCGAGGTTGTGCTTCGCTTGCTCCACGCTGATGAGCGACGTGGCCACACGGATGTTGACCGTCTTGTCCTTCGTCGTGTCGAAACCGATCCAGGCCGTGACGCGGTCGCGGCCTTCACCGGTGAGGCGGCCGCTTTCCGTCACAGGCCGGTCGACTTCGGCGTAGAAGAACAAGCGGGTCGCGCCGGTGGAGAGGCGGCTCTTCACGTCGGAGTAGCCGGTGAAGCTGCGTCCGGCGGGGTCGAGCGTGATGCCGCCTTGGTCGTTGCGGTTGTCGAACACCAGCTGGCCTCGCCGGCCCGGGAAGGTGAAGCGGAACATCGCGGCGTGGTCGGTGGGGGCGATCTCGCCGACGATGCCGTTGTCGAAGGCCACTTTGTAGTAGTCGGGGCGGGCGACTTCATGGTCGTGGCTGAAGCTCAGTGCGCGCGCCTTGCGGTTGGCGGTCGGCGCGCCGCTCGCGATGGCCGCCGGCATGATCTGGAAGGTCTGGCGGTCGCCCATCCAGGGGCTGGGCTCATGCGAGAGCGCGAAGGCTTCCAGGCGCGGGCGATTGTCGTCGCCGTTGCGCTCCTGGTACTGGTACATCCAGTCGGAGCCCGCGTCCGTCACCGGTGCCCAGAAATTGAAGCCATGCGGCACGGCCGTAGCGGGGAAATTGTTGCCGCGAGAAAAGTTGGCATTGGAGTGGGTGCCGCGCGTGGTGAGCACGTAGTCCGACGGACGCGCGGCGGTATCCGCCGGTGCGTCGCCGAGGCGCAGGTCGTCGAGGAAGCCTTCTACCGTGCCCTTCGGTCCGTCCTGCACCAGCACGATGCGCTTGACGATGCGTCCGCGCGCGGCCTTCCCTAGATCGATGGCCACACGGTTCCACTGATTCGGATAGAGCGTGCGTCCCATGCCCTGCGCGCGGGCCGTTGCGGCGATGCGATGCTGGTCTCGCGCGTCGAGCGAGGAGAGGCGTGAGCCGTCGTCGAAGACGAGATCGATCGCCGCATAGGTGGATGGGTTGGCGAGATCGTCGCCCGCGGTGACTGGAAAGAGTAGGTAGGAAAGCTGCGTGTGCTCGCCGACCGGCACGTTCACATCGAACAGCGGCGTTTCCTGCGGTTGGCCACCCTGGCCTCGGTAACGAAGCGAGCGCAAGCCGGTGAAGCCGACACCGGGCTTGGCGGTGAGGGCGACGTTTTTATCCGGGCCACCGGCGACGCCGACGGAAAGCGGCGTGGTCGAGGCACGCGGCGCGGGCTCGCCTTGCTCGAAGGAGCTGAAGAACGAGCCATCCTGGCTGGCATGGGCCAGCGGCAGCGCGAGCAGCAGAGCCCAGGACAGGCGGCGCGTGGCGAAGGTGCGGAGCCGATGGCGCATGCGTATGTTTCCCCTCTGGAGGCGCGTGGCCATCTGGACGGCCGGAGCGCGGAAGTCCCGATTTGAATCGTTCTAAATGAGATGTGTCAAACCGCGCCGCAACATGGCCGTCCCCCCGGCTTTTCATCCGGAGAGAGGGTCGGATAGGCGCTGACGCGCGCACGCGTGCCGGATCTTTTTCGCGTGCCCGCCTGCTGGCCGGTGGTCAGTGAAGGCGATCTGCGCGGGCGGACGCCTCCATCTCGAAGATGGAATCGACGAGTCTGTCGATTTGCGTCGACGGCATTCGTCGTTCCCTCGGACTCGGCGCAAGATGCGCAGGTTCACCTCTCCACAAGCGAGCCGAACATGACGAATGACGTTTCCCCCGGAAAGCACGCCGAGCATCACGAGCGCCGGCGCTGGATCGCGCTGCTGGTGCTGTGCATGGGCGTGCTGATGATCGTGCTGGACACCACGATCGTGAATGTGGCGCTGCCCTCGATCAAAACCGACCTGAAGTTCACCGACACCTCGCTGGCTTGGGTGGTGAACGCCTACATGCTGACCTATGGCGGATTCCTGCTGCTCGGTGGGCGGTTGGGCGATCTGTACGGGCATCGGCGCTTCTTCCTGCTCGGCATCGCATTGTTCACGCTGGCTTCGCTGGCCTGCGGCCTCTCGCGGACGCAGGGTTTTCTGGTGGCGTCGCGCGCGGTGCAGGGATTGGGCGGAGCAGTGGTCACCGCGGTGGCGCTGTCGCTGATCATGGATCTTTTCACCGAGCCCGCCGATCGCGCGAAAGCGATGGGCATCTACGGTTTCGTTTGCGCAGGCGGCGGCAGTCTCGGCGCCATGCTCGGCGGTGTGCTGACCAGCACGCTCACCTGGCATTGGGTGTTTCTGGTCAACCTGCCGATCGGCGTCGCGGTGATCGCGTTCGCGCCGCGGCTGCTGCCCGCAACGAAAGGCGCGGACGATGCGCGCCATCTCGACATCGGCGGCGCGGTGACGGTGACGGCCGCGCTGATGCTGGCGGTGTATGCCATCGTCAATGGCAATGAGCTGGGCTGGACGTCGTCGCGCACGCTAGGCGAGCTGGCGGTGGCGGCGGTGCTGCTGGCCTTGTTCTTCCTGATCGAAGCGCGCGTGCGCAAACCGCTGATGCCGATGCGGCTGTTCGTGCGACGCAATATCGCGGTGTCCAACACGGTGGGCGTGCTGTGGGCGGCAGCGATGTTCGCGTGGTTCTTCCTGTCGGCGCTGTACATGCAGCTGGTGCTCGGTTACGGGCCGCTGGAAGTGGGCCTGGCCTTCCTGCCGGCGAACCTGATCATGGCGCTGTTCTCGCTGGGCATCTCGGCGAAGCTGGTCATGCGTTTCGGCATTCGCAAGCCGCTGGCGGCCGGGCTGGCGCTGGCCACGGTGGGGTTGCTGCTGTTTGCGCGCGCGCCGCAGGACGGCAGCTTCGCGATCGACATCATGCCGGGCATGATCCTGCTCGGTCTGGGCGCGGGCATTGCGCTGAATCCGCTGCTGCTTGCGGCGATGGGCGACGTCGAGCCGTCGGAATCCGGACTGGCTTCCGGCCTGGTGAATACCGCTTTCATGATGGGCGGCGCGTTGGGTCTGGCGGTACTGGCGAGCCTCGCCGCCTCGCAGACGGGCACGTCGCTGGCCGCCGGGACCGAACGCGGCGCGGCCTTGCTGGCCGGCTACCGCGCGGCATTCCTGGCGGGCGC
Source organism: Dyella sp. (assembly GCA_039594095.1). Classification (GTDB taxonomy): domain Bacteria; phylum Pseudomonadota; class Gammaproteobacteria; order Xanthomonadales; family Rhodanobacteraceae; genus Dyella_D. The sequence continues at coordinate 14,532 of JBCNOA010000021.1, forward strand.
GTGCTTCGCGGCGCTGGGTGCGGTTCTGGGTGCCGTATTGCTGCGGCCGCGCGAAGGCTCGGCCGCGTCCGAAGCCGCCGTGTCGGCGCATTGACTGCTCGGGAGAGATGTCATGGAACACCTGGTGGTATCGCGGGACGAGTGGTTGAAGGCGCGCGTCGCCTTGCTCGAAAGGGAAAAGACGTTCACCCGGCTGAAGGACGAACTCGCCGCCGCGCGGCGCGAACTGCCGTGGGTCGAAGTGGACAAGGCATACGTCTTCGACGGGCCGGACGGCTCCGTGTCATTGGCTGAACTTTTTCGGGGGCGCAGCCAGCTTTTCGTGAAGCACTTCATGATGGCGCCGGGACAAAAGAACCCGTGCATCGGTTGTTCGTTCGAGGTCGATCACCTGGCCGGCATCCTGGTTCATCTGGAGAACCATGACGTCTCCTACGTCGCGGTGGCGAGGGCGCCGATCGAGCAGATCGAAGCGGCGCGCCGGCGGATGGGGTGGACCTTTCCGTTCGTGTCTTCCTATCGAAGCGACTTCAACATCGACTTCCAGGTGTCGTTCACGCCAGCGCAGATGGATGCGGGCAAGGCTATCTACAACTACCGGGAGGTCGCGCCGGAGATGGCGGACTACTCGGGCGATAGCGTGTTCTTCAAGAGCGATGACGGGCGGATCTATCACACCTACTCGACGTTCGGCCGCGGTGGCGAGCAGTTCCTCGGTGCGTATGGGTTTCTCGACGTCATGCCGAGAGGACGCAACGAGCACGGGCCCCACCACTCCCTGGGCGACTGGGTGCGGTTGCGCGATGCGTACGGACAGGCCGAAGTGGCCTGCGGATGCGATGCGATGAAAAAGTGAGGCGGAAGGCATCGCCGATGCGATGCCTTCCTAAGCCGGCCGTTCGCCGTTGCCGCTACTTCTCGATTCGGTAGTTGAGACTGGCGCGGTTGAAGTCGGTGGCGCTCTGCGCTTCGAAGTTCCAGCGATGGCTGAGGCGGTAGCGCAGAGTGATCACCTGGCCAGGTTCGAACAGGCCCACGCCGTAGCTGAGATAGAGGCGCGGCGAGAGGTATTTGCCGACGGTGAAGGCGGACGTGCCGCCGAGCGCCTCGTTGCTGGAGACACCCACGTCGTCGATGCCCAGCCTGCTACCCACGCTCTTGGCGAGCAGGTCGCCGGCCGCCGAGCCGAGCGCCTGCGCGGCGGCGCCGACCATATCGCCTTCGCCGCCCTTCACCTGCGAGAGCGGTTTGCCGGTGATCAGGTAAGAGAGCGCATCGGACTGCTCCATCACCGGATTGGAGAACACGGTGAGCACGGGACGCTGCGCGGTGCCGGAGACCATCAGGCCGACCTTCTGGCCTTCGTCGATGGTCGCGTTGGGGTTGAGCTTGCGCGCCGCTCGGATGTCCAGGCCGGGATTGTCGATCGGCGTGCTGGCGAACAGCAGGCGGCCCTGCTCGATCTGCAGGCTCTGGCCGTAGGCCTTGTAGATGCCGTCGACGGTGATTTGTCCCTGGCCGGTAGTGGTGCGGCCGGGCCGCTCGCTGACGGTGAGCGTGCCGCCGAGACGGCCATCCAGGCCGAAGCCGACCAGATGCGTCTTGCGGCCGAGATCGACCTTGATCTGGGCAGTGATGGGCAACGACGCGGCTTTTTCCGCCTGCTGGGCCTGGTCGACCACGACCACGTCCGGCGATGCCTTGGTGGCGCCGGCGCCGGGCAGCTTGGAGACGTCGATGTCGGCGGTGTCCAGCGTGACCGAGCCGCCGACGTCGATGCCTTTCGCGTCCTGGGTGATCTGCAGGTCGGGCGAGAGGACGACCTTCGCGGAGGGAATGTCGGCGGCCGTGAACTGGCTTCCCTTCACGTTGATGGCCGCGGTGGCGCCGTCGCCGATGCCGGCATGGCCGTCAATGCGCAGATCGCCCTGTCCCGAATGCACGTTGCCGCCGATCAGGAACTGCCTGGCATCCGCTGTGCTGACGGTGAGCTGGCCTTGGGTGAGCTTGAGCCCCGCGGAGGGGACCTCGGCGGCGAAACCGGTGACGGCCGCCTGGCCGGACACGAGCGGCTGGGCAAGCGTGCCTCCGAAACGGAAGTTACCGTTCGCGGCGCCCTTCACGCTGGCCAGTTCGCTGGTGAAGAGTTCGACGAAGGCGAGGTCGCCGAGGCGAAGGTCGATCTGGCCGCCGAGGGCCTGCTGTGCGCCGTTGACCGAGACCTGGCCATCCAGGCGGCCGCCGTTCCCGAGGTTCGCATGGAGCGTGGCGTTCTGGCTGCTTGGACTGAGCTGGGCCTGCAGCGCGAGGTCGCGGTAAGAGAGCAGCGGCTGTTCCGGATGCTCGACGTAGGTGACCGTGCCGCGCGCGGAGGTGATGGAAGCGGAGCCATTGAGCGCGCCGGCCGCGTTGCGGCGGATGCTGCCGCTGCCGCCGAGCGTGCCGTCGGCGCGCATGGGCAGGTCGGAGCCGGCGAAAGTCATCAGCAGCGCGAGCGGCAGGTCGCGCAACCGGTAGTTGGCGTCGAGATTGCCGGCCTTGTCCTGCTTGGCCGCCACGCATAGCAGCGGTTCGCCGCCGGTGAGGCACAGTTCGGAAAGGCTCATCGCGCCGTCGTTGTAGGCCAGCTGCGCGGGCTGCTGCAGGCGCCACGGCGGAAGGCCCTTGGCGTCGAGGTCGAGCGCGGAAAGCGTGCCGTTCCACGCGCTGCCTTTGATGCCGCCGCTGAGCGCGATGCGGGTGGAGAGCTGCTCGCCGCTGGCATGGAGCGTGAGGCTGTGACGGGCAGAGGTGCCGTCGCCGCGCAGATCGATGCGGCGGAAGTCGAGGCCGCCAAGCAGCGCGCGGCCCGTTTCGAGATCCAGCTGGCCGCCTGGATGACTCAGATCCGGGATGTTGGCCGTGAGATGCAGGCTGTCGACATGCTGATCGGCATAGACGATGCCGGCGCCCTGCACCTTGCCGTCCAGCGAAAGCTTGGGCGCCATGCCGCGCAGGCGCAGGTCGCCCTGCACGCGTCCCTGCGCATCGGGCAGCCAGTCGCCGAGCGATGCGATGGCGAGATCGAGTTGAATGTCGTTGCTGGCGCCGGGTTTGGCGTCCAACTTCACCGTGCTGCCGCCGGAGGCGAGGTCCAACTTGCCGTCGACCACCTGGGCCGGCGTGAGGTGCACCTTGCCTTGCGCGCGCACGGGCCGGTCGCGCAGGGTGCCGCTGAGCTTGCGGATATCCAGCGTGGCATCGGGCTGGTTCTTCGGCAGGGTGCCGGTCGTGGCGATGTCGATGTCCAGCGCGCCGTTCCAGCCGGCGAGCAGCTGGCCCGGGTCGAGCTTATGGGCGGTGGCATCGAGCTGCCACGCCAGTGCGGGCTGCAGCGTGAGCGTTCCCTTGACTTGCAGGCCCCCTTGCGGTTGCTTGAGTTCCAGCGCGTGCAAGTCGATGGCCTTGGGCGTGCCGTCGAGGTTGAGCGCCAGCTTGGCGAGCTTGCCGGGCGGACCGATATCCACGTCGCCTTCGGCGTGGAAGGCATCCGCGCTGCCGCGCGCCTTGAGGCTGCCTTGGCTGGCGAGGTCCTGGCCGGCGAGCGAGGCGGGCAGGAGCAGGTCTTTCCAGATGAGTGCGAGATCGCCGCTGACCGGCTGCGCGCCGAGTTGCACGGTGCCGCTGGCCTGGAGCTGACCCTTGATCTGCGGCGAGCCGAGCGCGAGCTGTTCGAGATGCAGCGTCTTGAAGTCATCGCTGAAGCGGGCGCGCAGGGGCTGCAGCAGCAGCTGGTAATCGTTGAGGTCGACCTTGCCTTGCAGCGTCCCGCCGTGGCGGTCGCCATTACCTTCCAGAGCAAGGCCGAGCGCGGTGAGCGAACTGTCGCCGAGCAATGGCTTGGGATCGAAGCGTGGCGCGTCGAGGCGGGCGTTCCAGGCGTAGTCGCCGCTCTGCGCCGCGTCGAGCGTCAGTTGCAGGGCGGTGGGCTGGCTGAGCTTGAGGTCGGCCTTGATGCGCTTGCCGTCGCCATGGGCTTCGATGGTGCCTGCGTAATCCACGCCCGCGACCTTCCATGCAAAGCCGGCACTGCCATCGCCCTTCTCGCCGGTTTCGATGACCAGCGCGCCGTTGAGGTCCGCATGGCCATCCGGCGCGAGCAGGGAGAGCTTGCGCAGCTCGATGCCCTTGCCGGTCCATTGGCCGGCGAGGTCGAGGCGGCTGGACTGGAACAGCGGCTCGCCGGCCTGCGTGATGCGCACGGCGCCGACATGGACGTTGTCCAGCACGATGTCCAGCGGCGGCTGCAGCGGGAAGCCACCCTGACTGGGAGGTTCTTCCGGCTTGGTCTTGGGCAGCGCGACGTCCACGCCTTCGACTTTCAGGTCCAGCACGTGCGCGCGCTTGCGCAGCAGCGGCCATACGCGCAGGTCGAGCGCGAGGTCGGCCACCTTGGCGTCCAGCCCCTGGCCGTCTGCGTAGCGCACGCCTTGCAGCCGCAACGGACCTACCAGGCGGCCTTCCGCATGCTGCACGGTAAGCGCGCCGGCGGTCGCTCCTTGGGCGCGGGCCAGCGCGAAGCGCAGGCCGGAGGCACTGCCCAGCAGCCACCACAGCGCGGCCACGACGATCAGCAGCAGGACGCCGAAGGCGAGGGCGATGCGCTTGAGCCATGTCTTCATCGAAGCTCCTCCCCGCCGCTCACAGATCCGGACCGATGACGAGGTGCAGTTGCACGCCGTGCTCGCGCTGGTCGTGGATGGGCGTGCCCAGGTCCACGCGGATCATGCCTACCGGCGACAGCCAGCGCACGCCGAGGCCGGCGCCGAGGCGCGGGCGGTAGTCGGTGCCATTGAAGGCATTGCCCGCATCCACGAAGGCCGCCATGCCCCAGTTGCGGGTGAAGTAGTGTTCGACCTCCGAGCTCGCCACCAGCAGGTTGCGGCCGCCGATCACGCGATCGAAGCTGTTGCGCGGGCCGATCGCCTGGAAGCCATAACCGCGCACGGAGCGGTCGCCGCCGGCGAAAAAGCGCAGCTGCGGCGGCAGCGCGTCGAAATCGTTGGTCCAGGTGTAGCCCACGCTGCCGCGCAGGATCAGTCGATCGCGCCGCGTGAAGGCGCGGATCCACTTCGCGTCGGCGGCGAGCTGACTGAAGCTGGCATCGGAGAGCAGGGTGCCCACGGTGCTGCGCGCGTAGATGTCGATGGACCAGCCGTCGCGCACGAAGGTGGGATTGTCCGCTTTCTTCTTCGACAGCGAGGCCTCGGGATAGAACAGCGTGCTGCGTCCGCGCTCGACGCCTTCGGCGCTGTCGTTCTCGCCGGCTTTCTTGCCGACCGTGAAGGTGCCCGACAGCGCGTGCAGGCCGACCGTGCGCGTCCAGCCATGCCACAGCCGGCTTTCGTTGGCGACCAGTTCCAGCGTGCGCGACTTGGAAGTGGTGGTGTCGGCGTCGCGGAAGTTCGCGCCGAAGTTGAAAGCGCGCTGATTGTCGCCCGGCATGGGAATGGAATAGAGCGTAGACAGCGTCTTGAGCCGCTGCGCGAGCACCAGTTCGTTCTTCCACTTGTGGCCGCTGCGATTCACCCAGCGCCGTTCCATGCCGGCGCGGACGCCGGCGCCGGTATCGGTGCCGATGAAGGGGCCGCCGGTATAGATGGTGCGCTTGGCCGGAGCGAGCTGCACGGTGACGTCCACGACGCCTTCCTTGGCTTCGTCGACGTCGGGCAGGACGTTGACGACGGAGAAATAGTCGGCGCCGTTGAGCGCTTGCTGCAGTTGCAGGAGCTGGTCCTGCTGGAAGTAGTCGCCGCGCTTGAACGGTACGTAGCGCTGCAGAAAGCCCTGCTTGAACTGGGAGCCTTCGAAATGCACCTGGCCGTAGCGATAGCGCCGCCCGGCCTCCCAGGCCAGCTCGATGCGGGCGCTGTGCGCGCCGCGGTCGACCTCCACCCGGCGGGTAGTCAGGCGCGCGTTGAGAAAACCGTTGGCGGTGAGCGCGGAGGACAGCGTGTCGCGCGAGGCGTCGTACGTGCCGTGGTTGAGCTGTTGGCCCTTGAGGCGCTCGATGGCGCGCTTGGCGCGACGGACCGCCGGAATCTCGGCGGCCTGGTCGTCCAGTGCGATGTTCACGGCGGTCACCATGACCGGCTCGCCGGGCCTTACGTGGAGGGTGACGCGCCAATCCGCACCGACCTGCTGGATGTCGCCGGTGGCCGTGGCTTCGTAGTAGCCGTAGGGTTCCAGCGCGGTGCGCACCTGGTCCGGCGCCCGGGCGAACAGGCGTCGCACCTGGGCGTCGCTCACTTCGCGGTTGGCGTACTGGGAGAGTTCGACACCGGCGACGACCGGCGCCTTGAGCGTGTCGTCCACCCCATCCACCACCAACTGCACGCCGGCCCGCGCGAACGGCGACAGCAGTAGGAGGGGCAGGGCGGCCAGGCCCAGGCGTCGTTGTCGGCGCATGCGTGGGTTCCATCCATTGGGGCGGCAGGCGAACGCGTCACCTTGCCGGAGCTTAACGGTTGGAAGCTTGACCGCAAATGGATGGCGCCGTTTCTCGTAAGGAGACGAAAAACGGCGCGAGAGCTACCGGGATGTTTCGCTGATGGCTCAGCCGGCCTTGTCGCCGGCCTTGTGCGCGATCCACGCGCCGACGACCGCGGAGACGTACGGAATGGATTGCGCGGCGAGGATGAACATCCACAGCGTGCTTTCCACATAGTGAGTGCCGTAGGCCTTGCCCATGCCGACCACGCAAAGCAGCAACGCGACGGCCATCAGCATTTCCTCGCGCACCGGCGCGAACGCGGCGAAGTTGCTGCCGCCCAGGCGGCGGCTCTTGGCCGTCACCACGAACGAAGTTTTCTCGCGAGTCAGGCCGTGCAGAATGCCGCGCGCGATCGCATGCGAAAGGCCCATGCTGGCGAGCGAGGCCATCAGCGTGTCGTACCAGCCGCAGGGCACGCGGGCACGGTAGAGCACGATGCCGAAGATCGCCTTGGCGAAGAAGAAGCCGATCACCGGAATCAGGAACAGCTGCATCGGCAGCGTGAACAGCTTCGGTGCCGCGACCATGCCGGCCGTCCAGAAGATCGCCATCAGCGTGAAGATCAGGTGCAGCGCGTCGGCGAACCAGCTGAACCAGCCGGTGAGGAAGTGGAAGCGCTGGCCAGCCGAGAGCGGGCCCTTCTTGGTCATCCAGTCCCAGCGGCCCTTGAGGATCTGCATGGCGCCGAAGGCCCAGCGGTAGCGCTGGCTCTTGTACGCCTTGAAGTCGGCCGGAGTGAGGCCCTTGCCCATCAGCTCGTCGACGTAGACCAGCTCATAGCCGGCATGCATCAGGCGCAGGCCCAGCTCGGCGTCTTCGCAGATGGTCCACTCCGACCAGCCGCCGGTGCCTTCGAGCGCCGAGCGGCGCACCATGGTCATGGTGCCGTGCTGGATGATCGCGTTGCGCTCGTTGCGATGGTGCATGCCGATGCGGAAGAAGCCGTCGTATTCCCACGCGGTCATGCGGCGGAAGCGGTTGTGCTCGAAATCGCGGTGCGCCTGCGGACATTGCACCACGGCCACCTTCGGGTCGTGGAAGTGGCCGGTGAGCGTGGCGAGCCAGTCGGGGCGCACCACGTAGTCGGCATCGATCACCGCCACCACGTCGGCGCGCGGATCGGTTTCCTTGAGGCCGAAGTTCAGCGCGCCGGCCTTGAAGCCGGGCCATGGCTCCAGGTGGAAGAAGCGGAAGCGATGGCCGAGCTTCTCGCAATACTCCTGCACGGGCTTCCAGATGGCCGGGTCCTTGGTGTTGTTGTCGATCACCAGGACTTCATAGTTCTCGTATTCCAGCTCGGCCAGCGAATCGAGCGTGACGATCACCATCTCCGGCGGCTCGTTGTAGCAGGCCAGATGGATGGAGACGAACGGCTGCTTGGCCGGCGGATCCGGGCGCAGCATGCCGGCGTGGCGCACCCACGAGCGGCGCCACAGCACCTCGGTGAACTCGAAACCGTTGATCAGCAGAATGGCCAGAATGGCGATCTGCGCCGGGAACAGCAGGACCAGCATGGTCCAGTCGATCCAGCTCAGATAGAAGTTGAACGGCAGCGTCGCGGACCAGACCACCAGGCCGCAGGCCAGTTGGATCAGCGCCGCGAAGAAGAACCGGCCCATCAGTTTGAAGCGGGCGAAGCGGCGCCCGAACCAGATCATCGGCAGCAGCGCCAACAGGCTGGCCGCCAGTGCCTTCCACGGCCAGCCGGTGTCTTCGGTCACGGGGCCGGTGAAGGGGAACTTGGGCTGGCGATCGGCATTGAACATGCCCCAGTACGCTTCGGTGCGACCGGCCAGCTTTTCCTTCCAAGGCTGGTCGAAGGCTTCCATGACGTAGTAGTCGATCTTCTGCGCCTTGGCTTTGTTGAACCACGTGCGCAGGAAGATCGCCTCGTCGGAAACCGAGGGCTGGGCGTATTGGAAGCGGTCGCCGTTGGAGGGCCAGCCGATCTCGCCGATTACGATGTGCTTGTTGGGGAACCGCTGCTGCAGGCCCTTATAACTGTCCAATACCTCGTCGATCGCGTTGATGCGGGCGACGCCGTTCCAGTACGGGAAAAAGTGGACAGTGATGAAGTCCACGTGATTGGCCAGTTCCGGATACCTAGCCCAGATGTGGGGCGGCTCGGCGATCGACACCGGCTGCTTGATCGCCGCACGCACGCGGTCGGCATAGGCCATCAGCTGCTCGGGTGTGAGGTCGCCGCGGAACAGCACCTCGTTGCCCACTATCACCCGGCTGATCGAATTGGGGTAGCGGCGGGCCTGGGCGATCAGCGCCTCCAGCTCCAGCTCGTTGTTGTCGAGACGGCGGTCCATCCAGGCGCCGGCCAGCACATCCAGGCCGTCGCGCTCGGCCAGGCGGTAGACCTGGGGATTCTGCAGGGTGGAATAGGTACGGATGCGCGAGGTGTAGCGGCTCAGCAGCTTGAGATCGCTCTCGATCTCGTCCTCGCTGGGGAAATCGTTCTTCAGCGGGTTCTGGTAGCGCTGGAAGGCGGAGAGGGCGAAACCGCCGATCGGGCCTTTCCAGTCATCGGGACCGTGCGGGAGATTGCTCCACCACCACAGACCAATATTCATGGCTGCCACGATCAGCGCCAGCAGAATGGCTGAAAGCAGCGGGGGCCGGCGGGTATGGGTGGCTGCGGCGGTGGCGCTCAAGAACGATCCCCGTGGTTGCCTCTCACACGAGGCGCTAAAGCCTGGGGAGCTTACCGAGGCCAGGCGGCGGGCTCAATAAAGGATGTCCCCAGGTGGTCAGCGCGAGGTCAGGGCCGGCTGCCGGGCCCCCTCCCTTCTGGGGAGAGAGGGCTCGGGTGTCGTCGGACTGGGCGGTGAAGCGGGAAATGGACTCAGTCCTCTCAATCTTCCGAAGCGAGCCCCGGCCCCTCGTCTGCCGCGACCGAAAGAAGCCCCGTGGGGCCTCAGATCGCGCTCACCTCAACAGCGAGCGGAGCATCCAGGCGGTCTTCTCGTGCTCCTTCAGGCGCCCGGTGACCATGTCCGCGGTGCCCTCGTCGCCGGCCGCGTCGGCCGCCTTGATGGTCTCGCGGGCCGTATGGGCGGCGATCTCATGGCCCTCGACGAGCTGCGACACCATCTCCTTCCAGTCCGGCACGCCGGCTTCTTCCTTGATGGTGGTGAGCTTGCCGAACTGGCTGTAGGAGCCCGGCGCGAACACGTCTAGGGTGCGGATGCGCTCGGCCACTTCGTCGGCGGCCAGCCACAGTTCGTTGTACTGGGTCTCGAACATGGCATGCAGGCTGTTGAACTGCGGGCCGGTGACGTTCCAGTGGAAGCTGTGGGTCTTCAGGTACAGGGAGTAGGTGTCGGCCAGCAGCTTGGACAGGTGCTTGGCGATCTGTTCGCGGTCCTTCTTGGCGATGCCGATGTCGATGGCCATGGAATGTCTCCTTCCTGTTGTCGAAAAAAGGTTGTCGAAAAATCTGCAATCGAGCTTAGCGGGGGCGTGCGTTAGGAAGAAATGAATCCTTCCGATGCGCCCCATAGCCCGGGGCTATCGGGTTCGGGGCGCGGTTGCCGCTACCATAGGCGGTCCGATGAGCGACACGCCTGCCCACCGTTCCCCTTCGCCCGACGCCCGCCTGCGCACATTGCGCCAGGCGCTCGATGGCGTATGCAGCCGCGATTTCGGCCGTCTGCTGGGGCGATGGCGCGGTCTGTCGCGCCGTCCCGACGAAGCGAAATTGGAGGCGCTGGCCGGCGAGATCGAGCGTTCCGCGGCAAAGCGCCGCGCTCGCGCCGAGGCCAAGCCGGCGATCCGCCTGGACGAATCGCTGCCGATCAGCGCCCGCGCGGACGAGATCGTGAAGCTGATCCGCGAGCACCAGGTCGTCGTGATCGCCGGCGAGACCGGCTCGGGCAAGACCACCCAGTTGCCGAAGCTCTGCCTGGCCGCCGGCCGCGGCGAGGCCGGCATGATCGGCTGCACCCAGCCGCGCCGGCTAGCGGCGCGCTCGGTGGCGCGGCGCGTGGCCGAGGAGCTGGGCACTCAGCTGGGCGATCAGGTCGGCTTCCAGGTGCGCTTCAACGATCAGGTCTCCGAGCGCAGCCTGGTGAAGTTCATGACCGACGGCATCCTGCTCGCCGAGACGCAGGGCGATCCGTGGCTGTCGGCCTACGACACGATCATCATCGACGAGGCCCACGAACGCAGCCTCAACATCGACTTCCTGCTCGGCTACCTGAGGCGCCTGGCGGCGAAGCGGCCGGACCTCAAGATCATCGTCACGTCGGCCACCATCGACACGGAGCGGTTCGCCGAGCATTTCGGCGGCGCTCCGGTGGTCTCGGTGGAAGGGCGCGCCTATCCGGTGGAAGTGCGCTGGCGCTCACTGGATGAGCTTGGCGAACGCCGCGGGGGCCGCGACATGCAGCAGGGCGGCGCCGAACACGTAGCCGCCGTGCTGGACGAGATCACCCGGGAAGACCCCCGGGACGACGTGCTGGTGTTCCTCCCGGGCGAGCGCGAGATCCGCGACGCGCACCTGTTGCTGTCGCGCCGCCAGTACCGCGAGACGGAGATCCTGCCGCTGTACGCGAGGCTCTCCGCCGGAGATCAGGACCGCGTATTCAAGCCGGGTCCGAAGCGCCGCGTGGTGCTGGCGACCAACGTGGCCGAGACCTCGCTGACGGTGCCGCGCATCCGCTATGTGATCGACTCGGGCCAGGCGCGCGTCAAGCGTTACAGCCAGCGCAGCCAGCTCGAGCGCCTGCACGTGGAGCCTGTTTCCCGCGCGGCCGCGGACCAGCGCAAGGGGCGTTGCGGACGCGTGGGTCCCGGCATCTGCTATCGCCTTTACGACGAAGCGGACTACGCCGGCCGCTCCGCCTATACGGATCCGGAGCTGCTGCGATCCTCGCTGGCCAACGTGATCCTGCGCATGCTGTCGCTGCAACTGGGCGAGGTGGACGAGTTCCCGTTCCTGGAGGCGCCGGATCCGCGCGTGGTCGCCGACGGTTACCGCCGCCTCGCGGAAATCTCGGCGATCGACGAGCGGCGGCAGCTCACCGCGGTCGGGCGCACGCTGGCCAGGTTGCCGATCGACGTGCAGCTGGCGCGCATGCTGGTCGAGGCCAACCAGCTCGGCAGCCTGCGCGAGCTGCTGGTGCTGGTGGCCTTCCTGAGCATCCAGGACCCGCGCGAGCGCCCCGCCGATGCACGGCAGCAGGCCGATCAGGCGCATGCGCAGTTCGCGGATCCGAAGTCCGATTTCGCGGGCGTGCTGAATCTCTGGCGTGCCTACGACCAGGCGCATCAGGAGATGACCCAGTCGAAGCTGCGCGATTGGTGTTCGCGCCATTTCCTCAGCTTCATGCGGATGCGCGAATGGCGCGAGCTGCATCGGCAGTTGTTGCTGGTGGCGGAGGAACTGGGATGGCGCGTCGCTTCCGCCTCATCGCCGCTCGCCCATGCTCCGCCGGGAATCGAGAGCAGGGGCGAAGGGCCGCGGGCGCGTAAGACCGCGCCCGTCTCTCAGGCCAGAAAAGCCATTCAGAGCAAGCCTTCCCGCGAATCCCGGCCCCTCACCCCGGCACAGGTGCCGGAGGGGAGCGGGGCCGAAGGCGACGAGCAGCGTCTCTACGAGTCCGTTCATCGCAGTCTGCTGGCGGGTCTGCCTACCCAGGTCGGCCACAAGGACGAAAAAGGCCTCTACCGCGGCACCCGCGAGCGCCGCTTCCAGGTGTTCCCCGGTTCGGCCCTGTCCAAGACGCCGCCGAACTGGATCTTCGCCGCGCAGATCCTCGACGTGGGCGGCAAGGTGTGGGGCATGATGTGCGCCCGCGTGGAACCCGCCTGGATCGAACAGCAGGCCGCGCACTTGCTGAAATCCAGCTGCCGCGATGCCCACTGGTCGCGCAAGCGCGGCACGGTGGTCGCCTACGAGCAGGTGAGCCTGTTCGGCTTGACCCTGGTCGAACGCCGCCCGGTCACCTTCCAGAAGCAGGACCCGGGACTCGCGCACGAGATCTTCCTCCGTGAGGCGCTGGCGCGCGTCGATATCGACGCGCGCGCCGACTTCCTGCGCGCCAACCAGCGCGTACTGGAAGACGCCCGCGGCATCGAGGCCAAGCAGCGCCGCGAAGGCCTGATCCGCCACGAGGACGAGCTGACCGCCTTCTTCCAGGACAAGCTGCCGCAGGACATCGCCAGCAGCCGCGCGCTGGATGCCTGGTACAGCCGCGCGCGACCGGCCGAGCAGGCCGCGCTGCGCTGGTCGCTGGACGACGTCATGGCTGGCGGCGCCGGGCTCGATCCGAAGGCGTTTCCGGCCTCGCTGGAGATCCCGTCGCAGCGGTATCGGCTGGAATACCGCTTCGTGCCCGGCGACGAGGCGGACGGCGTCACGTTGCATCTGCCCCTGGCGATGCTCAACGCGCTGCCCGCGGCGCGTAGCGAATGGCTGGTGCCGGGCCTGCTTGCCGAGAAAGTCGCGGAGCTGATCCGCGGCCTGCCCAAGCCCTTGCGCCGCAATTTCGTACCGGCCCCGGATTTCGCGCGCGCTTTCGTCGAAGCCGAGGCGCCGCGCGACGAGCCGCTGACCAAGGCGCTGGCCGGCTTCCTCAAGCGCACGACCGGCGTCGACATCGCGGCGGCCGAATTCGATGCGAACGCCTTGCCCGCGCACTTCCGCATGCGCTTCCGGCTGCACGACGAGAAAGGCCGCACGCTGGCCGCCAGCCGCGACCTGGATGCCTTGCGCGGCCAATGGGAGGGCCAGGCGCGCGAGGCGTTCTCGCGCAAGACCGACCTGGAGCTCACCCGCGAAGACGTGACCAGCTGGGATTTCGAAGACATCCCGGCGCAGGTGCGGTCCGAAGGCGGCTTGATCGCTTTCCCCGCGCTGGTCGACCTTGGCGATGCGGTGGCGCTGCGCGTATTCGAGCGCAGCAACGAGGCGCGTGAGGCGCACCAAGGTGGCGTGGTGCGTCTGCTGCGCAATGCGCTGGGGAGCGACATGAAGCAGGCTCGCCGCCGCCTTCCGATCGCCAACCCGCTGGCCTTGAAGTACGCGCCGCTGGGGAGCGTCGACAGTCTGCGGGACGATCTGGTGGAGGGCGGTTTCGCCGATCTGCTGGAACGCCACGCGCTGGACGTGCGCACGGCGGCCGCGTTCGAGACGCTGCGCACGCAGGCCTCGCGCGAACTGTTCTCGGCGGCGGTGGAGCGCCTGAAGCTGGCCGAGCCGATCATCGAGGCCCAGGCCGATATGAAGCCGTGGTTGGAGCCGCCGCTGATCGGCTTCGCCCGCGCCAGCTACGACGACCTGCGCGAACAGCTGACCCATCTGCTCGAGCCGGGCTTCTTGCGCGAATTGCCGGCCTCGCGCCTCGCCCATTTCCCCCGCTACCTCAAGGCGATGCGTCTGCGCGCCGAACGCCTGCGGCAGGATCCGGCGAAGGACCAGCAACGCATGCTGCAGGTGTTGCCGTACTGGCGCGATTACCTCAAGCACCGCGCGGCGGGCGCCGATCCGGCGGCGCTGGCCGAGCTGCGCTGGCTGATCGAGGAATGGCGGGTGTCGCTGTTCGCGCAGGAGCTGAAGACCGCCGAGCCGGTATCGGCGAAGCGCCTGGCGCGCGCGCTCGAAACCTTGGGTTGAACCGCCGGCGCCGGCTGGGGCGCCACGCGGTACTAGAATGCGTAGCAATCCCCAAGGAACTATCGCTTGGTCCAGGCCGTCCCCCATGCCGTTTCCAGCCTAGCCGCCTGGCGCGACCGTACCGGAGCGCCGGCGGACGTGCTCGTGCAGGCGCTGGATGCCTGCGCGCGGACGAAGGTGAACGAAGCCGAATGCTCGGACGTGCTGGACCTGCTCGGCATGCTCGGCTGCGATGCGCAGACTCAGGCAGCGGCGCTGTGGTTCGAACTGGCGCGCGCCGATGCGCCGGCCTGGGCTTTGGTGGAACCGACGCTGGCGCCCGAGTTGCAGCGCCTGGTCCAGGGACAGCTGGCGGCGGAGAAAGTGTGGGCGCTGCATGCGCAACAGGCGCCGCAGAGCGGCTCGGAGGGGCTGCGCCGTCTTCTTCTGGCGATCATCCGCGATTTGCGGGTGGTGTTCGTGCTGCTCGCCCGGCAGCTGGCCCGCATGCGTGCCGCAGGCGCGTTGCCGGAAGCCGAACGGATCGAGCTGGCCCGGCTGACCCGGGACATCCACGCGCCGCTGGCCAATCGCCTCGGCATCTGGCAGCTGAAGTGGGAGCTGGAGGACCTGGCCTTCCGCTACCTGCAGCCGGATACCTACCGCCGCATCGCCAAGCTGCTCGACGAGCGCCGCGCCGATCGCGAGGCCTTCATCCGCGAATCGCTGGCCGCGCTCGGCCGCGAACTCGATGCCGCCGGGATCCGCGCCGAGCTGGCGGGACGGCCCAAGCACATCTATTCCATCTGGAAGAAGATGCAGCGCAAGTCGCTGGAATTCTCCGATCTCTACGATATCCGCGCCGTGCGCGTGCTGGTCGACAGCGTGGCCGACTGCTATGGCGCGCTGGGCGTGGTGCACGCGTTGTGGCCGCACCTGCCGGGCGAGTTCGACGATTACATCGCGCGCCCGAAGGGCAACGATTACCGCTCGCTGCATACCGCCGTGATCGGTCCTCACGGCAAGACGCTGGAAGTGCAGATCCGCACGCACGAGATGCACCGGGTCAACGAACTGGGTGTGGCCGCGCATTGGCGCTACAAGGAAGGCGGCAGCGCGGATAGCGAGTTCGAGGCCAAGATCGCGTGGATGCGCCGGCTGCTGGAACCCAAGTCCGAAAGCGAAGGCGATCTGGCCGCGGAACTGCACACCGAGCTGGTGGAGGACCGTGTCTACGTCCTGACCCCTCGCGGCGAAGTGGTGG
This sequence comes from Dyella sp., assembly GCA_039594095.1. Classification (GTDB taxonomy): domain Bacteria; phylum Pseudomonadota; class Gammaproteobacteria; order Xanthomonadales; family Rhodanobacteraceae; genus Dyella_D. The sequence goes on from JBCNOA010000021.1 coordinate 29,934, forward strand.
ACATGCCGCGCGGCGCTACGGTGCTGGATTTCGCGTACCACGTGCACACCGAAGTGGGTCACCGCTGCCGGGGCGCCAAGGTCAACGGGCGCATCGTGCCGCTGACGTTCCAGCCGCACAGCGGCGACCGCGTGGAAATCCTCACCGCCAAGGGCGCCGAGCCAAGCCGCGACTGGCTGTCGGCACACCACGGCTACCTCAATACGTCGCGTGCCCGCGAAAAAGTGCGGGCATGGTTCCGCCGCAGCGCGCACGACGCGAACCTGGCCGCGGGTCGCGCGATGTTCGAGCGCGAACTGAAGCGCCTGGCGCTGGCGGCCCCCGATCTCAACAAGCTGCCCGCGCACTTCCACCTGAAACAGCTCGACGACGTGCTGGTGGCGCTTGCGCTGGGGGAGATCACTCCCGGGCAGATCTCACGCGTGCTGCAGGAAGCGGAGACGCCGTCGACGGAGATGACGCAGTCCTCGCTCCCCGTAGCCTCGCGCCACAGCACGCTCGATCACAGCGCGCTGAGCATCGAAGGCGTGGGCAACCTGCTCACCACGCTGGCGCGCTGCTGCCAGCCGCTACCGGGAGATTCCGTGCGCGGCTTCGTCACGCGCGGGCGCGGCGTGTCGGTGCACCGCGCCGATTGCCCCAGTCTGGCCCGGCTGGCGCGCAGGGATCCCGACCGCGTCATCGAAGTGGAGTGGGGCAAGGCGGCCGCGCAGGCTTACGAAGTGGACGTGGAACTTCACGGCTACGATCGCAAGGGCTTGCAGAAGGACGTCACCAGCGTGATCAGCAACGCTGGCACGCACATCATCGCCTCGTCCAGCCGCGTGTTCGTACGCACGGGCGAGGTGGAGATGCGTTTCACCCTGCGCGTGCGCGACTTCGAACAGCTCTCCACCCTGCTGGCGCGGCTGGTCGCCTTACCGAACGTGACGGACGCCCGCCGCGTCGGCGGTTGAGCCCCCGGCGGCACGCGGCGGCGGCCGGGGGCGGTGCTAAGCTCCCGCGGTCAAATCGATGTGTGGACCATGAACGGACGCAGAGACCAGCAAGAACCCGATTCGCACGGGCGCACGGAGCCGACCCTGGGCGACCTGGATCATCTGGATGCCGGCGATCCGCCGAAGGCCGACGATGGCTTGCCCAAGGTGACCCTCGGAGCGGCGGACCGGCGCCGCGCTGCATCGGCCGCGCCGCGCGCGGCCCGTTCCCCCGGCTCGCGCGGCTGGCTGTGGCCGCTGCTCCTGCTGATCGCGATCGGCCTGGGCGTCACGCTCTGGTTGGAACAGGACCGTTTGCGCGGGCTGGTGCCAAGCACCGAACTCAACGACGTGCTCGGCCGCGCCGAGCAGGCGTTGCACGATGGCCGTCTGGACGGCAACGACGGCACCAGCGCACGCGAATTGTTCGAAGCCGCCCGGGCGCTGGAGCCCGACAACGATCGCGCCCGCGACGGCCTGCGCAAGGTGGGTATGGCGGAAGTCGCCAAGGCCGACGCGGCTCTGGCTGCGGGCAAGCCCGACGAAGCGGAGCAGGCCATGAACGCCGCGCGCGAACTGCTCGGCGGCGGCAATGACGTGGACCGGCTCGCTCAGGCGATCGCCAAGGCGCGCAGCGCGACGTTCCAGGCGGGAACGCTGGTCGATCAGGCCCAGCAGGCCATGGCTGACGACAAGCCGGAGGAGGCCGGCGCCTTGTACCGCCGCATCCTGGCCGCCGATCCCGGCAATGCCGTCGCTGCGCACGGCTTGGACAAGGTCGGCGATGCGCTGGCCGCGAAGGCTCGCAAAGCCATCGAAGCCAACGATCGCGACGCCGCCATTGCCACCGTGGATCGCCTTGCGGCGCTGCTTCCCAATTACGGCGAACTGCCTTCGCTGCGAGCGGCGCTGGTGCAGGATCAGAAGCAGGACGACGGCCAGGTGGCCGAGGCCATCCGCCTGGGCCAGACGGCGCTGCGCGCCGGCCGTATCGCCGGTGGCGGCAACGATACGGCCCTGGCTCATTTCAAGGACGCTGTCGCGCTCGATCCCGACAGCGCGCAGGCCAAAGCGGGGCTCGGCCAGGTAGCGCAGGCGCTGGTGGTGCAGGCCAATGCGGCGATCGACAGCGGCGACAACGCCCAGGCGGCGCGCCTGCTGGACCAGGCCGCCGAGCTGGCGCCCAAGTCGGCGGAACTGGCCGCCGCGCGCGCACACCTGTCGGACGTCACGCGGCACGCCGAAAGCTCCGCCGCCCCTTCCGGCGGGCTGCCGGAGGCGGACACTCAGGCGGCCATCTCGCCGCAACAGAGCGCCGAGCTG
>JBCNOA010000210.1:0-8070 GCA_039594095.1 Dyella sp.
CGGGTTGGCTTGCTATTCGGGCGGGCGAGCGTGTCGGCGCCCTGGCGTTCGGTGAGCGCAGGCACTTGCTGCGACCCCAGGGCAGCACGCGCGGCGCATTGGCCCTGTGCGGCGCGCTTGCCGGCTGGGATGCCGAGCGTGCCGAGGAAGGGTCGGAACCGCTCTCGCAGGCGCTGATGCGAGCGGGACGGTTGATGCACGGCGCCAGCCGGGTGCTTCTTATCAGCGATGGCCTGAGCATCGATGACGCCTCCAGAGGGCGACTGATCGATCTGGCCCGACATACGGACGTCTCCGTGCTGATCGTCGGCGACGTGCTCGAGCTCGCGGCGGCGCCTCCGGGGCGCTATCCGCTGGAACACGCAGGCGTGCGCCGCGAAGTGATGTTGACCGGCGACCGCCAGCGTCACGAATTCCAGCAGGCACTCGGCGCAGGGCAGGTCCGTCTCGCCACGCTCGCCCTTGCGCTGGGCCTGGCCAACGCAACGATCGATACCATCGCCGACCCGTTGGACGTCGTCGCCGCGCTTCTGAGCGGCAAGAGGTCCGCCGCATGAATCCCGCCGGTGCACCAGAGCAGGCCGGTCCGGTCCTGCGCGACATCCATCTTCCGCCCGCTCCTTCCTGGTGGCCGCCGGCTCCTGGCTGGTGGGTGTTGGCAGGTGTGGCCATCCTCTTCCTCCTCTTGGGCGCGTGGCTGGCCTCCAGGCGGCGCTCGCGGCTACGCCGCCTGCATGCCGCTTTCGGGGACATCGACGCTATCGAGCGCACCTACGCGGATGAGCCGGAGCGGCTGGCCGCGGCGCTGCACGACCTGTTGCGGCGGGCGGCGCGCGGCTACGACCCGCTCGCTACGCATCACCGTGGCGAAGCCTGGCGGCGTTGCCTGGCGCAGGTACCGGTGGATGCCGCCACGCTCGATCGATTGATGGCTCTGGAAGACGCCATGTACCGACCGGGTGCCGCCTTAACCGGCGCGCCGGAAGCATTGCGGCGTTGGCTGGCTCTGGCCTGGCGCCGGCGCGTGCCCAAGTCTGCCATCGGGGTCAAACCTTGATGCCCGAGTTTGCCTGGCCCTGGATCGCCGTCCTGCTGCCACTGCCTTGGGTGCTGCGGCGCTGGTTGCGCCCGGCCGCGCCCGGACAGGCGCTGCACCTGCCGCATCCGCAATTGCGACTGGCCGTCGTGGCGGAGAGCGTCAGACCTGGCGCACGCGCATGGTGGCTAGCGGTGGCGTGGCTCTGCCTGGTCGCCGCGGCCGCGCGGCCGCAATGGGTAGGACCGCCCCAGGCACAGCAACGCAGCGGACGAGCCATGATGCTGGCGGTCGATCTTTCCGGCAGCATGCGGCTGGAAGACATGAAGCTGGCCGGCCAGCCGGTGAGTCGTTTCGGCGCCGTGGAGGCGATCGCGGGCGACTTCATCGCGCGCCGCAGTGGCGACGAACTCGGTCTGATCCTGTTCGGCAGCAGGGCATTCCTGGTCACGCCGCTCACCTACGATCTCGGCGCGGTCAGCGCACAGCTTCAAGGCGCTACGGTGGGCCTTGCCGGTACCGAGACGGCGATCGGCGACGCCGTGGCAGTCGCGGTCAAGCGACTCTCCGCGCTGCCGGAACAGGCTCGTGTGCTGGTGCTGCTGACGGACGGCGTGAACAACGCCGGCAGCATCGCACCGCTCGATGCAGCGCACGCGGCTAAGGCCGCGGGGGTGCGCATCTACACCATCGGCATCGGCGCCACGGAGATGCGCGTACCGGATTTCTTCGGCACGCGCGTCGTCAATCCTTCGGCCGATCTGGACGAAGGCATGTTGCGGACCATGGCCGGACAGACCGGCGGCCGCTACTTCCGCGCGACCGATACGAGCGAGCTGGCTGCCGCCTACCACGCGATCGATGCCCTGGAACCGATGCCCCAGCATGGCCCCGAGTTGCGTCCCAGGCACGAACTCTTCCGCTGGCCGTTGCTGGCCGGCGCACTGTGTTTCCTGCTGGCCGTCGCGCCGCTGGGGCGTCGCCGTAGGGAGGCCATCGCATGATGGCTTGGTGGCATGACTTCCATTTCCTCCGCCCCTGGTGGCTGCTGGGGTTGCTCCTCGCGCCGATCGCCTATGCGTTGGCGGGCCGCGGCAATCGCGGGCTGCGCGAACTGGCGCGATTGGTCGATGCCGAGCTGATGCCCCACGTCCTGCAGGGGGCGGATGGACGCGGACGTGCATGGCCGCCCGCCTTGCTGGCGGCCGGCGTGGCATTGTGCGTCTTGGCGTTGGCGGGGCCTGCCTGGGATCGCGTGGCTTCTCCGCTGTATGCAAGCCGTTCGGCGCAGGTCGTCGCCGTATCGCTGTCTCGCCACATGCTTGCGCGGGACGTGGCGCCGAGCCGTATCGACCGTGCGCGTTACAAGGCGCGCGATCTCCTCGCCGCCAATCGGGCCGGGCTTAACGGGCTCGTGGCCTATGCCGGCGAAGCGTTCACGGTGGCGCCGCTGACGACCGACGCCGGCAGCCTCGGCGATCTGCTCGACGCGCTGTCGCCCGATACGATGCCGACGGACGGCAACGACGCGGCGCAGGCGATCGAGCGTGGCGCCGCGCTGATCCGCAACGCGAAAGCTGGCGGAGGGGATCTGATCCTCGTCACGGACGGTGCGGACACGGCCGCCGAGGCGGCTGCGCGAAAGGCGCGCGGCGAGGGCGTACGCGTTTCGGTACTCGGCATCGGCACGCCGCAGGGCAGCCCGGTACCGGACGGCGAAGGTGGCCTGTTGCGCGACAGCCGTGGCGATGTGGTGCTGGCGCGTCGCGACGACGAGGCGCTGAAGGCGCTGGCCGAAGCCGGCGGCGGTCGTTACGTGCCGATCACCGAAGACGGGCGCGACGTCGCCGCGCTCAAGCCGGGCGAACATCCCGGTCAACCTTTCGTTCAAGCCGAGGGACAAAGTGGCGACGAGTGGCAGGACCGCGGTCCTTGGCTATTGCTGCCGCTGCTCGCGATTTTCGGATTGGGGTTTCGCCGCGGCTGGCTGATGGCGTTGCCCCTGATCGCGCTGCAGTGGCTGCCTTCGACGGCGCAGGCCGGTAACTGGAGCGATCTGTGGAGGCGGCCCGACCAGCAGGCTGCCGACGCGTTGCGCCGGGGCGATGCCAAGAATGCGCAGGCGCTCGCGCGCGATCCGGCATTGCGAGGCGCAGCCGCCTACCGCTCCGGGGATTACGCTACCGCCGCGGCGGCATGGCAGCGGGCGCCGGGCGCCGACGCGGCCTACAACCTGGGCAACGCGCTGGCCAAGCAGGGCCAATACAAGGAAGCCCTGGCCGCTTACGACCGCGCATTGAAGGAAGACCCTAATCACGCCGACGCCAAAGCGAACCGGCAGGCCGTCGAGGACTGGCTCCGCAAGCAGCCGCCGCAGGACAAGAAGGACGGCGACAAACAAGACAAGCAGGACAGGCACGGCACCGGCAAGGACGACCACGCCTCCAAGGGAGGGCAGCCGGGCAAGGACGATAAGCAGCAAGGCGACGACAAGAAGAACGACGAGAAAAAACCCGAAGACGCCTCCAAGGACGGCCAGCAAGGCGACAACGCCGACGCCAGGCGCGATGCCAATAGCCAGGGCAAGCAGGACGGCCAAGGTCCGGAGACCAAGGGGCAGGGCGAAGCCAAGCCGCCTTCGGCCGAAGAGCAGGCACAGCAGAAGGCGCAAGCCGAGCAGGCGCGCCAGGCGCTACAGAAGCAGATGAATCAGGCCCTGCGCGAGGGCAAGGCCGGCGACCGCGAATCGTCGCACGAGCTCGGCGCGGTGTCGGCCGACGATCCGCAGGCGAAGCTCCCGGCGGATGTGCGCCGGGCCTTGCAGCGAGTGCCCGACGATCCTGGCGCGCTGCTGCGGCGCAAGTTCGAACTCGAGTACCGGCAGCGCCATGGCGGCGCCGGGGAGGATGATTGATGGTTCCGTTCCGCCTTCGCTGGTGCCTGTGTCTGCTTCTGTGGTGCCTGCCGTGGTTTGCCGCCGCGGCCGAGGTGCGCGCCACGCTGGATCGCGACAAGGTGCAGCTGGGCGAGACTGTCACGCTCAATCTGCAGGTCGAAGGTGGCAGCGTCGGTACGCCCGATCTTTCCGCGCTCTCCGCCGATTTCGATGTCCTGGGTACCTCGAGCAACACCAGCGTCAGCATCGTCAATGGCCGTCGCGCGGCCGAGTTCACTTACGGCATCGCGTTGAGGCCGAAGCGGGTCGGGCAGCTTGAAATACCGGCGCTATCCTTCGCCGGCGGCAGCACGGCCCCTCTTCAGCTGGAGGTGTCCGCACCCGACAACCAGGCAGCGGTCGATACGGGTAAGGGCCTCTTCCTGGAAGCCGTGGCGGAGCCGCGCAACGCTTACGTCGGCCAGCAGATGACCTACGTGGTGCGGCTGTACTTCGCTGCCAGCCTCAGCAACGGCGCCATGGACGAGCCGCAGGCGAGCGGCGCGGAACTGAGCAAGCTCGGCGACGACGCCAATTACCAGGCGGAGCGCGGCGGTCGCCGCTACAACGTGATCGAGCGGCGATACGCCCTCATCCCGCAACGCGCCGGGCATATCGAGATCGGCCCGGTGTCGTTCCAGGGCGAGCTGATCGACATGGCCGACCCGAACAGCTTCTTCGGAAGCACCCGCACGGTGTCCGCTGCCTCGCCCGCGGTGGGTGTCGACGTCCGGCCCGTGCCGGGCACCGCGGGAAAGACCGCGTGGCTGCCGGCGCGCGCGCTGTCGCTGTCGCTGGAGGGGCAGCCCGATCACGGCCAGCTGCGCGTGGGCCAGCCGCTGAATCTGACTATGACGGTGCAGGCGACCGGTCTCCCTTACGAGAGCCTGCCGGCGTTGAGCCTGCCCAAGCTCGAAGGCGCCACGGTCTATCCAGACAAGCCGGTCAATGGAACGCGCCTCGATGGCTCATGGCTGGTCGGGCGCCGCCAGCAATCCTTCGCCGTGGTGCCTGGCCGCCCAGGTGAGCTGGTGATCCCCGAGACCACGCTCACCTGGTGGAACGTGCAGACCGACAAGGCCGAAATCGCCCGCATCCCGGAGCGCCGCTACACGGTGTTGCCGGCGACGGGCACGCCAGCGACATCGCCACCGCCTGCCGTTGTCTCGACACCGGCCGATACCGGCGCAGCCGCATCCGCCGCGACGGAGCATGGCCTGCCATGGCGCTGGATCGCGATCGGCAGCCTGGGCTTGTGGATCGCCAGCATCATCGGGTGGTGGTGGCGCCGGCGGTCCGGCGGAGCGAAGGCTTCGGCTGCTGGGAACGCTCCGGAGTCCCAGAGCGCCGGGCAGGCGCGTGCTGCCTTCTTGGCCGCGGCACGCGGCGGCGATCCGTCCGCACAGGCGCGGGCACTGCTGGCGTGGGCCAGGACCGAGCGTCCGGGCCTGGTCAATCTCGGTGCCCTGGCTGGCGCGCTGGACTCGATCCCTCAGCGCGAAGCCATTGACGTGCTCCAGCGCCAGCTGTATGGCTCCACTTCCGGTATCGAGCCGGGTACTCGCCTCGCTGAGGCTTTCCGCGAAGGTTTCCGCTGGCGTAGCGCCGGCAAGCCGGCTGCCGACGGCTCGGGCCTGCCGCCGCTGTATCCCTTCAAGCTGGAGTGATGCCGGCCCGACGCTCACTTCGCGAAGGCGAGGGCAGCAGCAGGACGCGGTAGCCCGCAATGTGGGGCGCAAGGCGTCGATACGAGCCAGACGAGCGTCGGGAAGCGCGGGACCGTGCCTTGTCCGGTTCCTTTCATCCTGGCCCGCCGTGCCCTTGCCAGGGAAGGGCTGCTTTCACGATCGTGTCCACATCGGGCCGGCCGATATCGGCGATGATGATTTGAAGGCCCTGGCCACGGTCGTCGCGCCCGGACCGTGCTTGCCGTGGTTTCGCAGTTTTTTGCGCCGTATGCTTGGCGGCGGGGTGCCCGACGGGGCGGAGGTGCTGGGAACACATGAAGACCGAAGACATTTCGTTCGGCTACCTGCTCAACGACGTCACGCTGCTATTCCGCAAGCATTTCGACCGTCGTGCGGTGAAATTCGGGCTCACGCGCGCGCAGTGGCGTGCGACCAAGATGCTCTATCACCGCGAAGGCCTGCGTCAGACCGAGCTGGCCGAGTTTCTGGAGATGGAGCCCATCGCGGTCGGCCGCGTCATCGACCGGCTTCAGGCCGCCGGCTTCGTCGAGCGGAGGGCCGATCCGCGCGATCGCCGCGCCTGGCGCCTCTATGTGACGGAGCAGGCCCGGGGTGTCATCGCGGACATGGAACTGATCGGCCGCGGTCTGCGCAAGGACGCTACTAAGGGCATCGAACTGCACGAAATGCAGCAAGCCATGGACGTACTCAACCGCATCAAGGAAAACCTGCAGGCGCTGGACCAGCCGGGCGACGCAGAGGATCCCGCGGCAGTCTAGACGTCCGCCCGGCGTGCGGCAGGGCGGCTGACGACTGACCAGTGCCATTGGTCCTTGTCGTGACAGGGAATTCTCCCGGCATAGTAAGGGTCTTTTTGGCGTGTACGTCGCCGCCCTTACGACCTCCCGGCGAAGGATCGCGGGCCAGCAGCGCGGTGCTCCCCGAAAGGAACGCGTGCCGGCCGAACAAGCCTGATAGCGAGTCCCCATGCCCTGGAAGAAACTGCTTCTTATCGTGCTAACGCTGGCGCTGCTGGGCGTCGCCATGATCGTGTTCCGCGGCCGCCACGAGGCCATGCCTTCGCCCGGCGCGCCCGCCGGCGGCCAGGGTGGCGAGGTGCCAGTGCAAGTGGCCGTCTCCACGCGCGGCGACGTCGATCTCAGTCTGAAGCTGGTGGGTCGCGCTGAGGCGTTTTCCACGGTGACGCTGCGCTCGCGCGTCTCGGGCCAGTTGCAGACATTGGCCTTCAAGCCGGGGGCCCAGGTAAAGAAGGGCGACCTGCTGATCCAGATCGATCCCAGCCTGCTGAAGGCGCAGCTCGACCAGGCCCGCGGCGCGGTGGCCCGCGACCAGGCGCAACTGCAGAAGGCTGAGGCCGACCAGAAGCGTTACAGCGAGATTCTCGCCAAGGGCTTTGTCTCCAAGGCCGATTACGACACCTACCAGGCGAACCTCACCATCGCGCGCGCCACGCTGCAGAGCGACCTCGCCGCGCAGGAAACCGCGCAGACCCAGCTCGATTACGCGCGCATCGCGGCGCCGTTCGACGGCGTGATCGGCTCGCCGCTCGTCTGGCCCGGCGCGCAAGTCACCGCGGACAGCACCGATCTGGTGGTGCTCAATCAGATCGAGCCGATCCGCATCGCCTTCAGCATCCCCGAGGAAAGCCTGGCCGCGGTGCGTGCCGCCCAGGCGCGCGGCGATGTGCCGGTACAGGCCACGGTTCCTGGCGACAAGGGCGCGCCTCTCGAGGGCGTGCTGGAATTCATCGACAACGCGGTGGACGCCACGACCGGCACCATCGTGGTCAAGGGTCGCTTTGCGAATGCGGACCATCGCCTCACGCCCGGCCAGTTCGTGCAGGTGACCTTGCCGACCACGCGCATCGCCAACGCCGTCACCGTGCCGGTCGAGGCGCTGCAGAGTTCGGCTAAGGGCAGCTTCGTGTTCGTGCTGGGCCGTGACGGCAAGGTGCAGCAGCGCTACGTCACGCCGGGCCCAACCGCCGGCGCGCGGCTGGTGATCGACAAGGGTCTGGAGCCGGGCGAGCAGGTGGTGACCGAGGGCCAGATGCTGCTGGTCGACGGAGCCCGTGCCCGCGTGAAGACGGGTTGATGTCATGAATCTGCCCGAGCTATGCATCCGCCGTCCGGTGATGACCACGCTGCTGATGGCGGCGCTGCTCGTATTCGGCATCGCCGCGTATCCGCGCCTGCCGGTGAACGAGCTGCCGAACGTCGATTTCCCAACTATCAATATCAGCGCAAGCCTGCCTGGCGCCTCACCGGAAACCATGGCCTCGGCGGTCGCCACGCCGCTGGAGGCCCAGCTGTCGACCATCGCCGGCATCAGCTCGATGAGCTCCACCAGCGCGCTGGGCTCGACCAACATCACCATCACCTTCGAGCTGG
>JBCNOA010000211.1:0-8021 GCA_039594095.1 Dyella sp.
GCAGAGCAAGCTGACGCATAGCCAATTCATCGCCCAGCGCGTGAAGGATGCGGTGGTGGATCAGTTCCGCCAGCGCGACGGTTCCCGTCCTGACGTGGATACCGAGGAACCGGACGTGCGCATCCAGCTGCGTCTGCGCCGCGACCGCGCCACCTTGTCCATCGATCTCGCCGGCACACCGCTGCATCGCCGCGGCTGGCGCGAGCTGCAGGGCGAAGCGCCGCTGAAGGAGAACCTCGCCGCCGCCATGTTGCTGCGCGCCGGTTGGCCGGCCATCTATGCACAGGGCGGCGCGCTGCTCGACCCCATGTGCGGATCCGGCACCCTGCTGATCGAAGGTGCGTTGATGGTGGCCGACGTAGCCCCCGGCCTGCGGCGCGAATATTTCGGTTTTCTCGGCTGGCTGGGGCACGACATCGCGCTGTGGCGCGGCCTGCTCGAGGAGGCGCGCGGCCGCGCCGACGCCGGCTTGCGCGCGCTGCGGCCGTGCTTCTTCGGCAGCGATGCCGATCCGCGCATGGTGCAGACGGCCAAGCGCAATGCGCAGGAGGCCGGTGTGGCCGGCTTTCTCACCCTGGACAAGCACGATGCTTTGCATGTCGCGCCGCCGCCGGGTTTCGAGCGCGGGCTGGTCATCACCAATCCACCTTACGGCGAGCGCCTGGGAGAGCGCGATGCGATGCCCAGGCTTTATCGCGCCCTCGGCGAGACGCTGAAGCAGCGCTTCGCCGGCTGGCATGCCGCCGTATTGGCGGGCGATGCCGAGCTTGGCCACGCCATTCCGTTGCGCGCGAGCAAGAAGTACGCGCTGTACAACGGTGCGCTGGAAACCGTGCTGCTGCTGTTCGAACTGCGCGCCGCCGATACGGCGCCGCGCGAGGCCAAGCCTTTGTCGGCCGGCGCCCAGATGCTCAAGAACCGCCTGGAGAAAAACGTCCGGCACCTGCGCAAGCGGCTCGAACGCGAGGACATCCATTGTTGGCGCGCCTATGACCAGGACCTGCCCGAATACGCCGCGGCTATCGATGTCTACGGCAACGCTCGCGGCGGGCAGTGGCTGCACGTGCAGGAATACCGCGCACCGGCCGACATCCCCGCCGAGACGGCCCGCCTGCGTCTGCGCGAGATCGTGCGCGTGGCTGGCGAGGTATTCGGCGTGCCGCGCGACCGCATCGCCCTGAAGACGCGCGAGCGCGGCAAGGGCGGCTCCAAGTACGGTCAGTTCGACCAACGCGGGGAGTTCGTCGAAGTGGATGAGGGCGGTCTGCGTTTCCTGGTCAATCTCACCGATTACTTAGATACCGGCCTGTTCCTGGATCACCGCCTCGTGCGCGCACGCTTGCGCGAGCTGGCCGCGGACCGGCGTTTTCTCAACTTGTTCGCCTACACGGCCACGGCCAGCGTCTACGCCGCGGCGGGCGGCGCGCGGGACACCACCAGCGTGGACCTGTCGGGTACTTATCTGGACTGGGCTTCGCGCAACCTCGCGCTGAACGGTTTCACCGGGACAAAACATCGGCTGATGCAGGCCGACGCGATGGAATTCCTGAAGCACGATCGCGAGCGCTACGGGCTCATCTACGTCGATCCGCCGACCTTTTCCAATTCCAAGCGCGCCGAAGACTTCGACGTGCAACGCGACCATGCACGCCTGTTGCTGGCCTGCGCGGAACGGCTTGCGGCCGATGGAGTCATCGTGTTCTCGAACAATTTCCGGCGCTTCGCTCTGGATCGCGCGGCGCTGGAAGCGCAGTTCCAGATCGAAGACTGGAGCGCCGCCAGCATTCCTTTCGATTTCGCCCGGCGGGCCGACATTCACGGTTGCTGGCTGCTTCGTCCGCACCCGCAGGCATCGCCCTGGGAAGGGAGTGCAAGGCACATCCGCCAGCGAGATAAACGGTAAAAAACCTGCCTAGGAATACTCAGTGCGGATTCAGCCCTAGAACCCGAGCATGGACACCGGCAGACAGCGCCGGAGCGGCCCTCCGTTTTCCCTTTCCGGACCGACCGAACCGCCGTCGCCGCTCTCTCGGAGACCGAAAGCCATGAACAAGTCGAAGCGTTCCAGCCTCAAGCGCGTGGTGCTCGCCGCCGCCGTGCTGCTGGGTTGCGCGGTTGCCGCCCCGTCGTTCGCCCGCAGCCACGTGAGCGTGGGTATCGGCATCAACGTTCCGGGCGTGAGCGTCGGCTACAGCGACGGCTACTACCGTCCGCATTACTACCACCCGTATTACGGACCCGCGTACTACTCCGGCCCGGTGTACTACCGTCCGGCGCCGCGCGTGGTGTACTACGACGACCCGGTCGTGGTGGAGCGCCCGGTCTACGTGCGCCGCGTCTATGAAGAGCGCGGCTACTACGGCGACGGGTACCGCAGGCACTATCACGACGACGACGGCGATTGATTTCCGTCGCGACCCGACCGAAGAGAGCCCGGCTTGCGCCGGGCTCTTTCGTTATGACGGACCACGGAGATCCGAACGAAGGTTTACGGCTTGGTAGGCGGCGCGCCGTCGTTGCTCATGAAGCCGTGCTGGCTGGCATGCTTTTCCAGCTTCTCGAACTGCGCCTTGTCGATCTTGCCGACGGACTGGATCCCGCATGGCGGCTGGTCGCGCGAGACCACCGTCTCGCCCACCTCGCCACAGATCGCGCCCATCCCGGCGGCGCGATTGGAATCGTTGGCGCGGAACAGCAACTGCTGGCCGATGCCCAGGCGCGGACAGTCGGCGGTGAGCTTCACCAGGTAGCGGTCCGGGCCGGTGCGCGCGATCACCGTGCGCTTGTCCACGACGTACCATTCGTTGATGCGGTCGGGCCGCAGGCAGTCGCTGACGGGACGCATCGGATGCCGATCGCCCGCCGCCGGGCTGTCGGCATGAGCCCAGCCGCTGGCGGCGGCTATGGCGAATACCAGCATGGCGGTGACGGTTTTCATGGGTATACCTCTTCAGGTTGGGTGGAACGTCCTGAGCCCGTTTCCGGGGCCTTCGGGGCGGCCGGACCGTCGAAGTCGCGCGGCCGCATTTGAGCGCCGCGGGGCCTGCGCCTGTCAAGCCTTTGCCGTGGCCGGATCACGGAATGTGAACGGGCGCTACGGCAAGGTAGCCGGCATGCGTGTCCACGAGTCGCCAGGCCGTCCCTATAACGTTCGAAGGGGCATTTCGTTGCAATGGAGGCATGCGTGAGCCTGTCCGATGCCACCGTCCACGCCGAGTCCCTTCTGCAGCGCTTTCGTCGCGTGCGCTCCCGCACGCTCGGCCTGTGCGCCGGACTCAGCGCCGAAGACATGATGGTGCAATCCATGCCGGACGCGAGCCCGGCGAAATGGCATCTTGCCCACACAACCTGGTTCTTCGAGCAGTTCCTGTTGGGCCGCGATCCCGCCTGGCGGCCGCGGCATCCCGAGTGGCATTACCTGTTCAATTCCTACTACCAGACGGTGGGCCCGATGCATGCGCGCCCGCGGCGCGGTCTGCTGTCGCGTCCCTCGCTGGAGCAGGTGCTGGATTACCGCCGGCGGGTAGAGGACGCAGTGGCCGAGCGCATCGAGGCCGGCCTGGAGCCCGCCGCGAAGGCCGTCGTCGAACTCGGCCTGCAGCACGAGCAGCAGCATCAGGAACTGCTCCTTACCGATATTCAGCACGCGCTCTGGTGCAACCCGCTGCGCACCGCCTATGACGCGGCGTTGCCGCGCCCTGTGGCCGCACGAGCCGAAACGCTGTCGTATGTGGATGGCCTCGAGGGCGTCGCAGAGATCGGACACGCGGGCGATGGCTTCGCCTTCGACAACGAGAGTCCCCGTCACCGCGTGTATCTGCAGGCGCATGCGCTTGCCAACCGCCTGGTGACGAACGAGGAATATCGCCTGTTCGTGCAGGACGGCGGTTACCGTGAGCCCACGCTGTGGCTTTCGGACGGATGGGCGACCGTGCAGGCGGAAGGGTGGGAACGTCCGCTTTATTGGCAGGACGATCTGGAAAGCGCCTACGGTCTTGGCGGCGTGCGTGAGCTCGAGCTCGCCGCGCCAGTCGCGCACCTGAGTTATTTCGAAGCCGACGCGTTCGCGCGATGGGCCGGCGCGCGCCTGCCTACCGAGGCGGAATGGGAAAGCGCCGCCGCCGCGCAGCCCACGCGCGGCCATCTGCTCGATGCGCGGCCGCAACCGCCGCGAGCTGCGGCCGGCGAGGGTCTTTTGCAGATGTATGGCGATGTGTGGGAATGGACCGCCTCGCCCTACGTGAGTTATCCCGGTTTCAAGCCGTTGCCTGGCGCACTGGGCGAATACAACGGCAAGTTCATGAACGCGCAATGGGTGTTGCGCGGCGGTTCGTGCGCCACGCCGCGCGACCACATCCGCGCCACCTACCGCAACTTCTTCCCCGCGCAGGCTCGCTGGCAGTTCGCCGGCCTGCGTCTCGCCCGCGACCGGTAAGAGATCCCGCACGATGAGCCTGCAAGCCCTGGAACCCCGCGACGACGATCGTCGCCCACCCGCCAGCGAACTGCTGGAGATCGTCCAGCGCGGATTGCGCGCCAGCCCCAAGCGCCTGCCGTCCTGGCTGTTCTACGACGAGCGCGGCAGCGAACTGTTCGAACAGATCTGCGAGCAACCGGAGTACTACCTCACCCGCGCGGAAATCGCCTTGCTCGATGCGCATGCGGGCGATATCGCCGACGTACTGGGCCCGGATGTTCGCCTGGTCGAATACGGCAGCGGCAATGCGGTGAAGACTCGGCAGCTACTCAGCCATCTGGCCTCGCCGGTGTGCTACGTGCCGGTGGAAATCGAACCCGAAGCGCTGACGGCGAGTGTGCAGCGCCTGGCCGAGCGTTTCCCATCGCTGCCGATGCAACCCCTGCATGCCGACTTCACCCGCCCCCTACGTCTGCCGATTCCACCGCGCGCCCCGCGACGCACGGTGATCTATTTCCCTGGTTCGACCATCGGCAACTTCGAACAGCGCGATGCGGTGCAGTTGCTGCGGACCATGCGCGACGAGATGGGCGAGGCCGGCGGCGTGCTGATCGGCGTGGATCTGAAGAAAGACGCCGCGCGCATCGAGGCGGCCTACAACGATCGCGCCGGCGTCACGGCGGAGTTCACGCTCAACATGCTGGCGCGCCTCAATCGCGAGCTGGGCTGCGATTTTCACCTGGACGGCTTCCGTCATCGTGCGCATTACAACGCGCTGGCGGGCCGCATCGAGACGCACATCATCAGCATGCGCGAGCAGAAGGTGAGAGTGGGGCGCATGCTCGCCGGTTTCGCCGAGGAAGAGGCGATGCTGGTGGAGTACAGCTGCAAGTACTCGCTGGAGGATTTTGCGGCGATGGCGGGAAAGGCGGGGTTGGAAGTGGCCAGGGTCTGGTTGGATCCGGAGAAGTTGTTTTCTGTGCAGTATTTGGTGCGTCGCGCTGGCTGATTCTTGCGATGGTTGGGGTCGCCCGCGGCCCTGACGGGCGCTAAGCGCCGCCTTGCACTCGCTTACTGGTCATACCGGCGTAGGCCGGAATCCGGTGGCGGTATCGCTCGGTTGCTTGCCTCGGTACTCACTTCGCCTTCTTCCCTTTGGGGAGAAGGCGGGATGAGGGGCGGGTGCTCTCCAGCACATGGCTAGAGCAAAACATCTCGTTCCGCTCGACGCCAAAGCCCTCTCAAGCCGCCGGCCGCCGCGCCCCCAACTGCACGAGAATCTCCTGCGCGCTGCGAATGCGCTCCGCCGCGCCCGGCAGCTCCAGGATCACCCGCAACTTGTCCTGTCCATCGAGCTTGTACACACGCGGCTGGCTCTGGATCAGGCGGATGATCGCCATCGGATCCACTTCGGGTTTATCCCGGAACGTGATGCGTCCGCCATTAGGGCCGAAGTCCACCTTTCGAATGCCCAGCGGCGTGGCCATGAGCTTCAGTCCGGCGATCGCGAACAGGTTCTTGGTGGCGTCCGGCAGCAGGCCGAAGCGATCGATCATTTCCACCTGCAGGTCGCGCAGCGCTTCATCGTTGCGCGCGCTCGCGATGCGCTTGTACAAGGTCAAGCGCGTATGGACGTCCGGCAGGTAGTCGTCGGGAATCAGTGCCGGCAGGTGCAGTTCCACCTCGGTCTCGTGTTCGGAACTCAGGTCGAAGTCCGGCACCTTGCCCGACTTCAGCGCGCGCACGGCGCGTTCCAGCAGTTCGGTGTACAGGCCGAAGCCGATCTCCTGGATCTGGCCGGATTGTTCGTCGCCAAGCAGCTCGCCCGCGCCACGGATCTCCAGATCGTGCGTGGCCAGAGTGAAACCCGCGCCCAGCTCCTCCAGCGATGCCAGCGCTTCCAGGCGCTTCTCCGCATCGGCGGTCATCGCCTTGCGGTCCGGCACGACCAGGTAGGCATAGGCGCGGTGGTGCGAACGACCGACGCGGCCGCGCAGCTGGTGCAGCTGGGCCAGGCCGAAGCGGTCGGCGCGGTCGATGATGATGGTGTTGGCGGTGGGGATGTCGATGCCGGTTTCGATGATGGTGGTGCATACCAGCACGTTGAAGCGCTGGCGATGGAAGTCCGCCATGACCTGTTCCAGCTCGCGCTCGGCCATCTGTCCGTGGGCGATGCCGATGCGCGCTTCCGGAATCAGTTCCTGCAATTCGCGCGCGGTACGCTCGATGCTGTCCACCTCGTTGTGCAGGAAGTACACCTGGCCGCCGCGCGCCAGCTCGCGCTGGAAGGCTTCGCGGATGGTCGCCGGGTCCCATGCACTGATGAAGGTGCGCACCGCCATGCGATGCGCCGGCGGCGTGGCGATCAGCGATAGATCGCGCAGGCCGCTCATCGCCATGTTCAACGTGCGCGGAATCGGCGTGGCGGTCATGGTGAGCAGATCCACTTCGGCACGAAGTTTCTTCAGCTGCTCCTTCTGGCGCACGCCGAAGCGCTGCTCCTCGTCGACGATCACCAGGCCGAGTTGCTTGAACTTGATGTCCGGCTGCAGCAGCTTGTGCGTGCCGACGATGACGTCGATCTGGCCGTCCGCCAGGCGCTTGAGTGCCTCGTTGACTTCCTTGGTGGACTTGAAGCGCGACAGCACGTCCACCCGCACTGGCCAGTCGGCGAAGCGGTCGGCGAAGTTGCGGTAGTGCTGCTGGGCGAGCAGGGTGGTAGGCACCAGCACCGCCACCTGCTTGCCGGCGGTGGCGGCGGCGAAGGCGGCGCGCAGCGCCACCTCGGTCTTGCCGAAGCCCACGTCGCCGCAGATCACTCGGTCCATCGCACGCGGCGCGGCGAGGTCGCGCAGCACGGCGCCGATCGCCTGTTCCTGGTCCGGTGTTTCCTCGAACGGGAAGCTGGCGCCGAATTCCTCCACCAGTTGGCGATCGATCGGCAGCGATTCGCCACCGCGCGCTTCGCGCTGCGCATAGATCGCCAGCAACTCGGCAGCCACATCGCGCACTTTCTCGGCGGCCTTGCGGCGAGCGCGTTCCCAGGCGTCGCCGCCGAGCGAATGCAGCGGCGCTAGCTCCGGGGCGGTGCCGGTGTAGCGGCTCACGAGGCCCAGCTGCGCCACGGGCACGTACAACTTGTCGCCCTTGGCGTATTCGATCGTGAGGAACTCGCCTTCGGTCCCGCCCAGCTCCATGGACACGAGGCCCTGGTAACGGCCTACACCATGGTCGACGTGCACGATCGGCGCGCCGATGGTCAGTTCCGTCAGGTCGCGGATGATCGCATCCGGATCGCGCGCCGCGCCGCGGCGGCGCTTGCGTTCCGTCCGGACGCGCTCGCCGTAGAGCTCGCGCTCGGTGAGCACGGTGATGGCCGGCTTCTTCAGCGCGAAGCCTTGCTCCAGGCCGGCGATGGCGATGGCGAACTTAGGCCCCTGGCCATCCGCAGTCATGAAGCGGGGCCAGCCATCGATACTGTCTGGCTTGAGACCCGCCGCGGCCAGCGTCTCGATCAGCGCCTCGCGCCGGCCTGCCGAGTCGGCGGCGATCAGCACGCGGCCCGGATAGCTGGCGAGGAACCGGGCACATCGCTGCGCCACTT
>JBCNOA010000212.1:0-8012 GCA_039594095.1 Dyella sp.
GCAGCGTTCAACCGGTTCTTCCACGGCATGCTGGAGCGCGGCGTCTACCTGGCGCCGTCGGCCTTCGAAGCCGGCTTCCTGTCCAGCGCACATAGCGACGAAGATCTGGCCGCCACGCTGGAAGCCGCTCGCCAGACACTGCGCGCCGACCGCGCCTAATGAACGAGCCGCTGCACTGCGTCCTGTTCGACCTGGACGGCGTGCTGGCCGATTACGACCGCCAGGCGCGTGTGACGCATCTGGCGGCCTTGCTCGGCGCCACGTCAGCCGCAGTGCATGCGGCGATCTACGAGTCCGGCATCGAGGAAGCAGGCGACAGCGGCGCCCTCGATACCGATGCCTATCTAGCGGCCCTGGGCGATCGCCTCGGCTCTCCCGTGCCGGTGCACGCCTGGGTAGAGGCGCGCCGTATCGCTACGCGTGCCCGCCCGGACGTGCTCGAACTGGCGGCCCGCCTCGACGGGCGCGTAGCGCTCGGCTTGCTCACCAATAACGGCCACCTCATGGCCGAAGCCTTGCCCAGCATCGTGCCCGAACTGTTTCCCCTTTTCGCGGGCCGCGCCTATGCAGCCGCGCGCTTCGGCGCGGCGAAGCCGGCGGCCCCGGCCTACCTCGGTTGCCTGGCCGAGATAGGCGCCGCCCCGGCGCGCACCTTGTTCATCGACGACAGCCTCGCGAACGTCGAAGGCGCCCGCGCCGCCGGCCTGCATGCACATCATTTCCAGGATCTCGCGCGCCTTCGGCAGACCCTGCTCGCCTTCGGCCTGGACTGATCCGGCCGGCGCGCCCCTGGACGTTCCGGGGTGCGTCGCTATGCTGCCGTCCACGCGGCATCGGGAGGCCGCGAAGCGCGGGCGATGCCGAACCGTCACCGGGAGCTTTCACATGAGCAGCACATCTTCGCGCGGCACGCACTCGCGGCCTTGCGGCCCCGCCACGACGAGCGGCTGGCGCGCACGCTGGTTCCACATCATCTTTGACCACGACGACCGGCCCAGCCGCCTGTTCGACGTCGCGCTCATCGTCGCCATCGTCTCCAGCATTCTCGTCACGGTGCTGGACTCGGTCGCGGACCTGCACGACCGCGTCACGCGCCTGTTCTACGTGCTGGAATGGGTCTTCACCATTCTGTTCACGGCCGAGTATCTGCTTCGCATCGCGGTAGTCGAACGGCCGCGGGCCTACATGCGCAGCTTCTTCGGCATCGTGGACCTGCTCGCCGTGCTGCCGACCTACCTGAGCCTGGCCCTCGCGGGCAGCCAGTACCTGCTGGTCGTGCGCGCGCTGCGCATCCTGCGCATCTTCCGCGTGCTGAAGATGACGCGTTACGTGGACGAGTCGAACATGCTGTGGTCCGCGCTGATGCGCGGGCGGCACAAGATCCTGGTATTCGTCAGTACCATCCTGACCCTGGTGCTGATCTTCGGCGCGCTCATGTACCTCGTCGAGGGACCGGACAACGGCTTCAGCAGCATTCCGCGCTCGATGTACTGGGCAGTGGTGACCATGACCACGGTGGGCTTCGGCGACATCACGCCCCACACCACGCTGGGCCAATTGCTGACCTCGGTGATCATGCTGGTCGGCTACAGCATCATTGCTGTGCCGACCGGCATCTTCGCGGCGGAACTGGCGGCGGGCATGCGCGAAGCGCGCCGCCGGATCGCCTGCCCCGCCTGCCGCCTCCAGGATCACGAGACGGACGCCCATTACTGTCGTCACTGCGGTGCCGCGCTGGAGCACGGCACCGATTGACGGTGCGCTCAGCGCTTTCCGACGAAGTCGGTCAGTGCCGCGCGAAGGCGTGCCAATCCTTCGGCCAAGTCTTCGTCGCCGAGATTGAGCGGCGGCACGAACCGCAGCACGTCCGGGCCTGCCTGCAGGACCAGCAGGCCGCGCGCGGCGGCATGGTCCAGGATCTCGCCGGCACGCCCTTTGTAGGCCTCGTCGAGCACCGCGCCGATCATCAGGCCGCGCCCGCGTACTTCCGCGAACAGCCCCAGCTCCGCGTGGATCGCCGCCAGGCCGTCGCGCAACGCTTTGGCCTGCTTCGCGACGTTCGCCATGAGCTCAGCCGATGCCAACTTGCGCAATGCGACCCGCGCCACCGCCGCCGCCATGGGATTGCCGCCGAAGGTGGTGCCATGCGCGCCGTACTGCATCACTTCGGCCACCTTCGGGCCCGTCAGCATGGCGCCGATGGGGAACCCGCAGCCCAGCGCTTTGGCCAGCGTCACGATGTCCGGCTTCACGCCGTCCTGTTCATGCGCGAAAAGCGTGCCGGTCCGGCCCATGCCGCACTGGATCTCGTCCAATACCAGCAAAGCCTCGTGCGCATCGCACAATTCGCGGGCACGGCGGATGAATTCGGGCGTAGCAGGCAGCACGCCGCCTTCGCCCTGCACGGGCTCCAGCATCACCGCCGCCACGTCGCCCTGCGCGAACGCCGCTTCCAGACCGGCGACGTCGTTGAAATCGAGATAGCGGAATCCGCCCGGCAGCGGCTCGTAGTGCTCCTGGTACTTCGGCTGGGCGGTGGCGGTGACTGCCGCCAGCGTGCGCCCGTGAAAAGAGCCACGGAAGGTCAGGATCACGCGCCGGTCCGGCGAACGTCCCTTTGAAGCGGCCCACTTGCGCACGAGCTTGATCGCAGCTTCATTGGCCTCGGTACCGGAATTGCACAGGAACACGCGCTCCGCGAAGCCCGACGCCTTCACCAGCTCTTCGGCCAGCCGCAACGGCGGCTCGGTATAGAACACGTTGCTGCTGTGCCACAGCTTGTGCGCCTGCGTCACCAGCGCATCCACCAGATCCGGGTCCTGGTGGCCCAGCGCGTTCACCGCGATGCCCGCGCCGAAATCCACATAGTCGCGGCCTTCGGTATCCCACACGCGCGCGCCTTTGCCGTGATCCAGTACCACCTCGCGGGGTCGGTACACCGGCAGCCAATAGCGCTTGCCGAGGTCGATCAGGGACGACGATGAATCCTGCGCGTGCATGAGGAACTCCTGGCATTGCCATTCGGGCAACACCATCGAATGGTTGGGAAGGGGAAAGAGGGCCAACCGCTGCGGCGTGCCGCTGAGCGTGGGCCTCGCGCATCGTAGAACCAGCGCCGGGGCTTTTCCATGCGTTTTCCGGGCGAACCGGGTTGTACGCC
Organism: Dyella sp.; assembly: GCA_039594095.1. Lineage (GTDB taxonomy): Bacteria > Pseudomonadota > Gammaproteobacteria > Xanthomonadales > Rhodanobacteraceae > Dyella_D. Next base: position 3,161 of record JBCNOA010000212.1, read on the forward strand.
ATGGCGTTGCACCTGTCGCACCGCCGACACACCCGCCGATGGTTGCGTCAGCCCTTGCGCCAGGCGGTCCCGCATCGATTCCGTCCTCGGCCGCCGCCACGCTCCTGTTACAGGGGAGCCGGCAGGGCGTCGCCACAACCCATTGAAATAGCTGGGCTAGGAGCCTGAGTTCACGCTGGCACGCGGCTTGCCATGTATTCAATGACCCGAGTTCAAGGCCACCGGAGGTGGCAACGCGGGCGGTAACCCGGTCTTCCCTGTGACCGGGCACCAACGGAGGCCCCCGGCTGACCCCTGTAGGCCGGGGGCCTTCCGTCTCTTTCGGCGCTTTCGCCGGGTGCGCGAACGGCCGCCGGCGCAGGCATCCCGGGCGACGGAGTCCCTGTCGGCGATCAGCGCAGCTGATCGAGCGACAAACCGTGCTTCTTGCAGAGCCGGTAGATGGTCACGCGCGAGACCTTCAGCCGCCGCGCGCATTCGCTGACGTTGAAGTGGCATTCGCGCAGGCAGCTGATCACCGCCTCGCGCTCGGCCGCGACGCGAGCGCTGCCGAGGCTGGCGCGGCCCAGCGGCATCTGCGAGACGTGAATCAAGTCCAGGTCCTCGGGCGTGATCAGTGCGTCCTCCGCCACCACGGCCGCGCGCTGCACGCGGTTCAAAAGCTCGCGCACGTTGCCTGGCCAGCTGAAGTGGCGCATGGCCTGCCTGGCGGCGCTGCTGAAGGTGCGGGCATGGCTGCCGTGGTGTTCGCGGAAGGCATCGAGAAAATGCTGCGCCAGCAGAATGACGTCGTCCTCGCGCTCGCGCAGCGCGGGCATGTGGAGACGCAACACGTTGAGCCGGTAATAGAGGTCTTCGCGGAAACGTCCCTGCTCCACGGCCTTTTCCAGATCCACGTGCGTGGCCGCCAGCACGCGGACATCCAGCTTGATCGACTGACTGCTGCCCACACGCTCCAGCGTGCCTTCCTGCAGGAAGCGCAGGAGGCTCGTTTGCGCGTCGGCCGGCAAGTCGCCCACTTCGTCGAGGAACACCGTCCCGCCCGCGGCGGATTCGAAATGGCCGATCCGGCGCGCATTGGCGCCCGTGAATGCACCGCGCTCGTGGCCGAACAGCTCCGACTGAACCAGGTTCGGCGGCAACGCCCCGCAGTTGATCGCGGCGAAAGGACGAGCGTTGCGATGCGAAAGCTTGTGCAGAGCGCGCGCCGCCACTTCCTTGCCCGTGCCCGTCTCACCCGTGATCAGCACCGGCAGATCCACCGGCGCGTACTTGCGCACGCTGGCGATGACCGCACGCGTGGCCTTGCTGTGACCGGTGATGCCCAGGTCATCCGTCTCGGCGGCAACGATGTCGCCGCCGAGGTAACCCAGCGAATCGAGCAGCCGGTCGACGTCGACCGGCGCGGTAAACACATCGACGCAGGTATCGATCACCCCGCCCAGCACCGGGTCGCCGGAAGGCATTTCCGCCGGCATCAGAGCCAGCCATGGCAGCCCCGGATAGGCATCCATGACATGCCGCATGGCGGCCATGGCCGCGGCGTCGGACTCGCGCAGGTCGGCGACCGCCACCACCGTATTGCCGCCACGGGTGCCGATACCGTCGAGAGCCGACGCATCCGCCACACGCACATACCAGCCGGCGCGGTTCAGCCGCATCCGCTCCGTGGCGCTGGGCTGGCCGAACCACACCACGCAACGCTTGGCGTCCACCTTGCTAACCGCCATGGCCCCTCCCCGTTTCCGGTTCTCTCGCGCGGCGCGATCTGCGCCGCGCCTGCCGGACACGTTCCGCAGGGCCTTCCCCCGGGCTGCTACAGAAGTGTGATATGGATCACACCCTATACGTCGCTGCGGGATAAGGGCACCCGCCAAACGGACAGCACGGGGTCTGCCAGAAGGTGGAGCGGCCGAACGCCTGCGCGCTTACCAGGCGCCGGTATTGGCCATCGATGCCCAGGGTTCCTGGGGCGGCAGGTGCCCGCCGCGCTGAAGCAGCTCGATCGAGATCAGGTCCGGAGAACGCACGAACGCCATATGGCCGTCCCGTGGCGGGCGGTTGATGGTGTAGCCCATGTCCTGCAGGTGGCGGCAGATGGCGTAGATGTTCTCGACCTCGAACGCCAGATGGCCGAAGTTGCGGGCGCTGCCGTAATCCTCTTCGGAGCCCCAGTTGTAGGTCAGCTCCACTTCCGCCTCGGGCGTCTCCGGCGCCGCGAGGTACACCAGGGTGAACTTGCCGGCCGCATTCTCCATCCGGCGGGTTTCCTTCAGACCGAGACCTTCGCAATAGAAACGCAGGCTCTGCTCGATGTCGCGGACGCGGACCATGCTGTGCAGATATTTCATGACGTTTTCTTCCTCGTTGCTTGGAATTAGGGGGTGCGCCGGCGCGCTCACGGCGACAGATGCGGGCGGATACGCTCCGCCAGCCGATCGAGCGCGTCGCGCCGGGCCGGCGCCGGCAATCCGTGCGGATAGACCCGCATCAGGCCATCGCCGACCTGCCGGGGCTGAACGTGCAGATGGACATGCGGCACTTCCTGGCCGCCGGCCGCGCCATTCGATTGCCAGAGATTGAGGCCCGGCGGCGCGAAGGCCGCCTGCAGCGCCTTGGCCACGCGCGTCGCCAGCGCCATCAGTTCGCCCGCGAGCGACGGATCGAGCTCGAAAATCGTCTCCACATGCTGCCGGGGGACGACCAGCACGTGGCCCGGCACCGCCTGCCGCAGATCGAGAAACGCGATCGCTGCCGGCGTCTGCGCGACCACGCTCGCCTCCAGGCGGCCCGCGGCGATCGCGCAGAATGGACAAGTCACGGCATCAATCCAGGAACAGGTCCGGCAGCAGCGGCTGCGCCGGGTCGACGGCATAGCCGGAAAAATCGGTGACGCCCGACTCGCGCAGAACGTCCTCGTCGATCAGGAATTTCCCCGAGAAGCCTACGGCCGTTTTCACCAGCACCGCATGCGCGGCATCGGCGACGATGTCCGGCTTCCGGCAGCGCGGGACGTCCACGCCCGGGATCATGTTCAGCGCATCGGTGGCCACGATCGTGCGCGGCCACAGTGCGTTCACCGCCACGCCTTTGGGCCCGAACTCACCGGCCAGGCCCAGGGTGACGAAGCTCATGCCCATCTTCGCCAGCGTGTAGCCGGTATGCGGCGCCCACCATTTCGGATCGAGCGATGGCGGCGGCGCCAGCGTAAGGATGTGCGGGTTGGACGACTGCAACAGATGCGGCAGGCAGGCCTGTGCGCACAGGAACGTCCCGCGGGCATTCACCTGCTGCATCAGGTCGAAACGCTTCATCGGCGTGTCCAGCGCACCTGCCAGCCAGATCGCGCTGGCATTGTTGACCAGGATATCGATGCCGCCGAAGGTCTCGACCGTCGCGGCAACCGCCGCCTTCACCTCGTCCTCTTCGCGGATGTCGCATTTGAGCGCGAGCGCTCTGCCGCCCTCCGCTTCCACCTGCGCCGCGGCGGTATGGATCGTCCCCGGCAGCCTGGGATTGGGCACGCTGCTCTTGGCGGCGATAGCGACGTTGGCGCCGTCGCGCGCGGCGCGCAGCGCGAGCGCGAGACCGAGGCCGCGCGACGCGCCGGTGATGAACAGGGTCTTGCCCTTGAGGCTCGCCATGGCGTTCCATCCCAATGGAAAAGAGCGCAAGTGTAGGAGCCGCCAGCCGCCGCGCAAAGCGCCCCGCCTGTCGGACATGCGCGGCTACGCTTTCTGGAAGCGCGGCAGGATCGTCTGCAGTTCGGCCAGGCGGAGCAAAGGATCGGTCAGCTCCAGCATGCGCTGATGCTCCTCCCGTTCCAGCGGCAGCAGTTCCGCCAGGCGAAAACCCACCCAGCTGGCGTCCTCGTAGTCGGCCGCCGTCGCGTGGCGCCAATGCGGCGCCATGTGCTCCAGAAGCCGGCTCAGGATGGTCTGCAACAGCCCGAATTCCACCGGCACGGGCTGCGTCGGCTCGGTCGCCCAATGCTCCACCTGACCGGAGACCAGCCCGTCGGAACGCACTCGGGTGCGCGTCACGCGGAAGCGCTCCACGCCCTCGGCGACGATGCCCAGCAGGCCGTCGTCGCCGTGGCTGAAATCGATGATCCGCGCCACCGTGCCCACGGCCGCCGGCACCGCCGGCTCGCCCACCTCGCGCCCCTGCAGGATCAGGCACACTCCGAAGCCGCTGCCGCGGCGCGAACACTCGCGCACCATATCCAGATAGCGCGGTTCGAAGACGCGCAATTGCAACCGGCCGCGCGGATACAGCACGGTCGAAAGAGGAAAGAGCGGCAGGTCGTCGAACGAAGGTGTCTCGGCCATGCGGCGAGTGTAGTCGCGAGGGCGAACGGTGCCATCATGGGATGGACGGCCATGCCGCGTACCGCACAGCGTCCCACTCAGGAGGAGCCTCGCCGGAATGTCAGCCGCCGAACTGCCGCTCACACTCGTCGATCCCGTCGGCCTGCCCGCCGCGCCGGTGCTGCAAGTGGCCGGCCTGTGCAAATCCTTCGGCCAGAGAGAGGTTCTGCGCGGCATCGACTGGGCCGTACCGGCCGGGCGCGTCGTCGGCCTGCTGGGACGCAACGGGGCGGGCAAGACCACGCTACTGCGCTGCCTGCTCGGCCTGTCGCCCATCGACGGCGGCGAAGTACGCCTGCTCGGTGCGCCGATGACCGAGCCCGGAGGCGAACGCATGCATCGCATCGGCTTCGTGCCGCAGACCTTCGATCTGTTTCCGTGGATGAAGGTACGCGCGTACCTCGACTTCACGGCTGCCTTTTACGCGCGCTGGGACCACGCCCTAGCCAAGCGCCTGACGGACAGCTGGGAGCTCGATCCCA
>JBCNOA010000213.1:0-8008 GCA_039594095.1 Dyella sp.
TACGTGTTCCTGCTGTCGGCCTTCCTGTACGTGCTGATCGAGCAGAGCTTCGGCACCTGGCTGCCCACCTTCAACAACGAGATCCTGCACCTGCCCAATGCGATGAGCATCCAGCTGGCCAGCATCCTGGCCGGAGCCACCGCGCTGGGCCGCATCGCCGCGGGCCAGGTGCTGCGGCGGATGTCGTGGCACACCTTGCTCAATCTCTGCGTGGTCGGCATGGGCGTGCTGGTGCTGCTGGTACTGCCGCTGGCCCAGCATGCCTCCCCCAAGCCGGACGCCGGCTGGTTCGATGCACCGCTGGCGGCCTACCTGCTGCCTCTGATCGGCTTGCTGATGGCGCCGATCTATCCGGTGATCAACTCGGTGGCGCTCAGTTCGCTGCCCAAGCCGCTGCACGCCTCGATGACCGGTCTGATCGTGATCTTTTCCGCGCTCGGCGGCACGCTGGGCTCGCGCATCACCGCCGTGGTCTTCGCCAGCTTCGGCGGCATCCACGCGTTCTATTTCTCACTGGTGCCGATGACTCTGGTACTGGTGACCCTGTTCTTCTTCAAGCGCGAAGCCGACCGCGCGGGCGCCCTGCCCGCACCGTCCGACCTCGCGCCGGAATGATGCGCGGCGGCATGAAGCCGCGGCGGACACACAAGGAATCGATGATGGGAAAAGCCATGAAACACCGCTGTCGCCTGGGCCTGGCCGGCCTGCTCCTTCTCGCCGCCGGCATGGCCGGACCGGCCGCCGCGCAGGACGCGGCAAGCGATCCGAGCTTCGTGCTCACTGGAACGTCAGCCGATTTCGACAGCTACTTCCCCGGCTATCTCGCCAACGGCTACTTCTCCACCATGACCTCGCCGCGCGGCACGGAGCCGGCGATGGGCTACATGGTCGCCTTCATGGACTACGCCAAGGACGACATCGCGCGCCCGGCCGCCGTGCCCGGCTGGAGCGAGATCGATTACAACCCCGGCGGCGGCTGGCTGAACTCCACGCGCCTGGGCAAGGAGATCTTCACCGACTACGCGCAGACGCTGGATATGCGCGACGCGACGCTCAGCACGCGCTACCGCTTCGTCTATGCCAACAAGTCCACCGACGTGAAGGTCACCACCTTCGTCAGCCAGGACGCCAACCACGTCGCCGCCACGCGGCTGGCGATCACTCCGCAGTTCGACGGCAGCGTGCAGCTCACCTTTCCGATCCGCCTGTGGTCGGAACACCAGCCGCGCTTTCCCATCGCCAAGCTCACTGGCGACCAGATGATCGAGGCGGTGATCGCCAGCGGCCAGAACCTCAACAACAAACCCGTGCCCACACCCGACCGCGCCGCGGTCTGGTATCACGGCGTCACGCGCGTCCTCGCCAACGACGGCGACACCAAGGACCTCACCCTGTGGCTGGACGGCCGCGCCGAACAAGGCCTGGACATGGCCGAGGCGGTCGCAATCAGCCTGCCCGCGGGCCTGAAGGTCGAGGACGTTCAGCTGGAGAAAACCCCCTACCGCCTCTCGCTCAACGTCAAGGCGCACGTACAGAAGGGCCGCACCTACGAGTTCACCAAGTACGCGGCGCTGTCGCGCCAGGGCTGGGGCGGCGACGCCAAGGCCACGCTCGCGCTGGCGAAACAGGCGCGGGCGACGGGATTCGACAAACTCCTGGCCTCTCACCAGGCGGCGTGGCACGAGCTGTGGAAGTCCGACATCGTGGTGGACGGCGACGCGGCCGTGCAGAAGGCGGTGCATTCGGACCTCTACTACCTGCTCGCCAACTCCACCGTCGGCACCGCCTGGCCGATGGGCGCCTGCGCGCTCACGCCGGGCTACGCCGGCCATGCGTTCTGGGACAGCGATTCGTGGGTCTTCCCCGCGCTGCTGCTGCTGCATCCGGAGCGCGCCAAGCCGATCGTGATGTTCCGTCACCGCACCATGCAGCCTGCCCGCGACCGCGCAAAGCAGTACGGCGCCAGCGGCACCATGTATCCCTGGGAAGCCGATCCGGAGACCGGCGTCGACCACACGCCGCACTTCGCTTATGACGTGTACCGCGAGATCCACGTCAACGCCGACGTGGCGATCGCGCAGTGGCAGTACTACCAGGTGACCGGCGACGACGCCTGGCTCAAGCAGTACGGCTGGCCGGTGATCCGTGGCGTCGCCGAGTTCTGGGTCAGCCGCGTGACCTACGACAAGGCGCACGACCGCTACGAGATCCATCACGTCACCTCGCCCGACGAGGCCTACAACGACGTGCCCAACGACTCCTTCACCAATGCCGCCGCCCGCAAGGCGCTGCGCATCGCGGAGGAAGCGGCCAGGCAGGTGGGCGAGACGCCGGACCCGAAATGGGCCGACATCATCGCCAAGATGTACATCCCCTTCGACGAGAAGAACCAGCGCCACCTCGACTTCGACGAAACGGTGCCGCACGACAAGATCACCTGGATGGGCTCGTCGCTGATCTGGCTGATGTATCCCAATCTCGATCTGCCGATGACGCCGCAGGTACGCCGCAACAACTTCGACTTCCAGCTGCACGAGCTGAAGGTCCACGGCGACGACCCGAACGAGATGATGATGGTGATGCTCGCGGTCGGCGCCGCGGAACTGGGCGACGGCAAGACGGCCGGCGAATGGATCCACCGCAATCTGGCCGGCTTCCTGAAGCCGCCGTTCAATGTGCGCACGGAGACGGTGGCGAACAACGCCGGCTACATCCTGTCCACGTCCGCCGGTTTCGTGCAGAGCTTCGTTTACGGTCTGAGCGGCCTGCGCATCGACGACAACGGCCTGAGCGAAGCCTACGCGCCGGTGCTGCCCCCGGCGTGGAAGTCGCTGAAGCTGCAAGGCGTGCATTATCGCGGCAAGCAGTACGACATCCGTATCGATCACGGCGCCGACGGCAAGGCGAAACTCACCCGCACGGCGCGCTAGGGGCGCGGGGCGTGACATGAGGCGAGCACGCCGTACCCGCGGCCCGGACATCTCCGCTCTGACGGAGATGCCGGCCGCAGGCGCGGTATCGGCCGGTTCGAAGGTGGCCGAAAGCCGGCCGGCAACCCCGTTCGGCGAACGCCGCGCCACGACGAACACACGGACGTCACCGTGGAACCGGATGCTCTGGCCGGGTCGCGCCTGCTGCGTCGCCCTTCCGGCACCGGCGCCATCGATTTCCCCGCAGTGAGGACAACGCCAATGACCTCTATCGCCCGTTCGCTCCGCCTCCCACAGCGTGCCGCCGCCTTCGCGGCGGGTCTGGTCTTCGCCGCTTCCGTATACGCGGGCACGCCCGATCCTGCGAAGACGCGCGTCTACATCGACAAGGCCTGGGCCACGCTCACCCGTTCGCAGGACCAGTGCAACGCGCTCGGCGATCCGAAGATCGCCGCGCACCCGGTGCTCTACGTGCCAGCGGGCATGGCCGTGCCCGCCGCGCTGGCCGAGACCGGCAAACGCTGCGGCGTGGAGATTCGCCCATTGCCGCGCGCCATCGAGCGTCTGGGCGATATCGACGCCAACCGGCTGCCGGCGCAGGGCCTGCTTTACCTGCCGCATCCCTACGTAGTCCCCGGCGGCTTCTTCAACGAGATGTATGGCTGGGACAGTTATTTCATCGTGCTGGGGCTAGCGGCCGACCAGCGCGGCAAGCTCGCGCGCGACATGGTCGACAACGCGCTGTTCGAGGTCGAGTACTACGGCGCCGTGCTCAACGCCAACCGCACCTATTACCTCAGCCGCTCGCAGCCGCCCTTCCTCACCGCGATGATGAAGACGGTGCTGGACGATCCTGACGCCTTCGCCGGCGATGCCCAGCGCAACGACTGGCTGGCGCACGCCTACCCGCTGGCGGTACGCAACCACGACGTGTGGACGCGCGAGGAGCATCGCGCCGGCGATACCGGCCTGGCGCGCTACTACGACCTGGGCGCGGGTCCGGTGCTGGAGGCGCAGAACAGCGACGATTTCTACCTCAAGGTCATCAAGTGGCTGCGCGCCCACCCCAAGGACGACCCCGGCTATCTGCTGAAGGGAGCCAAGGAACCCAATGACGCCGAGGCGGCGCGCCTCGCGAAGGAAAGCTGCGACGTGCGCGCTTCCAAGGTCTGCCTGGGCAACTGGTACGACGGTTATCGCCTTACCGCCGACTACTACCACGGCGATCGCGCGATGCGCGAATCGGGCTACGACACCAACTTCCACTTCGGCCCCTTCGGCGGATCGACGCATCACTACGCCTCGGTGGACCTCAACAGCCTGCTGTATCGCTACGAGCTGGACCTGGCCGACTTCGCCAAGCGCCTGGGCAAGAGCGACGAGGCGCAACGCTGGACCCAGGCCGCCGCCGCGCGCAAGGCGGCGATGGACAAGTACCTGTGGCGCCCGGAGGAAGGGATGTACCGCGACTACGATGTCGTCGCCGGGAAACCCTCGCCCTACCCCTACATCAATACGTTCTACCCGCTGTGGGCCGGCGCGGCCTCGCCGCAGCAGGCCGAGGCGGTGCGCGCCAAGCTGGCCATCTTCGAGCGCCGCGGCGGCCTGTCGATGGACAACCGGCCCAGCGGCGTGCAGTGGAACGATCCCTTCGGCTGGGCACCGACCAACTGGCTGGCCATCAAGGGCCTGGACGACTACGGCTATCACGACGACGCGCGCCGGCTCGCCGGCAAGTTCGCCGCGACCGTCGACCGGGGTCTCGCCGACGACGGCACCATCCGCGAGAAATACAACATGGCCACGGGCAATGCCGACGTGAAAGTCACCGCCGGCTACACCGAGAACGTCATTGGCTTCGGCTGGACCAACGGCGTGTACCTGAAGCTGCAGGAGATCCTGCAGAAGCACGCCGCGGAGCCCGCCGGAAAGCCGCGCGCCACCGAAACCGCGAAGTGACCTGCCACCGGCGGGCCGCCCCGCCGGCCTCTCGCCGAAGGAGTCTCGCCATGCGCATCGCCCGCCCCGCCTTCACGACCGCGTCGCTGCTGTTGCTTGCCGGCCTCGTCTGCGCGCAATCCGCTCCGTCCGCCACCGGGTACAAGCCGGACGGCAGCGTGGAGGTCGGCGGCGCGAGCGTGCCGTACTCGCGCTTCGCCTCGCCCGAAGCACGCGCTTTCTTCCCGAAGATGCTCACCGAGGGCGACAAGGGACCGCCGCTGAGCGCGCCGATCGAGCAGAGCCGGGCCTTCTACGACCGCATGAACAGCGACCGCGCGGCGCGCATGCAGAAGCTGTATCCCGTGAAGATCGCCAGCACGAAGATCGGCGGCGTGCCGGTGGACGTGGTGGAGCCCGCGCAGGGTGTCGCCGCTGCGAACCGGCAGCGCGTCTTGATCAATCTGCATGGCGGCGCCTTCCTGTGGGGCGCGCACAGCGGCGGGCTGGTGGAAGCGATTCCGATCGCCGGCGTGGGGCGCGTGAAGGTCGTCACCGTGGATTACCGCCAGGGTCCGGAACACGTGTTTCCCGCCGCGACCGACGACGTCGTGGCCGTGTATCAGGCGCTGCTCAAGCAGTACAAGCCGGCGCAGATCGGCCTCTACGGATGCTCCGCCGGCGGCGTGCTCACGGGCGAGAGCGTCGCCAGGCTGATCCACGATCGCCTGCCCGTGCCCGGCGCAATCGGCATGTTCTGTGCGGCGCTCACCGAGCTGGACGGCGATTCGGCGTACATCGGCGCTCCGCTCAATGGCAAGCCGGTGCCCGCGGCGCCGCTGAAGCTGGCAGATCTGCCCTATTTCAAAGGCGCCAACCCGGACGATCCGCTAGTGCTTCCGGCGCTGTCGCCGCAGATTCTCGCGAAGTTCCCGCCCACCCTGCTGATCTCCGGTACGCGAGACATGGCCATGAGCGCGGTGGTCCAGAGCCACGTACTGCTGGACCGTGCCGGCGTGCACGCCGAACTGCGTCTGTGGGACGGCATGTGGCATTCCTTCTTCTCGGATCCCGAACTGCCGGAGTCCAAAGACGCCTACCGCGTGATCTGGCAGTTCTTCGACCGTCAGCTGGGCCGCTGATGCAGCGCGGGCGCCGTTGCCAACCATGCTGCGGCGCCTTTGCCCCCCGGGGAAGCGGCGGGTATCCTAGCCCGGACCTGAAGCCAGCTTGACGACATGAGCCAACAGACCGTCCTCGTCATCGACGACGAGCGCGACATCCGAGAACTGCTGACCATCACCCTGGGCCGCATGGACCTGCAGGTCGATGCGGTCGGCACGGTGTCGGATGCGCGCCGCGCCCTGGAAGAGCGCACCTACGATCTCTGCTTCACCGACATGCGCCTGCCCGATGGCACCGGCCACGAGCTGATCGAGCTCATCGCCGCCAAATACCCGGACATGCCGGTAGCGATGATCACCGCCTACGGCAACGTCGACGCGGCAGTGAGCGCGTTGAAGGCAGGCGCCTTCGACTTCGTTTCCAAGCCGGTGGACATCCAGATGCTCCGCCAGCTGGTGCGCACGGCGCTGCGGCTCGCCGAGGAAAAGCGCGCCGGCGGCGCGGCCAAGGCCACCAACTCCAGCGATCGCCTGATCGGCGACTCGCCGGCGATGCAGCAGGTGCGCGCGACCATCGGCAAGCTGGCGCGCAACCAGGCGCCGGTCTACATCGCCGGCGAATCCGGTGTCGGCAAGGAGCTGGTCGCCCGCCTCATCCACGAGCAGGGCCCCCGCGCGGCCGGCCCCTTCGTGCCGGTGAACTGCGGCGCGATCCCGTCGGAGCTGATGGAGAGCGAGTTCTTCGGCCATCGCAAGGGCAGCTTCACCGGCGCCGTCAGCGACAAGGAAGGCCTGTTCCAGGCCGCCAACGGCGGCACTCTGTTCCTGGACGAAGTGGCCGAACTGCCGCTGCACATGCAGGTGAAGCTGCTGCGCGCGATCCAGGAAAAAGCCGTGCGCCCCATTGGCGCTCGCGAGGAAATCCCGGTCGACGTCCGCATTCTCTCGGCGACGCACAAGAACCTCGCCGCCTTGGTCGAACAGGGCCAGTTCCGCCAGGACCTGTTCTACCGCATCAACGTGATCGAACTGCGCGTGCCGCCGCTGCGCGAGCGCCGCGGCGACGTCCCGCTGCTGGCCAGCTACATCCTGCGCCAGCTCGCCGCCAAGAGCGGCGGCAGCCCCGGCCGCCTGCTGCCGGGCGCGCAGCAGGCGCTGGAAAGCTATGACTTTCCCGGCAACGTGCGCGAACTGGAGAACATCCTCGAGCGCTCGATGGCCATGTGCGAAGGCGACCAGATCGATGTCGCCGACCTCATGCTGCCGCAACGCGCCCCCCGCGCCGAATCGCCCGCCTACCCCGGCACGCCAGCCCCCGCCACCGCTCCCCAAGCCGCCCCCACCCCGGCCTCCGCCGCCGACGGCGGCCTCGACGACTACATCAGCAACATCGAGCGCACCGCCATCATCAAGGCGCTGGAAGAGTCGCGGTACAACAAAACCGCGGCCGCCAAGAAACTCGGCATCACCTTCCGCGCACTGCGCTACAAGTTAAAGAAGCTGGGAATCGACTGACACTCCACAAGAAGGCCGGCTTTTGCCGGCCTTCTTGCTTTAGGGGCCGCGAGAGAGACGCCACCGCAAGCACCCGCCCCTCATCCCGCCTTCTCTCCCACGGGGACTACCTACGGGTCGCCCGGAGGGGAGAAGGAGAAGTGAGTACCGAGGCAAGAACCAACAAGAGCGAGCGAAGCGACGCTCCGTAGTGCTCTTGATCTTCCGGGTCCCCTTCGCGGCGGTGAGGGCTGGACGATCAGGCCGCCAAAGGCGGGCGGGGACAGGACGTCCCCGCCTTTTCGATCAGGGCAGGATGCCCTGTCGAAAAGCCCGGCCAGCCCTCAACGCACCCGCAGCGGCGAAGGCCGCGGAGGGCGCCGCGCAGGGTGCCCTTCTTCCTTGCCCCCTTTTCGGGGTTGGTTACTTCTTCTTTGGGCAAGCAAAGAAGAAGTAACTCGCTCTCCGGCAGGAGAGCGAAACCCTCGCCCAACGGGCGAGACAACCTGGCCGTAAGGCGAC
>JBCNOA010000214.1:0-7964 GCA_039594095.1 Dyella sp.
GCGTGATCGCCGCGCTGCAGGTTGATGAAGCGCGCCTTCAGATGCGCGAGCAGCGTATCCAGCGTCTTCAGTTCCTGGTCCACGTGCGAGCGCAGCAGCAGGGTGAACATCCCCGGCAGGTCTTCCACGTCCCACCAGCCGTCCATGTAGGCCTCGCCCAGCCCCAGCGAGCCGTGCGCGAATACGCGGGCGTAGAGGCCGTCGTCGTGCACGCGGATGTCGGTGGGGGCATCGCCATCGAGATGGATGCCGGCGTGTTCAAGCAGGGTGGTGGCGCGTTGCTTCAGCGAATCCCGACTCATGCGTGCCCCTAGAACGTTGGAGGTGCGTTTCAGTGCCGGCCAAGGACCTCGAAGCCTGCCGGCACGGATGCATAGACCACGTCGACGCCTGCGGCGCGCACCTCGGCCAGGAGGGCGTCGGCCTGGGCTTCGCCGAGCAGGAATTCGGCCTTGACCGGCAGATCGTCGGCCAGGTCGAAGAACCGTTCCTCGTGCAGCACGCCGTGACGCCCGTAGCCGGCCACCGCGCGGAATGCCGAGCCGCCGCCGATGCCCTGGCGCTTGGCCAGCTCCAGCAGCCACTCGTACACCAGCATGCCGTCATGGCGCGCGCGCTGGTGGCAGTAGAAGATCAGCAGCCGGCCCTGGATGGCGGGGTTCATGGGAGTTCCTCCTCAGGCTCGCAGCAGCAGCCGGGTGGTGGCGATGCCTATGACGGTCATCGCGATGGACCCGACTACATGGACGGCCACGTGACCGGCGAACCACAGGTACTGCTGGCGGAGCAGCAGGGTGGTCGCCTCGGCCGAAAACGTGGAGAAGGTGGTCAGCCCGCCCAGGAAGCCGGTGGCCACGAACAGGCGCAGTTCCGGCGGCAGGGTCTGGTAATGGTCGAACACGCCCAATACGCAGCCCATCAGCAGGCCGCCGAGGAGATTGGCCGCGAGCGTGCCCAGCGGAATGGTGGGGAACAGCGGGCTAAGCAGCACGCCCAGGACCCATCGCAGCCAGCAGCCGAGGGCGCCGCCGATGCCGATGACCAGAAATCCGGAATAGCTCACTTGCCGTGTCTCCCAAGGGGTTGGTGGCCCTCCGGAACCAGGCACGCGCCTGCGCCCCGGCGCGTGCCGGTGTGCAGGCATCATCAGCGCCGGGTCCGGGCGGACCTCGGTGCGGTTCGTCCGCATGGCGCGGCGCGGGAGGCATGCCATCTCCCTCAAGCTGCGCATGCTAGCCGAAGGGCGCGTCGGCGCGTCAACCCGGACGTGACAAGCGGATCATGCGAGCTCCGCGGTGCGCCCTTATACTCGCGGGCCTCGCGCCCTTTCGCCCTCGCCATGAACGCCAACCCCCGCGCCGTGCAGCGCAGCCTGCCGGTGCTGCTCGCGGGCCTGTCGATGATCGGCCCGTTCTCCATCGACGCGGTGTTCCCCGCGTTCCCTCTGATCGGCGCTCAATTCGGCGTGGACAACGCGCAGCTCCAGCAGATGATCAGCGTCTACCTGCTGACCTATGCCGCGATGAGTCTGTTCCATGGCGCGATCTCGGATGCCGTGGGGCGCAAGCCGGTACTGGTGGCCGGCATAGCGGTCTACGCGGTGGCGTCGGCAGGAGCGGCGCTGGCCACGTCCTATCCGATGCTGCTGGCCTGCCGCGCGCTGCAGGGGATGTGCGCCGGCGCGGGCCTGGTGGTGGGGCGCGCGATCGTTCGCGATTGCTATGAAGGCGCGGCCGCGCAGCAGCTGATGTCGCGGGTGATGATGATCTTCAGCGTGGCTCCGGTGATCGCGCCGATGGTGGGCGCGCAGATCCTCTATCTCGGCGGCTGGCACGGCATCTTCTGGGTGCTGATGGGTTTCACCGCGGTGCTGGCCGCGGCCCTGGTGCTGTTGCTGCGAGAGAGCCATCCGCCCGAGGCCCGCACGCGTTTCGCGCCGCGCGAACTGCTGGCCGGCTACGTCGGTTTCGGGCGCGACCTGCCGTTCCGGCCGCTTCTGATTTCCTGCTCGGTGAACTTCGCGGGACTGTTTCTGTACATCGCGTCGGCGCCGCACATCGTCCGCGACCTGCTGCATCTCTCGGCGCAAGGATTTCCCTGGCTGTTTCTGCCCGTGGTGGCCGGGTTGATGGGAGGCGCCTGGCTTTCCGGGCGGCTCGCGGTGCGACGCAGCCAGGCCTATACGGTGAACCTGGGGTACATGGCCATGCTCGCGGCCTGCGCATTGCACCTGGGGCTGGCCTTCGTGTTGCCGCAGCCGGCGCTGCCCTGGTCGATGCTGCCGCTGATCGTGCATGGCATCGGCGTGCAGTTGGCGTTCCCCACGCTCACGCTGTTGTTGCTCGATCGGTTTCCGCATCATCGCGGCGGCGCATCGTCGGTGCAGGCGTTCTCCAGCCTGCTGTTGTGCAGCGTGGTGGCCGGCGTGCTGTCGCCGCTGCTGGCCGATCGCATGCTTTATCTGGCCCTGGGCGCGTCCGCGCTGACCGTCATCGGCTGGACGTCCTGGCGCTGGTACCGGCGGATACTGGAGCGGTCGCCTTCTCAGGCGGCGACGGGAGAGGCGGCTTAGGACGCTGCGGAGTCGGCGGACCGCTGTCGCAGGGTCAGGCGGAAGGGAAGACCGGTCGACCGTGTTGGTCGAGCAGGTGCCGTTCGATGAGCCACTGGCGTGCGTTTTCGGCATCCTCACCGAACCATGCGGCCGTGGAACCGAGCCGGAAGCTGTAGCCCCAGGCATCCATGTCCGCCATCAGGCGTCCGCGGCCTACGCCCGGCAGTTCGTCGGCCAGGACGATCTGCAGATAGCAGGTGGCGTCTTCTTCCTCGATGGAATCCGTGGCGTCGGTATGGACCTGGGCGCGGCGTTCCGCGGGCAGCACGATCAGGTGGCCGGCTTCGTGCAGCAGGGAATGCACCGGCGTGTCCCCGCGTGCATAGACGACGGTGCCGATGATGCCGGCCTCCTCGTCGCCCCAGAAGCTGCCGGGAATGGCTTGCACGTCCGGTACGCGTTCCAGCGCCAGGCCGTAACGGGCGAGCAGTGCCCGCGCGTCGTTTTCCGCGATGTCGGACAGGCGCAACACGGGCGCGGAAGACGAGGGCGTGGACATTTCCTGCATGGCGTATCGGCGCGTCGGGCCGGCTTGCCCGCGTGGAATGGAACGGGAAGCGGACGGCGGGCCGTACGGCCCGCCGCCGCTCAGCCGGCGACCGGTGCGGTCGATCCGGGCTTGTGGTCGGGCAGCGCGACCGAGAGTTCGAGCACTTCGTGCCCGCTGTCGCGCTCGACGTTGATGTTGATCGCTTCGACGTCCACGTGGACGTATTTCTTGATGACTTCGAGCAGTTCGTTGCGCAGCAGCGGCAAGTAATCGGGCGCTCCGCGGGTGGAGCGCTCCTGCGCCACGATGATGCGCAGGCGCTCCTTGGCCACCACGGCGGACGGCTCCGGCCTGCGCTTGAGGAAATCAAGAATACCCATCGCGTTCAGCCTCCGAATACGCGCTGGAAGAAGCCCTTCTTCTGCACTTCGAGGAAGCGCAGCGGGCGCTCTTCGCCAAGGAGGCGGGCCACGGTGTCGCTGTACGCCTGGCCCGCGTACGAGTTCTCGTCGAGGATCACCGGCACGCCCGAGTTAGAGGCGGCCAGCACGTTTTCCGATTCCGGAATCACGCCCACCACGTTGATGCCGAGAATGTCCTCGACGTCCTTCACGCTCAGCATTTCGCCCACGGCCACGCGAGCGGGGTTGTAGCGGGTGAGCAGCAGATGCTGCTTGATCGCGCCTTCGCCGTTTTCGGCGCGGCGGGTCTTGCTGGAGAGCAGGCCCAGGATGCGGTCGGAGTCGCGCACCGACGACACTTCCGGGTTGACCACCACCACCGCATGGTCCGCGAAGTACATCGCCAGGTGCGCGCCCTTCTCGATGCCGGCGGGCGAGTCGCAGATGACGTAGTCGAAGCCGTCGTCGGAAAGGTCCTTCAGCACCTTTTCCACGCCTTCCTGGGTCAGCGCATCCTTGTCGCGCGTCTGGCTGGCGGCCAGCACGTAGAGGTTCTCGTGGCGCTTGTCCTTGATCAGGGCCTGCTTGAGCGCGGCCTCGCCGTGTACGACGTTGACGAAGTCGTACACCACGCGGCGCTCGCAGCCCATGATCAGATCCAGGTTGCGCAGGCCGACGTCGAAGTCGATCACGGCGACTTTCTTGCCTTGCATGGCCAGGCCGGTGGCTAGCGAAGCGCTGGTGGTGGTCTTGCCCACGCCACCTTTGCCCGAGGTGACAACGATGATCTCAGCAGTCAAGGGCTCATCTCCCGAAATATGTTCTTGTAATGATGTGGCGATTAATGATGTGGCGATCGTTGCAGGCGGACGAATCCGCGTCAAAGTTTCGCGATCAGCAATTTTTCCCCGTCGAGCCAGCATTGCACAGCCTGGCCTTCGAGGTCCTTCGGCAACTGTTCAAAGACGCGGTAGTGGCCGGCGATGGCGACCAGCTCCGCGCGGAAGTCCGATACGTAGATGCGCGCCTTGGAATCGCCCTGCGCTCCCGCCATCGCGCGGCCGCGCAGGCCGCCGTAGATGTGGATGCTGCCGTCGGCGATGACCTCCGCACCGTTGGCGACGGCGCCGGTGATGGTCAGGTCGCGGTCGCGCGCGTAAATCTGCTGGCCCGAGCGCACCGTGCCGTCGTGGTACTGGCCGCCGAGCGGCGCGGCGTCGGCCGAAGCGGCCGCCTCGCGCGGAGCGGCCGGCGGTGCCGGGGCGGCGACAGGGGCCGGAGCCGGCTCGGGAGCCGGTGCCGGGGCGGGCGGCGCGATGCTGCCGCCATCGGCGGGTTCATAGGCGGCGCGGAACTTGGCGATCAACGGCAGGCCCATGCGGCGCGACAGCGCCTCGGTCTCGCTGGTGCCGTAGGCGAACCCCACCGGCAGCATGCCGGCGCTGCGCACGGCTTCGAGCAGGGCGTCGACCGTGCCATCGTCCGGCAGGTTGAGCAGGTGGCTCAGATCCAGAATGACGGCGGCGCGCGAGAACAGCTGGGGAGCGGTGCGCACGCGGCGCTCCAGTTCCTCGTACAGCGCGGCGGCGTCGGGCCGGCGCACGCGGACGCTGGCAATACCGACCTGGCCGAAGCGCAGGTCGCAGACATCGGTGGTATCCATTCGGGCATTCATGGGCGCCGCTCTCCGGCGAGGCGGCGCTTGTCGTTATGTAGGGGGCGGGGGCGCTCGGCCAGCCACGGCACGTCGGGCAGGCCGCCGCGTTCCAAGTAGGTTTCGCGCACGTAAGGGTAGCTGGGCAGCTCCTTGGCGAGCAGGCTGACCTGCGGGCCGGCCTCGCCCATGCGCTGTTGGCCGACTTCCTGGAAGCCGTAAGTGCCGTGGAACAGCAGGACCTTGTCGTCGCGCGGCTCCAGGAACACCTCGCAGGTCAGCAGCGGTGCGCGTACTTCCGCATAGCTGGTGACGTCGCAATAGAAGATGCGACCCAGGCCGTGGCGGCGGTAGGCGTTCGCGATGACGATACGGTCGATGTAGACGAACTGCGCATAGCGCTCGCCGAACCACTGGTAATTGGGGCTGGCGTAGTCGCCGTTTTCGCGCAGCGCGATCAGGAAACCGGCGATGTGTCCGTCGATTTCGGCGACGCGGAAGTAGTCGGCGTGCTCGTAGAAATAGCGCAGGTGACCAGCGTCCAGGGCGAGGATGGTGCGCCCGGCGGCATTGTTGAGCGCCAGTACGGCATCCAGGTCGTGCTCGCGCACGTCGCGGATGGCAAGGGCCATTCGTTGCTCCGCAGTGATGTTTCGAGAATCTGGCAGACCGGCTGACGGCGGCCCCGCGTGACGGGGCGCATTATGGCATGGGGACGAGGGGCGCACATATCACGGCGCACCATGTAAAACCTTTGTAAAGCCCGCGCCGGCATGGCTTCCGGCAGGGGGCGGCCAGTGACTTCTCGCGCATTGCACCACGGTACCGCCGGCCTATGATGCCGGGCATGCGATGGTCCAACTTCAACCACATCCGCCTGCTGCGCCTGACCGGCTTGTTCGCCTACGTCTGTTCGGGCACGCCGCTGATCATCCAGTGGGCGGTCGAACGCATGGATCAGCTGCATCAGCCCAATTTCGCCCTGCTGCTGTGGTCGCTGTTCTACCTGCTGTTCGGCGTGCTCTACCTGCTTCTGACCAGCAACCTGGGCTCCCGGCGCAACCTGGGGGCCCGCCTGGTGGGCCTGACCTTGATCACCGCTTCGGCCCTGGCCGTGGGCTGGTACAGCCATAGCGGCCTGTCGGCCATCCTCATGGTGGTGTCCTCGGTGATCCTGCCCTGGTTGCTGCCGTTCTGGCTCAGCGTGGCCTGGATCCTCCTGCAGTGCCTCGGGCTGGCCGTGCTTTTCTCGACCTTCCCAGAATTCAATTACAGCGTGACTCTCGCCTTGCTGCAGGCCTGCATCTATACCGGCTTCTCGGCCGTGGGCTTCGTCGCGTCGGTGATCGCCAGTCAGCAGGCCGAGGAGCGCGAGGTTCAGCGCCGCCTCAATTCCGAACTGAGGGCGACGCGCGCCCTGTTGGCAGAGTCCACCCGCATCGCCGAGCGCATGCGCATCGCGCGCGACCTGCATGACCTGGTGGGCCACCACCTCACTGCGCTGACCTTGAACCTGGAAGTGGCCAGCCATCTGAGCAATCCGGCCGCCGCCGAGCATGTGCTCAAGGCCCAGGCCACCGCCAAGCATCTGCTGCGCGATGTGCGCGAGGTCGTCAGCGAGCTGCGGCAGGACGACGCCATCGACCTGACCCAGGCCTTGCGCAGCCTGGTCGAAGGCGTGCCTGGCTTGAACGTGCACGTGGAGACGCCTCCGCGCTTCAGTGTGGAAGATCCGCGCCGGGCCCAGGTCCTGCTGCGTTGCGCCCAGGAAATTATCACCAATACGGCCCGGCACGCCGGCGCGCGCAACCTGTGGCTCACCTTCGCTTACGACGAAGGCGGGCTGCTGGAGTTGCATGCGCGCGACGACGGGCGCGGTGCCGATCAGTTCCGGCCGGGCAATGGCCTATCGGGCATGCGCGAGCGCCTGGCGGAGTTCGGCGGCACAGTGAACGTGGACACCGCCACCGGGCAGGGCTTCGCCCTCAACGTCATCCTGCCGCTGGGCGAGGAATCGACCCTGGCCCACGCCCCGTCGCGGTTCGAGCCGCCCGCCCTGAGCGTGTCGTGAGTCCGCGCCGTAGTCTTGCAGCCATGCCAGAATGGGCGGCCGGCCTGGATGGCCGTGCAGCCGCTCTATTGAGACCGTCTACCGTCGTACCCGGCGATGGCGCCGGGGGACGCAATCGCTCCGAGGAACC
This sequence comes from Dyella sp., assembly GCA_039594095.1. Lineage (GTDB taxonomy): Bacteria > Pseudomonadota > Gammaproteobacteria > Xanthomonadales > Rhodanobacteraceae > Dyella_D. Next base: position 7,361 of record JBCNOA010000214.1, read on the forward strand.
GCGATGATTTCCGTGTGTCTTGTCGACGACCAGAACCTGGTACGCCAGGGCGTCCGCTCGCTGCTGGATCTGGCTGAGGACATCCGCGTAGTGGCCGAATGCGCCGATGGCGCACAGGCCGTGCAGGACATTCCCCGCGTCAAGCCCGACGTGGTGTTGCTGGACCTGCGCATGCCGAACATGAGCGGGCTCGAGGTGCTGCAGGCCCTCTCCGCTCGCAACGAACTTCCGCCCACCATCATCCTGACCACATTCGACGACGACCAGCTGGTTCTGCAGGGACTGAAAGCCGGCGCGCGCGGCTATCTCCTCAAGGACGTCTCGCTGGAACAACTGGTGGAGGCCGTGCGGACCGTCGCCGCCGGCGGCTCACTAGTGGCGCCGATGGTGACCCAGCGCCTTCTGGCCGGCGTGGGCCGCATGCAGAACCAGTTCACCAGCCTCGAGCAGCCCGATCCGCTGACCGAGCGCGAGACCGAGATCCTGCGCCTGCTGTCCGGCGGCTATAGCAACAAGGAGATTGCCAACTCCTTGAAGGTGGCCGAGGGCACCGTGAAGAACCACGTGTCCAACATCCTTTCCAAGCTCGGCGTGCGGTCGCGCA
>JBCNOA010000215.1:0-7932 GCA_039594095.1 Dyella sp.
CGAGACCGAGATCCTGCGCCTGCTGTCCGGCGGCTATAGCAACAAGGAGATTGCCAACTCCTTGAAGGTGGCCGAGGGCACCGTGAAGAACCACGTGTCCAACATCCTTTCCAAGCTCGGCGTGCGCGACCGCACGCGGGCGGTGCTCAAGGCCTTGGAGCTGGGCATCGTCTAAGGCCGTTCCGACCCTCGGGAAGGCCCTGCCAAGGGCCTTCCCGGGCGCTTTCCGGGGCGGATAGCGTTCCTGCCCGTGAACCAGTACCATCGGTGGCTTCGGCGCTGGCCGACCCCTGCCACGATGCGATTCCTCGGCCTTCTCAAGGGAGCGCCTCTCCGTGGCGGACCGGTCTCCGGCGACGCATTCGTGCCGCCAAGAGAGATGTTCGGAGAGCCCTGGAATGATGCGTGTTCTTGAATTCATTGTTGCCCTGATCATCGTCGCCGTCGTCGGCGTCGTGGTGGGCGTGATCATGCCTGGCAGTGGCCATGTGGAGAGGTCGCTGGTGGTCGGCAAGGACATGCGTCAGGTGTACGACGTGCTCGCCAATTTCCGCCGCTTCCCCGATTACACGGTGCAGCGCAAGTACGACCGCAACACCCAGTTCACGCTGTCCGGCAAGGCCTATGGCCCGGGTGCCGAGATCAGCTGGAACAGCAACGACGACAAAGTGGGCAAGGGCAAGCTGACCATCGCCACCGCCGAGCCCGCCTTCGACAAGGTCGATTCGACCGCGAAGGAAGCCAAGGTCGTCTGGAACGTGGACAACGACTGGCGCGGCCAGGACAAGCACTTCACGCTCGCCCTCGAGCGCCAGGGCAGCCGTGGCCAGCTGACCAAGATCACCTGGTCGTATGACGTGTCCTACGGCTTCAACCTGATCGACCGCTATTCGAACCTGTACATCCACGGCGATCCGGATGCGTTCATCCAGTTCAGCCTGACGGACCTGCAGAACGTGCTGGCCTCGGTGCAGAACATCGACTACAGCAAGCTCGTCCCGTACATCGAGCAGACCCAGCCGACGCCGGTGCTGCTGGTGTCCAGCTCGATCGAGCGCAAGGGCGGTCTCGAGGCGCTGAACGAAGCGACCGACAAGGCACAGGCTCAGATCCAGGCCGCTGCCAAGAAGCTGGGCGTGACCGTGACCGGTCCGCGCATCATCTACACCACCAACTACGGCGATCAGACGTACACCTTCGACGTCGCCATGCCGATCAGCGCCACCAGCGTGACCGTCAACGGCCAGAGCCATGAGCTGACCGCCGCCAAGGCGCCGGACCTGACCGCCGCCCCGGCCAGCAGCAGCTCGTCCGCGGCTCCCGCCCAGGACAGCACCCCAGGCAACACCGACCGCTTCGGTCGCCTCATCATCGACAACGACGTGCGCGGCATGCTCGCCTTCGGTGGTCCGGCGCTGAAGGGCATCTGGAACGGCACCGCCGCTGGCGTCCCGCAGACCCGCGACATGCTGAAGGCCTACTCCCAGACTCACGGCTACAAGTTCGACGAGGTGGTGAATCGCCCGTACGACATCCTCGTGAAGCCGGAAGTGAAGGAAGGCGAAGAGGTCAAGAGCTACGCTCAGTTCGCCGTGTACCTGCCGCTGAGCGATGCGCCGGAGAAGACGCCGGAGCAGGAAGCCGGTTTGCAGCCGCCGTCGCTCGACGATGGCACCAGCCAGCAGGCGCCGGCGTCGTCCAGCACCGCTGCCGCGCCGGCCTCCGCCGCCAGCGCCGGCAAGTAAGCCGACGCTACCGCGCCGAACCGAAAAGGCCCTTCCTTCGCGAAGGGCCTTTTTCTTTGTGCAGCTTCCGTGCGAGTCACCGAGGACCGAACTTTTCGGGCTCGATGGGGTACATTCCTCAAGGCATCGAGCCGCTCGCGCCCGACCGCTCCGCCGCCCTACTTCCGCCTCGGACATGATCGAAACCGAACAGCTCACCCGGCGTTACGGCCCGCTCACTGCGGTCGATGCGCTCAGCTTCCGTGCCGAGCCGGGCCAGGTGCTCGGCCTGCTGGGACCCAATGGCGCGGGGAAATCCACCGCGATGCGCATGATCGCCGGATTCCTCAGGCCGACGGCCGGCACGGCGCGCGTCTGCGGCCACGACGTGCAGAAGGCACCGCTGAAAGCGAAGCGCGCGCTCGGCTATCTGCCGGAGGGCGCGCCGAGCTATGGCGAATTGACCGTGCGCGAGTTCCTCACCTTCATCGTGCGTTCGCGTGGCTTGTCCGCGGATCAGGGCTATCGGCGCTTCGAGGAGGTGGTCGGCCACTTGCAGTTGGAAGAAGTGCTCGGCACTTGCATCGAGACCCTGTCCAAGGGATTGCGCCGCCGCGTGGGACTGGCGCAGGCCATCGTGCACAACCCGCCGGTGCTCATGCTCGACGAGCCGACCGACGGTCTCGACCCCAATCAGAAACATGCCGTGCGCCAGTTGATCGATGCGATGGCGCGCGAGCGCACCATCCTCATCTCCACGCACCTGTTGGAAGAAGTGCACGCGCTGTGCAACCGCGTGGTCATCATCGCCAACGGCCGGCTCCTCGCTGACGCCACGCCTGCCGAACTGGAGGCGCGTTCGCGCTACCACGGTGCGGTGTCCTTCAGCGCACCGGGCAGCGGCGTTTCGCAGGAGATGCTCGGACGCCTGCCGCAGGTGGCCTCGATCGAAGTCGATCCGCTGGATGGCCGCATCACGGTTTTTCCGCGTCCCGGCGAGCGCATCCTCGAACCGGTCGAATCGCTGCTCCGCCAGCAAGGCCTGGAAGTTTCGGAGATCCAGCTGGAACGAGGGCGATTGGACGAAGTATTCCGCCAGATCACCACCGGGCATGGGCGCACGGCGCAGGGGGACGAGGCATGAGCCCGGTCATGGCGGTGGCGCGCCGCGAGCTGCGAAGCTACTTCGTGACGCCGGTGGCCTATGTGTTCCTGGTGATCTTCCTGGTGCTGGCCGGCATCCTCACGTTCTACGGGGGCGACTTCTACGATCGCGGGCAGGCCGATCTGCAACCCTTCTTCGTGACGCACCCCTGGTTGTACCTCGTACTGGCACCGGCGGTGTCGATGCGCATGTGGGCGGAGGAGGCCAAGGGCGGCACGCTGGAGCTGCTGCTGAGCCTGCCGATGACGATCGCGCAGGCCATGCTGGGCAAGTTCCTGGCCGCATGGTTTTTCATGGGCATCGGTCTGCTGCTCACGTTCCCGATCTGGATCACCGTCAACTATCTGGGATCGCCCGACAACGGCGTGATCCTAGCCGGCTATCTCGGCAGCTGGCTGATGGCCGGCGCTTTCCTCGCGATCGGCGCCTGTCTCTCGGCCGTGACGCAAAGCCAGGTGGTGGCCTTCATCCTGACCATGGTGGTCTGCTTCCTGCTGCTGCTGGCAGGGCAACCCCAGGTGATGGATTTCCTGCAGGGATCGATGCCGCGCCGGCTGCTCAACGGCGTCGCGCACTTGAGCCTGCTGCGCCATTTCGAGGCGATCGCACGCGGCGTGCTCGATCTGCGGGACGTCCTGTATTTCGTCCTCTGCATCGCTTCCTGGCTGACGGCCGGCGTGCTGGTACTCGACTTGAAGCGGACGCCCTGAGCCATGGCCCGCCTCACATTCTCCCGCCGCACCCGCCTGATCGGCGCGCTCCTACTGTTGGTGGCCGCCTCCGTGGCGCTCACGCTGGCCGGAAGCCGCTGGATGCGCGCGACGCGCTTCGATCTCACCGCGGATCGGCTGTACACACTGACACCCGGCACGATCCATATCGTGGAGAAGCTGCGGGCGCCGCTGCGGCTCACGCTTTATTTCTCCGAGCACTCCACCCGCGACTTGCCTCAGCTGCGCAGCTATGAGCAGCGCGTGCGGGAGCTGCTGCAGGAGATGGTCGCGCGGTCCCACGGACGCCTGCGCCTGCAGGTGGTGGACCCGGTGCCGTATTCGGACGACGAAGCTTCCGCCGAGGGCAACGGATTGAGCCCGATCAGCGGCGGCACCAACGGCGAGCGCGTCTTCTTCGGCCTGGTCGGTACGACTTTGTCCGGCGCACAGGACGGCGATACCGACAGCGAGCCGCATCCGGGCGCCAAGACGCTGGCGATTCCGCTGTTCGATCCGGGGCGCGAGACCTTCCTCGAATACGACATCGCCAAGCTGCTGTACGAACTCAACGAGCCGACCAAGCCGCACATCGGCGTGATCAGCAGCCTGCCGGTGCAGGGCAATCCGGTGCTGGGCGAGGAGCCCTGGACGGTGATCCGCCAGTTGGGTCAGCTGTTCGAAGTGAAGACGCTCGATCCCAACAAGCTGGACCGCGTGGGCGACGACATCCAGGTGCTGCTGCTGATCCATCCCAAACACCTCTCCGACGCCGCGCAATACGCCATCGACCAGTACGTGCTGCGCGGTGGGCACCTGGTGGCCTTCGTGGATCCGTATTCGGAGCTGGATACCACGCCGTTCGTGGACAGCAACGGCGTGATCGACGACCACAACTCGGATCTGCCGCGCCTGTTCGCCGCCTGGGGCGTGCAGTTCGACGCGCAGAAGGTGGTGCTCGACCGCTCGCGCGCCTTGCGCATCGAACTGGCCGACAACAGCGCGGCCAATCATCCGGCCATGCTCGGTCTGACTGGGCAGGAGCTCAACCACAGCGACGTCACCACCGCGAGCCTGCAGCGCATAAATCTTTCCAGCGTGGGCTATCTGGACTTGGCGCCCAGGGCCACCTCGCGCCTGGTTCCGCTGATGCAGTCCACCTCCGATGCCGAAATCGTTCCGGCACAGCGCGTGCGCGAATCCACGACCGATCCCAATGCGCTGCTGGACGGCTACAAGGCTGACAACAACCGCTACGTGATCGCGGCGCGCGTGCGCGGCGCGTTTCCCTCCGCCTTCCCCGAATTCGCCAAGCGTCCCGGCCATATCGCGCAGGCGAGCGGGAACGCTGAGGTGATCCTCGTCGCGGATACCGATCTGCTGACCGATCGCCTGTGGGTCTCGTATTCGCAGAGCCTGCTCGGACCGTTGCAATTGAGCGCATTGGCCAACAACGGCGACTTCGTCACCAATCTCGCGGACAACCTCAGCGGTTCGTCCGAGCTGCTGTCGATTCACGGCCGCACGAGTTCGCAGCGGCCATTCAATCGCGTGCTGGCCTTGCAGGCGGCGGCGGACCAGAAGTTCCTCGCCAAGAAGCAGGAATTGCAGCGCGAATTGGCCGTCACGCGCAGCCGTCTGTCGGAGCTGCAGCCGGCCAAGGCAGCGCGCGGCGACAGCGCCGGCACGGAGCAGAAGGCGGAAATCGAGCAGTTCCTGCAGCGACAGCTGGCGATCAACAAGGAGCTGCGCGACGTGCAGCACCAGCTCAACGGCGAGATCGACGCACTGGGCATGCGCCTGAAGTTCATCAATATCGTGCTGGTGCCTGCGCTGGTGACCTTGTTCGGCCTGGCCTACGGCTGGCGGCGTTCGCGCCGCAACCGGCGGCGGGCGTGACGGCGGCGATCGGCCGCGGCCGCCTTGCGGCCGCCGCACATGATGCTCGCCGGCTGACGGTAAGGCCGGGACCGAGGCCATGATGTCGAGTCTGCTCAAATGGATCGTGCCCTGGGAGTTCTCCTGGGTATTCCTGCTCATCTTCGCGGCGACGTGCGTGCTGTACGTGCGCGGAAGCCGACGGGTTAGGGTGAGCGGCGGACGGCGGCTATCCTTCTGGATCGGGATGGCTATCGTCTACCTGTCGCTGCACACGTACTTCGATTACTACGCCGAGCACGAATTCTTCATGCACCGCATCCAGCAGGTGCTGCTTCACCATCTGGCGCCGCTGTTAATCATGGCCTCGTATCCCGGCACGGTGCTGCACGCCGGCTTGCCGCTGGCCTGGCGCGTGCGCGTGCTGCGGCCGCTTCAGCGCTCGTGGCCGTGGCGCGCGGTCAGCGGCGTGCTGTTGAACCCGGCGGTGGCCACGGTGCTGTTCGTCGGCTTCATTCTGATCTGGCTTATTCCGGCCATGCAGACGCTGGCGATGCTGGACTGGCGGGTCTATCGCTTCATGAACTGGTCGATGATGTTGAGCGGCCTGTCGTACTGGTGGCTGGTGCTCGACCATCGTCCGCGCCCTCCGGGGCGGATGACACCCGGCGTGCGAGTGCTTTCGCCGGGCATCACCATGAGCCCGCAGATCCTGGCCGGGGCCATCGTGACGTTTTCCAAAGCAGATCTTTACCCGATCTTCGAGATCTGCGGCCGCGCCTTCACTTTCAACGTGCTCACCGGTCAGCTGGTGGGCGGCGTCATCATGTGGGTGCCGGCGGCTCTGATCGAAGCGATCGGCGGATTGCTGGCGCTGCGGCAATGGATACGCCTGTCGCGCAGCGGGCGCATCAAGTCCAAGCGCCAGACGCGGCTGGCCGTGCGCAATCCCTGATGGCGTGGGCTCGGACGGCGGTGCCGTCCCTCGAACTTCAGTGGCGGTGACCGGCGTCCTGCATCGCGCCGCCATCCACCGTGTTGGCGGGCTTCGCTTCGAAATCGGCGGATAGCTCGCTGCCGTCGGTGAAGCGTAACTCGACGCGCACCTTGTCACCGACTTTCACCGCGCCCACCGGCTTCATCAGCATCAGGTGATATCCGCCCGGAGAGAGCGCGGCCTGGCCGTGGGCGGGAATGGGCAGCGAGTCCACCATTTCCATCCGACCCATGCCGGTTTCGGTGCTGCTCTTGTGCAGCATGACTTCTCCATAGGCCGGGCTGCTCGCCGAGCGCAGGGCCACTGCGCGGTCGCCATGGTTCTCCAATACCACGTAGCCGCCGGCGGGCAGGGCACCTGGCATCACGCGGATCCAGCCCTGGCTGGCGGTGACGCGATCGGCGTCGCCGGCCGTGGCCATACCCGCCGCCAGCAGGCCGAGCATGAGCAGAGCGGAACGGGAACTCATGGTTTGACTCCGGTATCGAGCAACAGGTGCAGATCGTGAACGAGGTTGTCCTGGGTATCCGCCGCCGTGGAGAGCAAGCGTGCCTTGCCGTCGCGGTCGAAAATGTAGATGGCCGAACTGTGGCTGACTTCATATTGGCCATCCTGCTTGGCCGGTTCGCGCGTGAACGCCGAGCGGTAGCGTTTGGCGAGCGCCTCGATCGCACGCGGCTCGCCCGTGAGGCCGACGGCGCGCGGATCGAAAGCATTGACGTAAGCGTGCATGACGTCCGGGGTGTCGCGCGCGGGATCGACGCTGACGAACAGGATGCGCGCTCCGTCGGCGAGCGGTCCGAGGCGCTGCATTACCACGTGAAGTTGCGCGAGCGTCAGCGGGCAGACATCCGGGCAGTGCGTGTAGCCGAAGTACATCAGCACCACCTTGCCGCGGTAGTCGGCGCCCGTCACCGGCTTGCCGTGGTCGTCGACCAGCTTGAAGTCGAGGTCGGGCATGTGACTGGTGACATTGGTGAGCTTCCACGGCAGGTCGTCCCCGCGCTGGCAGGCGGCGAGTAGAAACGAGCCAAGTAGCAGGCAAAGCAGGAGTAGGGCGCGAACGAGGCGTCGGGGCTTCATGCGAGAATCCTGGATCGACATCGCGCCAGCATACGACACTGGCGCAGCCGCCAGCCCGAGGACTCTTTGCCCATGCGACAACCTGTCAGCACCGCTGCCGGCCTGCTGGCCGGTGTCGCCGGCGCCAGCGCGGTGGCGCTCGGCGCGTTCGGCGCGCATGCCTTGCGCGGCATGCTGGACGAGCGTGGCCTCGAGCTCTGGCGCACCGCGGTGAGTTACCACTTCTGGCACGCGTTGGCGCTGTTCCTGGCGCTTTGCTTTCTTGGCGAGCCGCATCGCCGACGTGTCGTGACGTCATTCGGTGTGGGCATCGTTCTCTTCAGTGGCAGCCTGTACGCGCTGGCGCTGGGCGCGCCACGCTGGCTTGGCGCAATG
>JBCNOA010000216.1:0-7881 GCA_039594095.1 Dyella sp.
CTGGCGCGTCGCCCGATACATGCGGCACGGAGGCTTCGAACGCCGCCGCCCAACGCGAGGTCACCGCCGGTTCCAGCAACCGCATGCCCTTGGGCAGCGCGTCTTCGAACAGCAACTGGCGGTAACGCTCCTGCGCGGTAATGGTCCACCAAGCCTGCCGGGTCGCGGGCTCGTCGGCTCCGCCGGGCACGACCGGGCCGAACAGCGTGAGCGAGGCGAGCGCATCCGGATGACCGGCCGCATAGGCCGCCGCGGGGATCGTGCCCCACGAGTGCGCGATCAGATGGACGGCCATACCGCCCCTGGCGCGCAGCGCGTCGACCGCCAGGCCGATCTCCTTCGCGGCGTCCGTTGCGCGCGTGACTGGAGCGCCCGCATCCGCGGTGCCGCTCATGGCCGACGGACGGCTGGCATGGCCGAAACCGATGAAATCCAGCCCGCAGGCGAGATAGCCGCGGCGCGCCATGAAGTTCATCCACGAGTCCCCAGGCGCAAACTCGAAGCCGGCGGCGAGCATGGTCGGGAAGCTGGCGCCATGCACGAACAGCGCGGCGTGGCGCACGGGCGCGTCCGGCTCGATGCAATGCAGCGCCACGCGCTGGCCGTTTTCGCCAGTCGGAAGGTATTCGGTGTGCAGGCGCGGCGCGGCAGCAGGAAGCGCGGCGGCGAAGGCCACGGATAGCGGGAAAGACATGCGGCAAGCCTGAAGGGGACGTGCGAGCATTCTCGCCCGCCTTGCGTCCGCATCGTTTCGTCGCGCACCGAAACGATGCGCGCCGCATTCCGCTAGGTCTTCGCCGGCCGCCTCAGGAACTGCAGGACAGCATCGAGCAGCCGGCCTTGCTCTTCGCCCATTCCGGCCGCTTCTGCGCGAAACGCTCGCGCCCCGGCTGGTCGTCGTAGGGATGGCGCATCACGTCGAGCAACTCCCCGATACCCGCGTAGTCGCCCTGTTCCGCGCGGTCGATCGCTTCCTGCGCGAGATAGTTGCGCAACACATAGCGCGGGTTGACGCCGTGCATGAGCGCGCGGCGTGCTTCGCGCGTCTGCGGATCCTCCACCAGGCGCGCGGTGTAGCGTGCCAGCCAGGCCTGGAAGCCTGCCTCGGTCCGCCAGAGCTTCGCTTCGTCGTAGAAGGCGTGGCGCAGCGGCTCGAGCGTCGGCACGTAGGGATCCACATCCGCCAGCGCGCGGAAGAACAAGGTCATATCCACCTCGCCTTCCTTCAGCAGCGATTGGAGCGACTGCATCAGCTCTATGTCCTCGTCGCGGCACTCGGCCAGGCCGAGCTTGGTGGCGACGAAGCGGCGATCGGTCTCGGCGAAGGTGCGCGCATAACGGTCCAGACCGGCCTGGAGCGGTTCCACGCCGGCGAACAGAGGCGCCAGCGCCCCGGCCAGCCGACTCAGGTTCCACCAGGCAATGCTGGGCTGCTGCCCAAATCGGTAGCGGCGACGGCCCGCATCGGTCGTATTGGGTGTCCAGTCGGGATCGAAATCGTCGACCCATCCATACGGGCCATAGTCGATGGTGAGCCCGAGGATGGACATGTTGTCGGTGTTCATCACGCCGTGCACGAAGCCCACGCGCATCCAGTGGGCCACCATCACCGCGGTGCGTTCGCATACCTGACCGAACCATTCGGCATAGAGCGCCTCGCCCTCGCCGTGCAGCTCGGGGAAGTCGCGCCGGATGGTGAAGTCGACCAGCTGGCGCAACAGCGCGGCGTCGCCGCGCGACGCGGGCAATTCGAAGTTGCCGAAACGGATGAAGGACGGCGCCACGCGGCACACGATCGCGCCCGGCTCTTCGCGCGGATGGCCGTCATAGAACATGTCGCGCACCACTTTGTCGCCAGTGAGCACCAGGCTGAGCGCGCGCGTGGTCGGTACGCCCAGGTGATGCATCGCTTCGCTGCAGAGAAATTCGCGAATGGACGAGCGCAACACCGCGCGGCCATCCGCACCGCGCGAGTACGGCGTGGGGCCGGCGCCTTTCAGCTGCAGTTCCTTGCGCGCTCCTTTTTCATCCACCAGTTCGCCCAGCGAAATCGCGCGCCCGTCGCCGAGCTGCCCGGCCCAGACACCGAACTGGTGCCCGCCGTAATTGGCGGCCCAGGGTTCCATGCCGGCCATCAGCGCATTGCCGCCGAACACCTGGGCGAATTGGGGCCGGGTCAAATCTTTCTCGTCCAGCCCCAGTTCCGCGGCGACTTCCGCCGACCACGCGATCAGCTTCGGCGCGGCCACGGGCGCGGGATTGACCCGGGAGAACGCCGCCGCGACTTGTCGCACCGCAACATCCTGCTCGGGATCGGCGGGAAGTTCGCGCACGAAGGCATTGTCGAATCGCAGTTTTTGCATCGCAGTGGGCATGTGGCGAGCGCGGAACGCGTCCCTCCCATATCGCGGCGGCGCGGATCGAACGCAAGGCCACCCGTCTGCCGGGTACGAACTTTGCTAACGATTACAAAGGCAAGCGTGTGCTCCATGAGCAATTTCACATTTCACACACATTCCCGAATTTCCGCTTACTATCCGTTCACGGCTGCACAGGGGCAGCTCAGGGGGTCCCGAACTATGCAGATGCACATGGGCGATTTCGCTTTCGGACGCGGCATCCAGCGAATGGCAGAACTGGTTGCCGAGAAAGCGCAGCAAGTGACCAAAAAGCGGCAGAAGCCGACGTCGGAATTCCACCTGGTGTCTTGGCAGCCTGGCGCGCGTTCGCGCCGCGAAGACGAGCTCGCCCGCGCCCGGCAGCAAATGCTTTCCGCGCCTGCCGAGTCCTGAAAACGCCTCAGTCCCGGAAGATCGCCGCTACCTCGTCCGGCGTGAGCATGCGCCATGCGCCGGGCGCCAGGCCTTCATTCAAGACCAATCCGCCGATCGAAACGCGGTGCAGCGCATCCACGTGATTGCCCACCGCGGCGAACATGCGCCGCACCTGGTGGTAGCGCCCCTCCGTGATGGCCAGGCGCACGCGCCGCGGGCCTAGCACTTCCAGCCGCGCCGGCTCGAGCGGCTCCGTCTCCGATTCGAGCATCATGCGGCCGCTGGCGAACAGTTCGCCTTCATCGCCGCGCAGATCGTTAGCCAGTTCCGCCGCATAGATCTTGGTCACGTTCGCGCGAGGCGAGATGATCCGGTGCAGCAGCGCGCCGTCGTCGGTGAACAGCAGCAGCCCCGACGTGTCCCGGTCCAGGCGCCCCACCGTGGAGAGCGCGGGATCGCGCATGCGATAGCGCGGCGGCAGCAGATCGAATACCACACGGCCGGGATCCTTGCGCGAACAGGTATAGCCGACCGGCTTGTGCATCATCAGCACCATGCCCGGCGGCGGATCGAGCGGCTCGCCGTCGATACGGATCTGCTCGTGCGCCACCTTGTCGTCCGCGTACAGCACCTCGCCCTGCGCGTCGGTGACGCGGCCTTCGCGGAACATCCACGCTACGTCCTTGCGGCTGCCGTAGCCGAGGTTGGCGATCAGCCTGACCAGTTTCATGCGCGCACACCCCGAGCCTCGATCACTTTGAATCCTTCCTGCGCCGCCACCATGCGCACTTCGGCGAAACGCGCGGCGAGCGTCGCCTCGTAAGGCAGGTGGCGGTTGGCGACCATCCAGAAACGCCCCTGCGGCAGCAGCGCCGACGCGGCGGCATCGATGAACGCCCGTCCGAGCGCGGGCAAGTCCTCGCGTCCCTGGTGGAACGGCGGATTGCTGACGATGGCGTCGTACTTCGACGGCAACCCGGCGGTGACGTCGTGCCAGTGCAAGCCGACCGGTACCGAACGGCCGATCTCGCGGCATGCCGCATCCAGATTCTTCCGCGCAGGCTCCAGCGCGCGCGCCTCGGCCTCGTAGAGATCGATGGCCTCCACCCCGGGGCAGCGTGCCAGCACCTGGGCCGACAGATAGCCGTAACCCGCGCCGAGGTCGGCCACGCGCCCGCGCAGATCCTCGGGCAGATGCGCGGCGAGCAGCGCCGAGGCGGCATCCACGCGATCCCAGGCGAACAGGCCCGGCCGGCTCCAATAGCCCGCCTCGTTCACGCGCGGATGGTCGAATGCGCTCCATGCGTCCAGCAGCGCGGCGTCCACGCGTTCGTCCAGGGGACGGGTCCAGAACACCCTGCACTTGTGCTTGGAAAGATGGGCTACCGGACCGGCGAGCTGCGCGAGATCGGCCTCGCCGGATCGCGCGCCACCGGCGTTGGGCATGCAGGCCAGCACGACGCCACCGTCGCGAGCGTGGCGCACCGCACGCGCGAACAGTGCGCGCGCCTCGTCGCGCTGTCGCGGCGGCAGCACCAGCACCAGGGCGAAACGTTCATCGTCCGGCGGGTCGCCGACGCGCAGGCCGCTACGCTCCAGTTCCGACGCGAACGGCTTGAAGCTCTGTTCGCACAGCCACTCGGGATTTGCCATCTCGCGCAGACGGAACCCATCGCGCGCATGCAGGAAAAGCACGCGCGCCTCTGGCGCCAGGCGCAATTCGCCGGACGCGAGTGGGACGAACAGGGCCACCAGCGCCACCTGCGCGGAGGACAGTGCGGCAGCATTCACTGGCCGGCCTTTCTCGATGGGAAACCGCGCATTTTACGCGGGCCGGCGGTCTACCGCGCGGCCGTGGCGCGCTTGCGCTACCGTGTCGCCATGCGTCACGCATCGATCGTCATGCACGCCTGGTGGGCATGCGTCGCCGGTATGGTCGCCAGCTGCGGCCCGGCGTCCACGCCGCCGCCCTCGCCCCAGGCCAGCGCCCCCCCTGCCTTCGAGGGGCGCTACACGCATGGCAGTCTGCAGCTGGACATCGCGCGCCGCGGCGACGGCTATTGGCTGGACATCGAAGACGGCGGCCCCGGTGCCTGCGCCTTCAGCGCGCCGGCCCTCCGCCTGGACGATCGCCTGCTGGCCTCGTTGCAGGACTGGAAATCCGGCGCCGTGCTCACCGTGCGGCAGGCCGGGAATGGCGTCGAGGTGCTGAGCGAGCAGGAAGACGACCGCTTCTCCCTCGCCTACTTCTGCCGCGACGGCGCCACACTCTCCGGCAGCTACCGGCCGGTTTCCGACACGGCGACGCTGTAGCTGCTTCAATGCTCCGACGTTGCCGGAGCCAACGCCCGGTTGCGCGCGAGCGCACGCACGCTAAAACCGAGCAGCGCACCGATCGCTAGCGTAGCCAGCGCCAGCAGCGCGCAGGCGAGCGCCTTGCCCACTGCGGACGGCCAAGCCGCGGCATAGCGCTGCGCGGCGGCCGCGGTGGCGGCCAGCGGAAAGCTGAGCGCCCACCACGAGAACTCGAACGGCCGCGTACTCACCATGGCATGCACGCGCGGCAACAGCGCGGCCAACAGGAAGACGGCCAGATATAGCAACGAGCGCGCGAAGGCATCTACGGCGCCCGTCACCGCGACGTAAGCGGAGAAACCCACCGCGAAAGGCGCCAGCAGGATCAGCAGCGCCGGTTGCGGCGACGGCGGCCGCAACATCACGCGCGCGAACACCAGCGCCAACAACGGCAACCCGAGCACCAAGCCCGCCGCCGTCGCGAAGATCATCATCTCGCGCAAGCCATCCGCGCCGAGCATGGGAAAGGCCAGCGGAATATCCAGCAGGCCGACCACCGGAATCAGCCAGGCGGGCCCGACCTGCTGTTCTTCGTAGCCGCCGGAGAACCATCGCGCCAGGCTCCACCACGCGAACGCCGCCATGCCTGCCACGCCGACCATCCACATGCCGCGTGCGAACGGCGCCACCGCCGCGGGCAGCAGCATCGGCAAAAGCAGCACGCTGATCCAGAACGTACCGCCGAAGGGCTGGGTCGCCGGATGGCGCAGTTCGGACCACCACGCCTCGCGCGCATAGCGCGCGCGCCTGAACTGCGCACCCAGTTGCAGAAAGAACGCGATCCAAGCCATCGCCGCCAGCGCATCGCCGACCCACGCGGGAGCACCGGCACGCGCAGCGAGCCGCCATGCCATCGACAACCCCGCCAGCCCCATCACAGCGCCGAACAGGCCCACCGGCCATGGCGTCACCGTGCCGGCCGCATCTTGCGTCTTCATAGTGTTTGTCCAGATATCGGGAAGATGCCCGGCCGCGGCGTCGCGCGGCCGGGCGTCGCGATCAGCCCGCCTCGTGGGCGGCGACGGCGTCGAGCACGCGCGCCGAATACACCAGGGCGGTACCGGCATTGATCGCCACGGCCACGCCCAGCGATTCGGCGATCTCTTCGTGCGTGGCGCCGAGCTTCAAAGCCTTGGCCGCATGGATCGTGATACAGCCGTCGCAGCGCGTGGTCACGGCGACGGCGAGCGAGATCAGTTCGCGCGTCTTGGCGTCGAGATGGCCGGTCTTGTCGCCGGCGCTGGACAGCGCCTGGTAGCCGGCGAGGGTGCCGGGGCTCAGCTTGCCGATCTCGCCGATACGGCCGAGCAGTTCGTCGCGGTATTGGATCCAGTCGAGCATGGCGGTTCTCCTCATTCGGGTTGGCATGCGGGCCGGCGGCCCGCCATGCCGCGCAGTGTTGCGCTGCCCGCCGCCACGCTGAATACTCGCGCGACTCTATTGTTGGCGCGAACGTCTCATGGATGCCCTCAGCCGTCTGATCCAGCTCGCGCAGTTGCAGGGCAGTCTCGACGTACGCTGCCAGTTCGCCGGCGGCTTCGCCGTCGACCATGCCGAATCGCCGCGCGGCGAAGCGCTCTTCCATCTGGTGCTCGATGGGGGTTGCGCGATCGATCCCGCCGGAGAGGCCGCGATCATGCTGGAGGCGGGCGACCTGGTGATCTTTCCTCGCGGCGCCGCGCACCGCATCCGCGACCGCGCCGGCCGCGCGCCCACCTCGCCCATTCGCCTCGACAACGATGGCCTGCTGCCTCTGCGCCGCAACGCCGATGGGCATGCCGATCTCGACCTGTTGTGCGGACGCTTTCGCTATGCGCCGGCTTCCGCCAGCCTGCTGCTGTCCGCCTTGCCCGCCACGTTGAAGGTGTCATTGCGCGAGCCGACGGGCATGGAAGCGCTGCAGGCTCTCGTCGCCCTGATGCGGCTGGAAGCCGGCCGGCGCCAGCCCGGTGCACTGGCGGTCGTCACGGCTCTCACTCACGCCCTGTTCGCGCTCGCCTTGCGCACCTACGCGGCCGGCGACGCGCCACAGGCCGGCCTGCTCCCGCTCCTCGCCGACGCCCGCCTCGGCGGCGCGGTGCACGCGATGCTGATGGACCCCGGCCGCGCCTGGACGCTGGAAGAACTGGGCCGCCTCGTCGCCATGTCGCGTGCGAGCTTCGCGCGCCATTTCGGCGAACGCGCAGGCATGACGCCGGGCGAATGCCTCACCCGTCTTCGCATGCAGATCGCGGCCGACCTCCTCTTGCGAAGCCGTCGCCGCACGGGCGACATCGGGCAGGAGGTGGGTTATCAGTCGGAAGCGGCATTCGGGAAGGCGTTCCGGCAACACATGGGGACGACGCCGGCCAGGTTTCGGCGGGAGCATGGGCGGAGCGATGCGGGGTCGTAGTGCGGCCCATGGAGCGCTTCCGTCTGGCCAGCGGACTCACTCAGTCCGCCTCCGAGACACGCCGCTCGATGAAACCCGCCTCACCCGCGCCTGGACGCCAACCGATCCGCCAACCGCGTCGCCTCCGGCAACCGATACCGCGTACACCCTTCCATCACGCGCCGCACCGCCCCCTCCACACTCACCCGGTGCCCCGGCGACACGATCAGCGGCCGCACCCGTTCCTTGCTGCGCAATACCATGCCCACTACGCGGCCCTGAAACACCAGCGGCACGCGGTCGCCACGCCGGTCGCCCAGCGGCTCGTGTCTCCCGATCAGAATGGACTTCGCCACACCGATGGTCGGCAGGCCGGTGATC
>JBCNOA010000217.1:0-7874 GCA_039594095.1 Dyella sp.
GCAGATGCCAGCCATGCCGGATGGCCATGAAGCGGAGGCCGAAGCAGACCGCCGCCCCAGTCAGAGTCGAAGCAGTGGGCGGCAGCTGCAGCAGGCTGCCCGCGACCACGATCGCCGCACCGGCCAGGGCTGCCACGGCATAGAGATCGGCTTTCAGCACGGCGGGCGTCTCCGTCACCAGCACGTCGCGCAGGATGCCGCCGCCCACGCCGGTGAGCATGCCCAGCAGGGCCGCCATGGGCGGATTCAGCCCGTGCGCCAGCGCCTTCTGCGCACCGGCCACGGCGAACAGGGCGAGTCCCGCGGCGTCCGACATCAGCACCGGATGTTTCAGGCGATCGATCAGCGGATAACGATAGAAGGTGATCAGCCCGGCAAGTATCGACACGCCGAGATACCGCCAGTCCGCGATCGCCGCCGGCGGCGTGGCACCGATCAGCAGATCGCGAGTGATGCCGCCCGCGTTGCCGGCAGCGAAGGACAGCACCAGCACGCCGAAGAGATCCAGTTGGCGCCGCACTCCGGTGACCGCACCGCTGAGGGCAAAGACGAAGGTGCCGAGCAGGTCGAGTATCAGCAGCAGAAGATGGGTCATGGGCTCGGATCCGTGGGGTAGCCGGCGCATGTCTAGCTTTTGCCGCGCCGCGGCACAAGAGGCGCGGCGGCCTTGCTACCCTCGCTCCCGGGTTTCCAAGGCGAGGCGGACATGACTCCATCCCAGGGCATTCACACCATCGACACGGGCTTCGTGCGCCCCCGCTTCGACGCGGCTTACCTGGTGGTCGAGAACGGACATGGCGCCTTCGTCGACTGTGGCACCTACTTCGCCGTGCCGCGCATGCTCGACGCCCTTGCGGAAACGGGCCTCGCGCCGGAACAGGTCGATTGGCTGATCCTGACCCACGTACACCTCGACCACGCCGGCGGCGCAGGCGAACTGATGACCCGCCTGCCGAACGCGAAGGCCGTGGTCCATCCCCGCGGAGCACGGCACATGATCGACCCCGCGCAGCTATGGGCCGGCGCCACCGCCGTCTATGGCGAAGAGGTGATGGAGAAGACCTACGGGCACCTCCGTCCCATTCCCGCCGAACGCGTGGTGCAGGCCCCCGAAGGCCACGTGGTCGATCTGCAAGGACGTCCCCTCCGTTGCCTGGACACGCCCGGCCATGCGAAGCACCACTTGTGCGTCTACGACGAACAGGCCCGGGCCTGCTTCACCGGCGACACCTTTGGCCTGTCCTACCGCGAATTCGACACGGAACGCGGTCCCTTCGCCCTGCCCACCAGCACGCCCGTGCAGTTCGAACCGGAAGCGCTGCACGAGTCGATCCGGCGCCTGGTCGCTCTGGAGCCGGACACCATCTACGTGACCCATTTCGGCGGCGTCGGCGACATCGTGCGGCTGGCCAAGGGGCTGCACGAACAAATCGACGCGATGGTCAGTCTTGGTCACGCGGTACGAGGCGAACCGAAGGAGAAGCGCCACGAATGGCTGAAGTGGGCGCTCACCGACCTCTACGCCGAGCGCCTCGCGGCGCACGGCTGGAAAGGTTCCCGCGACGATTTGCTGGACATCCTAGGCATGGACATCGAACTCAATGCCCAGGGGCTGGAGGTATGGCTGGACCGCGGAGGCTGAGGCGCGCGCTCAGCGCTTCGCCTCGCCCGCTTCCTTCGTCAGTTTTTCTTCGAAGTTGGCCGCCGACGTCTTCGCGAGGCTTTTGCAGGCGTTGGGATCGAACAGCGGGTCTGGCTTGGCGCCGGCGCGGTGCGCGGACACCTTGTCGAAGAAGTCGCTCATGTCCGGATGCGTCGTGAGCAGCAGGTCGCACGGCAATGCCGCGATGATGCCGAACGTCTTGCGGAAGGCCGCCACCCGCTCAGGGTGCGCGGGGTCGCCATAGCGGTAGACCCCATTGGTGAACGCAGTGAGGCTATCGGCATAGACCACATCGATGCAGCGTTCCTTCTCGCAGGAACGCCACGTCCAGCTCGTCGCACCGGGAGTGTGCCAAGGCGTGTAATGCGCGGTCACTTCGATGTCGCCCACTTTTACCTTGCCGCCATCCTGTACCACCTCGACCTTGGCGATTTTCGGGTAATGAGGCGCCTCGCCATCCTGGGGGTCCTCGGCGTAGTCGCCGCCGGCCATCATCTCCTCCGCGCTCGACTGGCTGCCGTAGACCTTGGCGCCACTGGCCTTGGCCAACGCGGCGATGGCGCCGGCGTGGTCGAAGTGGGCATGCGAGTTGAGGATCGCCTTGACGTCGCCGAGGCGGAAACCGAGCGCCTTGATGTTGGCTTCGATCTGAGGGGCGTTCTCGGGCAACGTGCCGTCGATCAGCACATGGCCCTGCGGCGAGGTGATCAGGACCGCGCTGAGGCCATGGGTCCCGACGTACCAGGTGTCGCCATAGAGCCGGAACGGCTTTTCCGGCGTGGTCCATCCGCGATCGTCGGCGGCGTGGACCTGGGCGAATGCAAGCACGGAGGCGCCGGCTAACAGGAGGCGAGACGTTGCGTTCATGGTTCGTCCTTGTTCGGGGAGGTCCGGCATGGTGCAGGCCAGGTATGGACCAGACATGGCGTGCCAGAGGCATGGCTCGGCCACGCGCGGGCAGCCGGGCAATGGAAGCTCAGGCCAGCCGCGTACCGTTCGGCACGGGACGCTCCACGGTGGTGATCACCACGCCCTCTTCCGTGGGAAACCCGGTGAGCAGGAACTGCGAGCGGAACGGCCCTACCTGCTTTTCCGGGAAGTTGATCACGCCGACGATCTGCCGGCCGACGAGGTCCTCCGGCCGGTATAGGGCGACGATCTGCGCGCTGGTCTTCTTCTCGCCATAAGGCCCGAAATCGACCCACACTTTCCACGCGGGCTTGCGCGCCTCGGGAAAAGGCTCCACCCGTATGACCGTGCCGGCCACGATCAGCACCTTCTCGAAGTCCGCCCAGCTGATGGCGGCGGTGTCCTGCGCTTCGCTCATGCTTCCAGCCTCGTCTTGAACCAGTCTTTGCTCTGGTGCCACCAGTAGCTGGCCTGCGCCGCCAGATAGCCGGCGGGACGCCGGGTGCTGGCCAGGCCGTAGTGGGCGAATTGCTTCCACCGCTCATCGCGCTCGGCGATGGCCGCCGCGAGCAGGTCGCCCGCGGCGCAGGTGGGCGCCAGCCCGTGGCCACCGAAGGCCTGAGCCCACCACAGGCCGTCGTCGCCGCCGCCGATCTGCGGCATCTGGTGGCGCGCATAACTCATCAGGCCGGACCAGGCGAAATCGATCCGTGCGCCCTTCAGCGCCGGAAACACACGCTGCATGTCGCGCGTCAGAATGCGGCGCACGGCCTGCGGCGAGCGATTGCGGATCGAGATGCGGCCACCCCATAGCAGGCGCGTGTCCGGCAGCGGACGGTAATAGTCGAAGGCGAAGCGCGTGTCGTAGATGGCCGCGCGGGTGTCGATACATTCGCGCAGACGATCGCCCAGGGGCTCGGTGGCCATCACATAGGTAGCGATGGGCAGAATGGCGCGATCGATCTGTCGCCGCAGTCCGGCCAGATAGCCCCCGCAAGCCAGCACCACATGGTCGGCAAGCACCGAGCCCTGATCGGTTTCCACGCGCCAGTGCAGGCCGTCGCGGCGCAGCTGCCACGCGTCGGTGTTCTCGTGAATCCGCACACCCTGCCCCGCAGCGGCCGCTGCCAGCCCGATGGCGAAATTCAGGGGATGCAGATGGAAGGCGTTGCGCTCGTAGAGAGCATCGAAATAACGCTCGGCGCGAACGCGCTCGCGCAGCGCCTCACGCGACACCCATTCCCAGTGCACGCCGTAGTGCTTCTCCAACAGCGCCTGCCGCCCGCGCAGCACGGCCGGATCGCGGAACCAGTTGGCCCACAGCACACCCTCGTCCACGAGGTCGCAGGCGATCCGATAACGCATGACCTGCGCACGGATGCGATCCACCGCTGCCGTAGTGAGACCGAACAGCGCGTTCGCCCGCTCGTCGCCGAGCTGATCCAGCAGCGCCTGCTCCCCAAGCGAATAGCCGGCGAATACAAAGCCGCCATTGCGGCCCGAGGCGCCGAAACCCACCTGCTCGCGCTCGAGCAGCACTACGTCGCGCACGCCGCGTTCGGCCAGCCCCAGGGCGGTATGCAATCCCGCGAAGCCGCCGCCGATGATGGCCACGCGCGCCTCGGCCCGGCCTCGCAGCGCGGCGTACGGTTCGTACGCGGTGGCCGTGGCTCGATAGTAGGAAGGTGCCGGTGACTGCTTCATCGCATCGATCGGAGGCAGGCTGCGCGGGACAGGCCGGCAAGCATAGCGCAGCGCCACGCGGGAACCCGCGTGACCCATGGCAGGGGCGTGCCATCCGTACTTCTCCGTTCCCTGGAGGTCATGTGTTATGAGCTCACTCGACCAAGCTCACGCCCAGCGGGCGCGTATCGGTCATGCCGCGATCGTCGACCACGCGCACGTCGTAATTGCCCGCCGCCGCAGGCTGCCAGAACAACGACTGCCCCGGCGCGCTGCTGCCGACGTAGGCGTCGTTGACGAACCAGTAAAGCGTGCGCGTCGCCGCGTCGCCATTGGCGCTGAAGGCGATGCGATCCTCATCGTGCCGTTTCAGCCGCAGCGCGTAGATGCTTCCCCGCAACGGCGAAGTGATGCGCGGCGGCTCACCCGCCGCCTCGCCACCGTTGACGCAGGCTTCGTTGCGCGGCGGCGTACGGCGCGGAATGCCCGCCTGGATGAAGACCTGTTGCAGTTCGGACGGCCAGAACTCATACACCTCCAAGTGCGTGCGCTTGCCGTCGTAAGGCGGACAGGCCGGCTTGCCGGTGGCATCGTCGATCACCACCGGCCGGTGCACCTGGCTCACGCGGATCGGCGACTTGCCCGGAATGAACCAGCTGGTGCCTCGCTGCGGACACCATTGATTGGGCAGGTCGCCACTGGCCAGGCAGATCGCCACGCGCTTGAGGTTGGCCGGCATGCGGCGAATGGGCTCGGCCAGCCCCGGTTGTTCCGCGCGCAGCGCATCGACGATCTGGAAGAACAGCGGGGCCGCCGCTTCCACGCCCACGAACGCCGGATTGCTGCTGCCGTCGAAGTTGCCCACCCACACCACCAGGACGTAAGGCCCGAAGCTGCCGGCGGTCCACGCATCACGAAAACCCCACGATGTGCCGGTCTTCCAGTACACCGGCAAGCGGTACGGCTGTGCGCCTGTCGTTTCGTCGGGCCGCGGGTTCTGGCGCAGCATATCCATCACCATGAAGCTCGCCTCCTCGCTCAGCAGGCGGGTACCCTGCTTCGGCACGGGGTCGGCCACGGCCAGGCGCAGCGGCTTGAGCTCGCCGCGATTGGCGAGCATGGCGTACAGGCCGGCCAGTTCCTGCATGGTGACTTCGCCACCGCCGAGGACCAGGGCCAGGCCGTAATGCTTTTCGCTGGCGAGACGGCCGATGCCGGCATCGCGCAGGAATTGGTAGAAGCTGGGTTCGCGCAGCTGCGAGGCGACCCAGACCGCGGGAATGTTGCGGCTGCGTATCAGCGCCTCCGTCGCAGTCACCGGACCGAGGAAATGGCCGTCGAAATTCTCCGGTGTGTAGGGGCCGAACGAGGTCGGCACGTCGCGCAGCACGGTCTGCGGATGCAGGACACCCTGGTCGAAACCCAGCGCATAGATGAAGGGTTTGAGGGTGGAACCTGGCGAGCGTTTCGCCAGCGTGCCGTTGACCTGGCCGCGAATGGAAGCGTCCCCGTAGTCGGCCGAGCCCACCAGCGCCTTGATGCCCATGTCGCGCGTATCGATAAGGATGGCCGCCGCGTTGCGGACGCCGCGCGACTGGTTGCGCTCAATGTAACGACCGATCTGGCGCTCCAGGCTGTGCTGCAGATCCAGGTCCAGCGTGGTGGCGACGCGACTGTCCGTCGCATTGGCATCCACGCGGCGTGCGGCCAGCAGCTGCTCCACCGCATGCGGCGCCTCGAAAGGGAGCCGCGACAGCGGGCGTAGATTGAGCGGTAGCGCGAACAGCGGCTTGAGACCCGCGTCGCCCGGATGTTGGCGCAGCCAGCGCGCATAGAGGCGATTGCGCGAGTCGGCCAGCTTTCGGTTGATCACATCCGGAGCCGCATCCTCCGCTTCGGCCCCGGCACGCAGACGACGCGTCGGATCCTGCGGCACGACGGCCAACGTCAGTGCCTCCGGCAAAGTCAGCGCCGAGGGCGGCTTGTCGAAATAAGCCAGACTGGCGGCACCGACGCCCTCCACGTTACGCCCGTACGGCGCGTAGTTGAGATAGGCCTCCAGGATGTCGTCTTTCGAATAGAACAATTCGAGCTGGATCGCGCGGCCGACCTGGCGCAGCTTGCCCAGCGGCGAGCGCGTATTGAGGCGCCACAGCAGGCGCGCCAACTGCATCGTGACCGTCGACCCGCCCTGCGGATTGCCATGCCGCGCATAGGTGACCCATGCGCCACGGGCCAGGCCGTAAGGATTGAAGCCGGCATGCCAGCGGAACCAGCGGTCCTCGTGCAACAACACGCCTTGCACGAGTTGCGGCGAGATGTCCTTGAGGGGCACCCATAGCCGATAGCGGTCGTCGCTGGCGAGGGTGAGGCGCAGCAGGCGGCCCTTGGCGTCGTATACCGCCGTCGACGAAGGTAGCCATTCGCGCAGGCGCGGATGCGGCCACAGGCGCAGGCCGACCAGCACCACAGCGATCAACGCCGCGCCGACCAGCCAGTTCTGCCAGCGGAGAATCCAGCGAATGACGGCTTTGGCGACCTTGGCGAGTACGGCTTTCAAACCTTGATTCCAAATTCGAACCCTTCTCCTTCGGGAGAAGGTTCATGTCCCGCTTGGACTATCCGGTCACGGCGGGACGTTCCCGCATTTACATCCTGACAAAGCGGAAGAAGAGTCCTTTGCCCACCGCGAGGCTCGACGTGGCACTCGCCCCGCCCCTCGCTCAAGTCCCTCTCCCTTGAGAGGAGAGGGACTGGGTTACGGAGGACGGATGCCGCTCTCCGTCGGAACGACCACGCTTACGGCTTGCTCACCTTCAACGTCGCGCCGCCCGGCGAACGCGCCTGGATTTCGCGGTTGTACATCGACTCGCCATAGGCCGGCGGCACGATGAAGTTGCCCGCGTTGGTGGCCTTGATGCGGTACACGAACTCGCGCACATCGGAGGTGGCCGTGCCGTAGATCACCACGCGGTCCTCGCGGATGTCCGCGTACTCAGGAGTCCAGGTAGACGTAGACAGGCCGATCGGCGAGCGCCAGGCGCTGGCGGCCACCTTGCTGTCGCCGCCCTGATCGTTCTGCTCGCTACCGTCCTCCTGGTGGTCGGTCACTTCCGGTGGCGGCTGGATCACCGGCTCGAAGCCGCCCGGCAGCAGGTCGACGATGGCCACGTTGGAGACGCCTTCGCTGCTGGTGGCGCGAATCTTCACGTGGACGTCGATCTCCTCGCCGACCTTGGCCTCGCTCAGCGCCTTGCCGTTGGTGTCGGTGTACTCGCGGATGATCTCCAGGCCATCCTTGACCGCCTTGCTGGGCGCATCGCGGTCGTAACCACCCTGGCTGGCGACGTACCACGCCGGCAAGTTGCCGCCATTGGTGAAGCGCAGACGGCCAGCCGCCGCGCTCCAGCTGGCGGCCTGCATGAGATTGCCCTGCAGGCTGGCGATGGCCTTCACGCTGCCGTCCGCGTGCACTTCGTCGATGCCGAGCTTGCTGATATCGCCCGCCGCGTCATTGGCGTAGGTGTCGAGGGCCAGCAGCGTCATGGACGAGGACAACGTGTTGTACCAGCGATGGGCCAGCGGATAGCTGATGTTTTCCCACACGCGCGGCGAGAGA
>JBCNOA010000218.1:0-7816 GCA_039594095.1 Dyella sp.
CATGTAGCGCTCGAGGTCGCGCGGCTCATGCACGATTTCCATCGCGCGGCCGCCCAGCACGTACGACGGACGCACCACCAGCGGGTAGCCGATTTCTTCGGCCAGCTTGAGCGCTTCGTCTTCGGCGCGCGCGGTGCGGTTCGGCGGCTGGCGCAGGCCCAGCTCGTGCAGCAGCTTCTGGAAGCGCTCACGGTCTTCGGCCGCGTCGATCATGTCTGGCGACGTGCCGATGATGGGCACGCCATTGGCTTCCAGGTCGAGCGCGAGCTTCAGCGGCGTCTGGCCACCGTATTGCACGATCACGCCGACCGGCTTTTCCTTGTCGACGATCTCGAGCACGTCTTCCAGCGTCACCGGCTCGAAGTACAGGCGGTCGGACGTGTCGTAGTCGGTCGAGACGGTTTCCGGGTTGCAGTTGACCATGATGGTCTCGTACCCGTCTTCGCGCAGTGCCAGCGCGGCGTGCACGCAGCAGTAGTCGAACTCGATGCCTTGGCCGATCCGGTTCGGGCCACCGCCCAGCACCATGATCTTCTTGTTGCTGGTCGGCTCGGCTTCGCACTCGCCGTGCTCGGCCTCATAGGTCGAGTACAGATACGCGGTGTTGGTGGCGAATTCGGCAGCGCAGGTGTCCACGCGCTTGTAGACCGGGCGGACCTTCTCGGCGATACGCTTCTCACGCACGGCCTTGGAAGTCGTCTTCATCAGCTTGGCCAAGCGGCGGTCGGAGAAGCCCTTCTGCTTGAGCAGACGCAACTCGGCAGCCGACAGGCTATCCAGCGTGCGCGCCTTGATCAGCGCTTCGGTCTTGACGATGTCTTCGATCTGCGCGAGGAACCACGGGTCGATGGACGTCTCTGCGTAGACCTCGTCGATCGACAGGCCCAGGCGGAATGCGTCACCCAGGTACCAGATGCGGTCCGGACCGGCTTCGCCGATCTCTTCGATGATTTCGTCGCGATCGGTGGACTTTTCGTCGAGGCCATCCACACCGACTTCCAGGCCGCGCAGCGCCTTCTGGAACGATTCCTGGAAGGTCCGGCCCATGGCCATCACCTCGCCCACCGACTTCATCTGCGTGGTCAGGTGGCTGTCGGCCTGCGGGAATTTTTCGAACGCGAAACGCGGCACCTTGGTGACCACGTAGTCGATCGACGGCTCGAACGACGCCGGGGTCGCACCACCGGTGATCTCGTTCTTCAGCTCGTCCAGCGTGTAACCCACAGCCAGCTTGGCAGCAACCTTGGCGATCGGGAAACCGGTGGCCTTGGAAGCCAGCGCGGAGGAGCGCGACACACGCGGGTTCATCTCGATCACGATCATCCGGCCATCCTTCGGATTGATCGAGAACTGCACGTTCGAGCCGCCGGTATCCACGCCGATCTCGCGCAGCACGGCCAGCGAGGCGTTACGCAGGATCTGGTATTCCTTGTCGGTCAGCGTCTGTGCCGGGGCCACGGTGATGGAGTCACCGGTGTGGATGCCCATCGGGTCCAGGTTTTCGATCGAGCAGACGATGATGCAGTTGTCGGCCTTGTCGCGCACGACTTCCATCTCGTATTCCTTCCAGCCGAGCAGCGACTCTTCGATCAGCAGCTCGTTGGTCGGCGAGAGGTCGAGACCGCGCTTGCAGATCTCTTCGAATTCTTCGCGGTTGTATGCAATGCCGCCGCCCGTGCCGCCCAGCGTGAACGAAGGACGGATGACGATCGGGTAGCCGCTCGTGCCGGTTTCCTTGGCGATCTGCGACTGCACGGCCACGGCTTCGTCCATCGAATGCGCAATGCCGGACTTGGCCGAACCCAGGCCGATCTTGGTCATCGCGTCCTTGAACTTCTGCCGGTCTTCGGCCTTGTCGATGGCCTCGGGCGATGCGCCGATCAGCTCGACGTTGTACTTCTTCAGCACGCCGTGGCGGTGCAGGTCCAGCGCGCAGTTCAGCGCGGTCTGGCCGCCCATCGTCGGCAGGATCGCGTCCGGACGCTCCTTGGCGATGATGCGCTCGACGACTTCCCAGGTGATCGGCTCGATGTAGGTCACGTCGGCCGTGTTGGGGTCGGTCATGATCGTGGCCGGGTTGCTGTTGACCAGGACCACCTTGAAGCCTTCTTCACGGAGCGCCTTGCAAGCCTGCGCGCCGGAGTAATCGAATTCACACGCCTGGCCGATGATGATCGGACCCGCGCCGATGATCAGGATGGTTTTGATATCTGTACGTTTTGGCATAACCCGCTCGATTCGATTAATTCAGTGTGGCCGTCGCCAGCTTGGCGGAAAAGCCGATAAACATGGCGCCGACGCCGCTGCTCATACCAGCAGACAAACGTCGTCGCGCGCGGAACGCCGCGGCCAGCCGCGCGCCCACGAAGATGATGGTGGTCAGGTACAGGAAGCTGCAGATCTGGCAGACCAGCCCCAGCACGACGAACGACACCACCGGCAGCGCGTAGTGGGGGTCGACGAACTGGATGAAGAACGAGATGAAGAACAGGATCGCCTTCGGGTTCAGCAGGCTGATGATCAGCGCCTTCTTGAAGGGATGCGATTCATCGGCCGGGACCGCGTTTTGTTCGACGGACCCGCTGGCCTTGCGCGCGCGCCAATTGCGCACCGCGCCACGCAGCATCTGCAGACCGATCCACGCAAGGTACGCCGCACCGATGTACTTCACAACGTAGAACAGCGCCGGACTCGCCTTCAACAGCGAAGCCACGCCCGCTGCCGACAACACCATCAGGATGGCATCGCCCAGAAACACACCGCATGCGCCCTGGTAGCCCGCGCGCACACCGCGTCGGGCCGCCACCGACAGCACGTACATCGAGTTCGGCCCCGGCAGCAGCACGATGAAGATCGTGCCGAGCAGGAAGGTCCAGAACTCGGTGATGCCGAAGTGGGCGAGCATGAAGGCGTTCATGACGATGCGATCTCGTAGGCTTTACTGCTTGGCTGCGTCCATCGCCGCGGTGAAGCGGTCGAACAGATACGCGATGTCGTGCGGACCGGGCGACGCCTCCGGGTGACCCTGGAAACAGAACGCCGGGCGGTCGGTCAGCTCGAAGCCCTGCAGCGTGCCGTCGAACAGCGAAACGTGCGTCACGCGGGCGTTGGCCGGCAGCGATTCCGGGTCCACTGCAAAGCCGTGGTTCTGCGAGGTGATGACCACGCGGCCATCCTGCAGATCCTTGACCGGGTGGTTGGCGCCGTGGTGGCCGGTCTTCATCTTGAGCGTCTTGGCGCCCACGGCCAGGCCCATGATCTGGTGCCCCAGACAGATGCCGAACGTCGGCAGGCGGCGCTCGAGGAATTCCTTGGTAGCGGCGATCGCGTAGTCGCACGGCTCCGGATCGCCGGGGCCGTTGGACAGGAAGACGCCATCCGGGTTATGCGCCAGGACATCGGCTGCGCTGGTTTGCGCCGGCACCACCGTTACGCGGCAGCCACGCTCGGCCAGCATGCGCAGGATGTTGAACTTGACGCCGAAGTCGTACGCGACCACGTGGTACTTCGGGGCTTCCTGCTTGCCGTAGCCGCGCCCCAGCTCCCATTCGGTCTGGGTCCATTCGTACGGCTCGGTCACAGATACGACCTTGGCCAGATCCATGCCCGACAGGCCCGGGAACGAACGCGCGAGGTCGATGGCCTTCTGCACGTTGTCTTCGCCGGCGAGAATGCAACCATTCTGGGCGCCCTTCTCACGGAGAATCCGAGTCAGCTTGCGGGTATCGATTCCGGCAATGGCGACCACCTTCTCACCCTTCAGGTAATGCGAGAGCGAGTGTTCCTTGCGGAAATTGGACGCGAGGATCGGCAGATCCTTGATGATGAGGCCGGCGGCATGGACTTTCGTAGCTTCGACGTCCTCACGGTTCACGCCAACGTTACCGATATGCGGATACGTGAGCGTGACGATCTGGCGCGAGTAGCTCGGATCGGTAAGGATTTCCTGATAGCCGGTGATGGCAGTGTTGAACACCACTTCGCCGATCGTATGACCGGCCGCACCGATGGAATAGCCACGAAAGACCGTGCCGTCTGCAAGCGCGAGGATGGCGGGCGGGAAAGACGGCAACACGGGTAGCTCCTGCTGGATTCACCCTGTGCCGACCTGATCACCTTGTCGCCGAAGCGGAATTCCGGCTGTGCGGAATCCGGGCCGTTCGCGCGTCGCGAGTCGGGCTGGGACAGAACTCACCAGAAATCACCGAGAAACGAGGCAGACGGGGCGGTAGGCGGGAGGTAGGAAGCGGTTGGCGCTAGGGTGATGGGTTTCTGAACTCAAACCCAACAAGTATACCCGGACACCGCAAAAAACTCAATAAAAGGAAGGACTTAACGGCGAGCGCCACCCGCATGGCGCCCTCCCGTCATGCCCTGACGCCCAGCTCCAAGCGGGCGAGAACGTCACGTTTGCAGTGCCCTACTCGCCTCGCATGGCAGCCTGCACCTGAGCCAGTGCCGTGGGGTCTTCGATGGTGGTCAGATCACCCGGATCACGGCCCTCTGCTACGGCCTGCATTGCGCGGCGCAGCAGTTTTCCGGAGCGCGTCTTGGGCAAGGCGCCGACGAAGAATACGCGCGAGGGCCGCGCCACTGCGCCGAGTTGCGCCTCGACCGTGCGCATCAGTTCGCCTTCCAGGGCCAAACGCCCCGCCGCCTCAGAAATGCGCGAGGCGTCACGCACGATGGCAAACCCCATCGCCACCTGCCCTTTGAGTTGATCTGCTACGCCCACCACCGCCACCTCGGCGATGGCCGGATGTGACGACAGGCTCTCTTCGATCTCGCGGGTGCCGAGGCGGTGGCCTGCAACGTTGATCACATCGTCGGTGCGGCCGAGGATGGTCACGTAGCCCTCCTCATCACGCACACCCCAGTCGAAGCTCGAATAGATGTGCCGACCGGGAAACGCCGACCAGTATGTCTGCAGGAAGCGGGCGTCGTCGCCCCAGACGGTGGTCATGCAGCCTGGCGGCAGGGGCGCGGCAACGGCGAGGAGCCCCTTCTCGCCTGGGGCGCACGGCTCGCCCGTGGCCTCATCCAGGATGTCGAGCTTGTAGCCGTAGACGGGGAAGCCCGGCGAGCCGAGCTTTTGCTCGGAAGGCTCGACCCCTTGCGGAATGGCCAACATCGGCCAGCCGGTCTCGGTCTGCCAGTAGTTGTCAACGATGGGCTTGTGCAGAGCCTCGCCAATCCAACTGGCGGTGGGCTCGTCCAGCGGCTCGCCGGCGAGGAACAGGCGGCGCAGGCTCGACAGATCATGTCGCTGTAGCAGCGCCGGATCCTGCTTCTTGAGCACGCGAATGGCGGTGGGGGCCGTGAACATCACATTCACCCGGTATTGCTCGACGATGCGCCACCAGACCGCGCCGTCGGGGCGGATGGGCGTGCCTTCGTACATGACCGTCGTGAGGCCCGCGAGCAGCGGCGCATAGACGATGTAGCTGTGCCCGACCACCCAGCCGACATCCGACGCAGTGAACATCGTGTCGCCGGGCTGCGCACCGAAAATGAGCGGCATCGACGCAGCCAGTGCCACCGCATAGCCGCCGGTGTCGCGCTGCACGCCCTTCGGTTTGCCGGTCGTACCCGAGGTGTAGAGGATGTACGAGGGCTCGCTCGACTCCATCCATTCGCACGGCACATCGGCATTCGCATGCTCTGCCGCAAGCGTTGCGTAATCAACATCGCGCGGGTTGTGCTGCATGGGCGCCAGTTTGCGATCGACGAGCAACACGCGTTCAGGCTTGTGCGCCGCCAAGTCAATCGCGGTGTCCAGCAACGGCTTGTATTCGACTACCTTGCCTGCGCGCGAGCCCGCATCCGCACTGACGATCACACGCGGCGTAGCGTCGTCAATGCGCGTGGCGAGGCTGTTGGATGCGAAACCGCCGAACACCACCGAATGGATCGCACCGATGCGCGCACAGGCCAGCATGGCAAACGCGGCTTCAGGAATCATCGGCAGATAAATCAGCACGCGATCGCCGCGTTTGACGCCCAGCGCCTGCAGGCTCGCTGCCATGCGGTTGACCTCGCGATGGAGCTGGCGATATGTGTACGTGGTCTCCAGGCCGGTCTCAGTGGAGACGTACACCAGCGCTGCTTGCTCGCCGCGCGTGGCGAGATGCCGGTCGACGGCGTTGTGGCAAAGGTTGGTGCGACCGCCCACGAACCACTTGGCGAACGGCAAGCGCGAATCGTCGAGGACTGCCGAATACGGCGTTTGCCACTCAATGCGCTGAGCCTGTTCGCCCCAAAAGCCTGCGGGGTCGTCAATGGAGCGCTGATACAGCGCGCGATACGCGGCGGACATGGGCATGACGTTGTCTCCTGGCCATCGTGTGCGATGGCTCGATCTTGATTGTGCTTGGATACACCTACTTTGCGGTCGCCAACTTACGCAGGTCTTACCGCCGCCCCAAAACAAAACGGCGCCCCGCAGGACGCCGTTTCTCTTGCCAGCCTCAGCGCTTCTTGCGCTTGGCCGAACTCGATGAGCTTGCCACCGGTTTGGCCTTGACCACCGGCTTGCCGGCCACCTTGGCAGTCGGCACGCGCGTAGTCGCGGCAGTGGAGCGCGCCGTCTTGGCCGACACGCGCATCACGCGCACATGCCCGCCACGACTGCCACCGCGCGCTTGCGGCAGCATCAGCACGACGCTATGCCCCTTGGGGATGGCATCGCCGGGGAGTTGGTTCCACGCACGAATCTGGGCGACGGACACGCCGTAGCGTCGCGACAAACCCGCAATCGTGTCGCGCTTGCCAGCACGCACGACCACCTTTCTGAGATCCGGCATGTCGGGTTCGACCGCCATGGTAGCGTTCTCAGCCAATTCGGGGCTGATGTCGGGTGCGTTTTCCTGGGCGCCATCGGCACGCGGCACGACCACGGTGGAGCCAGCCTTCAAACGCATGCCCTTCGGAATGCGGTTGATCTCGCGAATGGTGTCGGGATCAACCTTCAGCCGCGCCGCCAACGCTTCCACACGCTCGCGGTTGCCGACCGTTACGGCCGTCCAGCTCGAAAGACCGCCATGATACGTATTCAGGTTGTACTGGAACGTTTCGGCGTTGTCGTAGGGCAGCAGGATCTGCGGGTTGGACGCGCCCAGGATCACCGGCCGGTTGAACGATGGGTTGAGCGCCTTGAACTCATCCATCGGCAAATTGGCCAGCTTGGCGGCCAGCGTCACATCAATATCGCGTGAAGTCGTGACGGTGACGAAGTACGGATGGTTCGGTATCTCGGGCAGAGTGACGCCGTAGCGCTCCGGGTTGGCGATGATGTTCTTCACCGCCTGGAGCTTGGGCACGTACATGCGCGTCTCGGCGGGCATGTTCAGGTTGACGTAATCGGTCGACAGCCCGGCTGCCTGGTTGCGCGCAATCGCCCGCGCCACCGCACCTTCGCCCCAGTTGTAAGCGGCGAGCGCGAGTTGCCAGTCGCCAAACTGGTCGTGCAGCTTGGATAGATAGTCCAGCGCGGCATCGGTCGAGGCAAGCACATCGCGGCGCTCATCCTGGAAGACGTTCTGCTTGAGGTTGTAGGTCTTGCCGGTGCTCGGGATGAACTGCCACATTCCCGCAGCCTTGGCGCTCGATACAGCCTGCGGGTTGAACGCACTTTCCACAAACGGCAGCAGGGCGAGCTCGGTGGGCATATTGCGCCGCTCCAGCTCTTCGACGATGTGATACAGGTACCGGTTGGAGCGGTCCACCATGCGCCGGAAGGCGTCCGGGCGCTGCGCATACCAGTCGGTACGATCGTCCACGGCCGAGCTTTGCAGGTCGGGCATGGAGAAACCTTGGC
>JBCNOA010000219.1:0-7779 GCA_039594095.1 Dyella sp.
CTTGGTCGCGTCCTTGGTCGCGTCCCAGCCTTCGCGGGCGCCATGCCCGATCGACTGGCCCACTTCCTTGGCACCGTGGCCGACCTTCACGCCGGCATCCCTCGCCCCGTGGCCGATCGCCACACCGGCGTCCCTCGCACCATGCCCGACCTTGACGCCCACATCCCTGGCGCCGTGCCCTACTTTGACGCCGGCATCCCTGGCGCCGTGCCCGACGTCGACGGCCGCATCCCTGGTCGCATGGCCGACGTCGCGACCCGCTTCGCCGACGGCATGGCCGGCCGACTTGGCGTCCTGCTTGATGCCCTGCCCCGTGCTTTCCTGGGCATGCGCGGCACCGGCGCATACGGCCAACGCCACGCCGGCGATAAGTATCCGGAAGGTCTTGCTGCGGTTCATGCGATCGCCTCCTCGTGGGTCTGGGACATCGGCTGCTGCATCGGTTGCACTGGTGGTTGCCGAGCCCTTACGCGTCGACGCGCTTGGCTCCAGCATCCAGGCCGGCCTTCAGGCTGGCCTCGACGAATTCGTCCAGATCGCCGTCCAGCACTTTCTGCGTATCCGAACGCTCGACACCGGTGCGCAGGTCCTTGATGCGGCTCTGGTCCAGCACGTAGTTGCGGATCTGGCTGCCCCAGCCGATGTCGGACTTGGTCGCTTCCAGCGCGTCCTTCTCGGCATTGCGCTTCTGCAGCTCGATCTCGTACAGCTTCGCCTTCAGCATCTTCATCGCGCGGTCGCGGTTGGCATGCTGGCTTCGCTCGGTCTGGCAGGCCACCACCACGCCCGAGGGCACGTGGGTGATACGCACGGCCGATTCGGTCTTGTTCACGTGCTGTCCGCCGGCGCCGGACGACCGATAGACGTCGGTCTTCAGGTCCGCCGGATTGATCTCGATGTCGATATCGTCATCGACTTCCGGCGACACGAACACCGAAGTGAAGCTGGTGTGGCGGCGGTTGTCCGAATCGAACGGACTCTTGCGCACCAGGCGATGCACGCCGATCTCGGTCTTCAGCCAGCCGTAGGCGTAATCGCCTTCCACGCGGAAGGTGGCGGACTTGATGCCGGCCACGTCGCCACCGCTGGCTTCCAGAAGTTCCGTCTTCCAGCCGCGCGATTCGCACCAGCGCAGGTACATGCGCAACAGCATCTCGGCCCAGTCCTGCGCCTCGGTGCCGCCGGCGCCGGCCTGGATGTCCACGAAGGCGTTGGTGGCGTCCATCTTGCCGGAGAACATGCGCTGGAATTCCAGCTTGCTCACCTGCGCCTCGAGCTTGTCGAGGTCGGCGACGATGGATTGGACGGTGGCTTCGTCGTTGTCGGCGACAGCCATCTCGAGCAGGTCGGCCGAATCGCCGAGGCCGGCAGTCAGCGAATCGATGCCGCTGACGATGGTGTCCAGGCGGGCGCGCTCGCGGCCCAGCTCCTGCGCACGCGGCGGATCGTCCCAGACATTGGGGCTTTCCAGCTCGCGGCTTACTTCTTCGAGACGCTCACGCTTGGTGGCGTAGTCAAAGATACCCCCTAAGCGACTCGACGCGGCCCTTGAGGTCCGCGATCTTCGCAAGGATCGGATTGGTTTCGATCATGGATGGAATGAGGCTTGAAAGTTGGCCGGTTAGGATAGCAGGGCCGGCCCCGGCGGCACGAGAGGCGGGGCGTGGGGCACGTCGGCGCCAGCAAATTTTTTACGCCGGACGGTGCGCGAACGGGCATCATCCGCGCCGACCTGGCTATACGGATTGCCATGGCTGGCACAAGGACGTCGGCAGCTTCTCCCATCGGGCACCCCCTGCCTCGCTACTACCGCTTCATCGCCTGGCTG
This sequence comes from Dyella sp., assembly GCA_039594095.1. Taxonomy (GTDB): domain Bacteria; phylum Pseudomonadota; class Gammaproteobacteria; order Xanthomonadales; family Rhodanobacteraceae; genus Dyella_D. The sequence goes on from JBCNOA010000219.1 coordinate 1,829, forward strand.
TTGCGCAGCGCCTATTTCGGCCGCGTAGGCTCGAGCGGTGCGCGACCGTCTGCGGGCGGGACGGCCGCCCCCCGGCTGATCGTCAGCAGCCATCGCAACGGCGCCATCGACGGCTATCTGCTGCTGAGCGCGTTTCCGCGCGCGCAGTTCCTGGTCGCCGTCCAGTTGCTTCGCCATCCCCTGCTGCGCCTGCTGTTCGCCGGCATCCCGGTGGTGCGCGATAAGGACCGGGAGCGCTACGGCATACGCCGCGATGCCTTCGGTGATCCGGTCGAGGCCGGCTGCGCGCACCTGAGCGCGGGCGGCGATCTGGTGGTGTTTCCCGAAGGCAGCAGCGAGTGGGGCTGGCGGCCATTGCCTTATCACCGCGGCGCGGCACGCATGGCCTGCACCCTGCTGGCGCAGGGAACGAACGTGCAGGTGATCCCCGTGGGCATGCATTACGCGCAGCCGGACCGCTTCCGCTCACGCGCCGAATTGCTGCTCGGAGCCCCCGTGGCGCTCCCTGCCCAGGATCCCGGTGAAGCGCGCCGCGCCTGGGAGAACCGCGTGCACGAAGCGATCGGCGCCGCCCTGGACGCGGTCTCGGTCGACGCGCCATCGCGGGAAGCGTTCGCCACGGCACAAGGCCACGCGCTGGCCGTTGCGCGTGCCGGCGGCAGCTACGCCGGCGCTTTCGTCGATGCCCAGCGAGCTTCGAGGCAAGGGCGCGCGCTTTCCGCCCCGGCGTCGTCACGGCCACGGCGTGCATGGCCGTGGGATTACCTCTTCGCAGCCTGCTTCGCCGCTCTGTTCGCGCCCGTGCTCCTGGCCGGCCATGCGGCGGGGACGAGAGCCGACGCGCTCAACACCGTGACCTTCTTCCGCATGGCCGGCGGCTTCGCCGCGGCATGGCTGTGGTTGCCCTTATTGATGGCGCTCACGCTCTGGCACCCATTGCCGATGGCTGCCGCCTGGGCACTCGCCGCTTTGGGCTGGTGGCGCTGGCCCCGCTCGCTCGATTGAAAGGAAACCGACGCATGCCGATGGAACGATGGGCCCGGGCGATCGGGATCGCATTCACCGTGGAGTTGTTGCTGGTGCTGCTGGCCGGCGCGGTGGCCGCCTGGCGAATGGACGATCCGGCGCTGCATATCGCCAGCTTCATCGGAGCGGCCGCCTGGCTGCTGCTGGCGCGGGCCACGGCCTCCGCTCCGGACAGTGCCTGGCGGCCGTGGCGCGGCACGCTGCAATTCGCAGCCTGCTGGCTGGTATTTCCGCTGTTCAAGGCCATCCGCGAGGTATGGATCGGCCATACCGCTGACGACACGCTGCTGCGCCTGGATCGCTGGCTGTGGGGTGGAGCCAGCCTGCCGGAACATCTGCTGGGATGGGAGCGGCCTTGGCTGTCCGAGCTGCTCAGCGCCGGTTATTTCCTCTTCTATTTCGTGGTGCTGCTGCCGGCGATCGTCTTCAGCATCCGGCGCCGAGAGCCCGAGGCGCGCGCATTCTTCACCGGGCTGACAGCCATGTACCTGATCGGCTTCGTCGGCTACGTGCTGGTCCCCGCGGGCGGGCCCTATCTGGCATTCCCCGGCGTGTTTCCCTATCCGGTCCGAGGCGGTGCGATCACCGCGTTCCTCGCCGGCATCGTCAAGAACGGCATCACCGGCATGGATGTCTTCCCCAGCCTGCACGCCGGCATCGGTGTCTACGTGCTGGGGTTTTTCGCCCTGGGCGGCTACCGCCGCGTCGCTGCGCTGCTGGCTCCTGTGGTCGCCGCGCTGGTGCTCGCCACGGTGTACCTCCGCTATCACTACGGCATCGACCTGCTCTGGGGCCTCGCCCTGGCGGCGGCGGTGCTGGCATTCGTCCAACGCTATCGCAAGGAGCGCTCCCTATGAGCCGCGTGCTCGCCCTGACCGACCCCATCGCCATGGACTCCGCGCGCAGCGGCGGCAAGGGCGCCAGCCTGGCGCGTGCCGCCCAGCACCTGCCGGTGCCGCCCGGCGCCGTGATCGACGCAGCAACCTACCGGGCCTTCGTAGAGCCGCTGCGCGGACGGATAAGCGACACGCTCGCCGACGCGGCGCTCGATCACAGCGGCAAGAGCGAGCGTATCCGCGCTCTCCTGCTCGCCCAGGATTGGCCGGCCGACGTGCGCGACGCGCTGGCCGTGGCGCTGGTCGAGGCGGGCCTGGGAGATACGCCGGTCGCCGTGCGCTCCTCCGGCACCATGGAAGATCTTCCAGGCGCCGCCTTCGCCGGCCAGCACGACACTTTCCTGGGCGTGCGCGGTATCGACGCGGTGCTGGAGGCGACGCGCCGATGCTATGCCTCGCTGTGGAACGCGCACGTGCTGCCGTACCGCGAGCGCCTGGGCCTGGACCATCTGGACGCCACCATGGCGGTGGTCGTGCAGCGGATGGTACGGGTCGGCGCCGAGGAAGCGGCCGGCGTGGCCTTTTCGATCGACCCGGTGCGCGGCGATCTGGGGCAGGTGCTGATCAATGCCGCGTTCGGCCTTGGCGAAACCGTAGTGGGCGGCGAATCGCCCGTGGACGAATTCCGCCTCCTGCGCGAGGGGCTGGCGCAGACCGATGCCGTGGTGGCCGACAAGCCGCACGCCTTGGTCGCGGATGACACGCAAGGCACGCGCCGAGTCGATCTGCCCGCAGCGCAGCGCACGCGGCCGTCACTGGACGAGGCGCAGCGCCACGCCGTCGCCCAGCTCGCGTTGGCGGCGGAGGCGCACTTCAGCTTTCCGCAGGACATCGAATGGGCCTGGCAGGACGGCACGCTCTTTCTGCTGCAGTCGCGCCCCGTCACGCGCATACCCGCCCGGTGGACGCGCGACGAATCCGCCGAGCGCTTCCCCAACGCGGTGACACCGCTGACCTGGGACCTCTGCGAAGCCGGCTTCCATGCGTCTCTCAACCACAGCTTCAGGCTGATGGGCCTGCCGCCGTTCGGAGACAAGTGGTTTGCCATGCGGGACTACCACATCTATGGCAACCAGAACGCCGTGGCGCTCTACAGCGGGCGCACGCCGCTGCGCTTCCTGAAGGATGTGGACAGCCTGCGCGCCGCCCTGCCCGAGATCGCCCGCCAGTACGCCTGGGTGCAGGAACTGCCGGTCACCTGGATGCGCGACCTGGACACCTATCTCATCGAGATCGGCGCTCTGATGCGCGAGCAGTTGGAGGGACGCCCGCTGACCGAACTGTGGGACTACGTGCTGCGCATCAACGCGCTGGGGTCACGCTACTTCCTGCCGAACATCGCCATCTCGCTGACCCAGCGCACGCTGTACGCCGCGCTGCTGCACATGCTGAAACTGGCCCTGCCTCCCGAGCAGGCGCAGCAGGTGTTCGACCGCCTGCTGGCGGTGACCGACACCAAGACCGGCCAGGTCAACGCCGAACTCTGGGCGCTGTCGCGCCAGGCGCGAGGCGAGCCGGCCCTGCGCGAGAAGATGGCCCGCCTGGATGGCCACGATCTGGTCGCCGAGCTGGCGGCCCATCCGACGTTCAAGGCGGCGTTCGATGCGCTGCTGCAACGCCACGGCCATCGCGAATTGGATTTCGACGCCTATCGCCCGACCTGGGCCGAGGCGCCGCAGACGGTGCTGGACCAGATCAAACTGCTGTGCGAGCGGCCGGACGAGGACCGCGCCAGCACCGAGCGGCGCCAGAAGGCGGCGCAGACGGACATGGAGCACCAGGTGCTCGCGGCCGCGCCGGAAGAACTGCGCTATCTGGTGCACGAGGTGATCCGCCTCGCGCGCGTCTACACCGCGCTCGACGATCTGGAGCACTACCAGACCACCCGTCTCACCCTGCCGTTCCGCCGCGGCCTTCGCGCGATCGGCGAACGGCTGGTCGCGGCCGGCGCGCTCGTCGAGCCGATGGACATCTTCTTCGTGCCGTTCGAACCGCTGGACGCGGCGCTGCGTTCGGGCGACCTCGCCGCCCTGCCCGCGCTGGCAGCGCTGCACAAGGCCGGCTACGAAGCCGCTCGCCAGCGCACGCCGGAGTGGGTCCATGGCGAACACGAGATCGTGCCCGAGGCTGACGGCGACACGCTGCAAGGCCTGGGCGGCAGTCCCGGCGTGGTCGAAGGAGAAGTGTTCCTGGTGCACGGTCCGGAAGATTTCGCGCGCTTTCCGCGCCAGGCGATCCTGGTGGCGCGCACCACCAATCCGGCCTGGACCGCGCTGTTCTACCAGGCCGCCGGCGTGATCACCGAAAGCGGCGGCCCGCTCTCGCACGGTGCCGTCACCGCCCGCGAGCTGGGTCTGCCCGCGGTGATGAGCGTTCGACACGCCATGCAACTGCTGCGCGACGGCGAGCGCGTGCGTGTGGATGGGCGACAGGGCCGCGTGTACCGGTTGGACCCCGCTTAACGCCACGGGGGCGGACATCGCGATGGATGCCGCCCCGCCATCCCTTAGGCCAATGCCTGCTGGTGCACGCCGCGCACCGCACGGCCCGAAGGATCGGCTGCCGCGGCGAAGGACGGATCCCATGCCAGCGCCGCGGGCGAAGAGCAGGCGATCGACTTGCCGCCGGGCACGGTCGTCGCGCAAGCCTCCCCGGGGAAATGCTGCTCGAAGATGCGGCGGTAGAGATAAGCCTCCTTCGTGGCCGGAGGGTTGTGCGGGAAGCGCGTGGATGCCGCGGCGAACTCGCGATCGCTGACCGCCTGTTCGGCGTGCGCTTTCAAACCGTCGATCCAGCCGTAGCCGACGCCATCGCTGAACTGTTCCTTCTGCCGCCACAGGATGGAGTCCGGCAGCGCGCCCTGGAACGCTTCGCGCAGAATGCCCTTCTCGATGCGTCCATGGCCGGCCATCTTGTGCCTGGCATCCATGCCCATCGCTACGTCGAGGAACTCCAGGTCCAGGAACGGCACGCGCGCCTCCACACCCCAGGCCATCATCGCCTTGTTGGCGCGCAGGCAGTCGAAGCTGTGCAGTGCGTCGAGCTTGCGTACGGTTTCCTCGTGGAAAGCCTCCGGCGAAGGTGCCTTGTGGAAGTACAAGTAGCCGCCGAAGATTTCGTCCGAACCCTCGCCGGAAAGCACCATCTTCACACCCATGGCCTTGATGCGGCGGGCCAGCAGGAACATCGGCGTGGACGCCCGGATGGTGGTCACGTCGTAGGTCTCGATGTGGCGGATCACCTCCGGCAAGGCGTCCAGACCTTCCCAGAAGGTGTAGACGAAGCCGTGATGCACGGTGCCGAGCGCGTCGGCGGCGACCTGCGCTGCCGCGAGGTCCGGCGAACCCTCCAGGCCGATCGCGAACGAATGCAGGCGCGGCCACCAGGCTTCGCTGCGATCGTCGTCCTCGATGCGCTCGCGCGCGAAGCGCGCCGCACACGCGGCGACCAGCGAGGAATCCAGGCCGCCCGACAGCAGCACGCCGTACGGCACGTCGGTCATCAGCTGGCGATGCACGGCCTGTTCGAAGGCCTCCCGCAGTTCCGACGGCTCGAGCTTCTGCCCATGGGTGACTTCGTATGAACGCCAGGTCTTGCGGTAGTAGCGCGTGACCTCGCCGGTGGCGCTGTCGTAGATGTGTCCCGGCGGAAAGGCGGAGACATCCGCGCAGACGCCGACCAGCGCCTTCATCTCCGACGCCACGCACAGCCGGCCTTCCGCATCGTGGCCCCAGTACAGCGGACAGACGCCGATGGGATCGCGTGCGATCAGATAGCGCTGTGCGGCGGCGTCCCACAGGGCGAAGGCAAAGATGCCGTTGAGCTGCTTCACGCCACGGGCGATGAATTCGTCGGCACCTAAATCGCGGTAGAGCGCGTTGATCACCTCGCAGTCCGAGCCGGTCGTGAAGTCGTAACCGCTGACTGCACGCAGCTCGCGGTGGTTGTAGATCTCGCCGTTCACCGCCAGGGCCAGAGTCTCGTCGCGCGAGCGCAACGGCTGCGAACCGCTGGCCGGGTCGACGATCG
>JBCNOA010000022.1:0-31320 GCA_039594095.1 Dyella sp.
TGCGCCGCATTGCCACCTCGGGCCGTGGCGCCGAGATCCGCATCCTGTTGCACGATGCCGGCGCCGCGCTGCGCGCCGGCCACCGGCTGGTGGCGCTGGCCCAACGGCTGCCCAGTACCGTGCTGGTCCGCGAACCCACGGATGAGATGGACCTGGCGTACGGCTCGGCATATCTGCTGACCGATGCGGGCGGCTACCTGTTCCTGCCCGAGGCGGACCGGCCCAAAGGCCGTGCCGCCCTGGCGGACCGCGCCGGCCAGGCGCCCCTGCTGCAGCACTTCAACGAAGTCTGGGAGCGCGCGTCGCGCGCCACGGTCCTGCAGCCGCTCGATCTGTGACGCGCCGGCTGAATGCCAACCGGCTCGCGGCGCGTCGGCTTTGCCGACAAGTCCCGGGAGCGAAAGCCGTCGAAAAACACATGCCTACGACGATGGTCGGTACCTGAGGCCCTCGAAACCGCGTCCATCGCCCCCAGTTCGGCACCGTTTGCCGGGTTGCCGCTGTGCAGCACCCCGGGGCTATAATTAACAGGATTTTTCCCCGCCATCCGCCAGGTCGACGGATGGCCGCAGGCCTACCTTCCCTCACCGGTGGTGACGTGAGCACAAATCTGATTCGCGAGTTCTTCGATTCGTCCCAACTCGCCGGCGGCAATGCCGATTATGTCGAGCAGATGTATGAGTCCTGGCTGGCCGACGCTTCGTCGGTACCCGCCGAATGGAACAAATATTTCGAGACCTTCAAAGGCCGCGAGTCCGGGGACGTTCCCCACTCCGCGGCCATTGCGCGTATCGAGGCCGCTCAAAAGCAGCGTGCCGTCGCTACCGCGGTCCCGATGGACGACGAGCACGCGCGCAAGCAGGCTGCCGTGCTGCGCATCCTCACCGCCTACCGCTCGCGCGGACACCTGGCGGCCGATCTCGACCCGCTCGGCCTGGCCGAGAAGCTGCCCGCCCCCGATCTCGGCCTGGCCTTCCACGGCCTGAGCGACGCCGACCTCGACACCGAGTTCGACTGCGGCAACTTCGCCGGTGGCGGCCAGCGCATGAAGCTCCGCGATCTGCTGGCGCGCCTCAAGAAGGTGTACACCGGCACGATCGGCGCCGAGTTCATGCACATCAGCAATCATGAACAGCGCAACTGGATCTACACGCGCCTGGAGAAGGCCGCCGGCAACGCCGGGCTGGACAAGGCGGGCAAGCAGCGCCTGCTGGCCGAGCTGACCGCCGCCGAGGGCCTGGAGCGCTACCTGCACACCAAGTACGTCGGCCAGAAGCGCTTCTCGCTGGAAGGCGGCGACAGCCTGATCCCGATGGTCGACGACGTGGTCCGCACCGCCGGCGACAACGGCATCAAGGAAGTCGTGATCGGCATGGCCCACCGCGGCCGCCTCAACGTGCTGGTGAACATCCTCGGCAAGCCGCCGAAGACCTTGTTCAACGAGTTCGAAGGCAAGTTCGAGCATCCGGACGACCCGGCGCACTCGGGCGACGTGAAGTACCACATGGGCTTTTCGGCCGACGTCAAGACGCCCAACGGCGGCGTGCATGTGGCGCTGGCGTTCAACCCGTCGCACCTGGAGATCGTCAATCCGGTGGTGGCCGGCTCCGTGCATTCGCGCCAGATCCGCCGTCGCGACACCGAGCGCCTGCAGTCCATGGCCGTGCTCATCCACGGCGACGCCGCCTTCGCGGGCCAGGGCGTGAACATGGAGCTGCTCAACATGTCGCAGGCCCGCGGCTTCAAGATCGGCGGCACCCTGCACATCGTGGTGAACAACCAGGTGGGCTTCACTACCTCCAATCCGCAGGACGCCCGCTCCACGCTGTACTGCACCGACCTGGCCAAGATGGTCAACGCGCCGGTGCTGCACGTGAACGGCGACGACCCGGAAGCCGTGATCCAGGCCACCCGCCTGGTCTACGACTTCCGCAAGCAGTTCCGCAAGGACGTGGTGATCGACCTGGTCTGCTATCGCCGCCACGGCCATAACGAGGCCGACGAGCCGGCCGCGACGCAGCCGGTGATGTACCAGGTGATCCGTGCCCGCCCGACCACGCGCGACCTCTACGCGCAGCAACTGGTCAAGGAGGGCGTGATCGCCGAGGGCGATGGCCAGAAGCTGGTCGACGATTACCGTTCGCGCCTGGAAGCCGGCAACCCGATGACCGAGCTGACCAGCGCGCTGGTGAAGGACATCGAGGTGGACTGGAACCAGTTCATCGGCGGCAAGCTGTCCACGCAGGCCGACACCGGCGTGCCGAAGGCCAAGCTGGTGGAGCTGGCCAACAAGATCCTGGAGATGCCCAAGGACATCACGCTGCAGTCGCGCGTGGCCAAGATCTACGACGACCGCCGCAAGATGGCCGCGGGCGAGCTGCCGGGCGACTGGGGCTTCGCCGAGAACCTGGCCTACGCCAGCCTGATCGACCAGAACTACAACCTGCGCCTGGTGGGCCAGGACGTGGGCCGCGGCACGTTCTTCCACCGCCACGCGGTGCTGCACGACCAGAAGGACGGCCACACCTTCATGCCGCTGGCCACGCTGCGCGACAACGCCAGCGTCGAGGTGATCGACTCGCTGCTCAGCGAAGAAGCGGTGATGGCCTTCGAATACGGCCACGCCACCACCGACCCGTACACCCTGCACATCTGGGAAGGCCAGTTCGGCGACTTCGCCAACGGCGCGCAGGTGGTGATCGACCAGTTCATCAGCTCCGGCGAATCGAAGTGGAACCGCCTGTGCGGCCTGGCGCTGTTCCTGCCGCACGGCTATGAAGGCCAGGGCCCGGAGCATTCCTCCGCCCGCCTGGAGCGCTTCCTGCAGCTGTGCGCGCTGGACAACATGCAGGTCTGCGTGCCCACCACGCCGGCTCAGGCCTTCCACATGATCCGCCGCCAGATGGTGCGCCCGACGCGCAAGCCGCTGATCGTGATGACGCCCAAGTCGCTGCTGCGCCACAAGCTGGCCATCTCCACGCTAGATGAGCTGGCCACCGGCGAGTTCAAGCTGGTGATCGGCGAGCACCGCGACCTGCCGGCCAAGAAGGTCAAGCGCGTGGTGCTGTGCTCCGGCAAGGTCTACTACGACCTGCTGGAGGACGCCGAGAAGCGTGGCCTTACCGACGTCGCCCTGGTGCGCGTCGAGCAGCTGTACCCGTTCCCGCGCCCCGAAGTCATGGCCGAACTGGAGAAGTTCGCTTCCGCCAAGGAAGTGATCTGGTGCCAGGAAGAGCCGATGAACCAGGGCGCCTGGTTCCAGATCCGTCACCACCTGCAGGCCTGTGTCGGCAGCAAGCAGAGCCTCTCCTATGCGGGACGCGCTCGCTCGCCGGCGCCGGCCGCCGGACACCTCAATACCCACGTCGCCGAACAGGCGGCACTCGTCGAGCAGGCGCTGGTGGCGCCGATCGGCACCGACCACGCCGCGGAGTAAGACAAGCATGTCCATCGAAGTCAAAGTCCCTGTTCTGCCCGAGTCCGTCTCCGACGCCACCATCGCCACCTGGCACAAGAAGGTGGGCGACGCCGTGAAGCGCGACGAGAACCTGGTCGACCTCGAAACCGACAAGGTGGTGCTGGAAGTGCCCGCCCCGGTCGATGGCGTGATCAAGGAGCTGAAGTTCAACTCCGGTGATACCGTGACCAGCCAGCAGGTGATCGCGGTGATCGAGGAAGGCGCGGTCGCCGCCGCCCCGGCACCCGCCGCCGCCGCGCCCGCTCCGGCTGCCGCTCCCGCCGCGCCGAAGGCCGCCGCCGGCGCCGACGAGCTGTCGCCGGCCGGCCGCCGCGTGGCGACCGAAGAACACATCGATCCGTCCAAGGTCGCCGGCACCGGCCGCGATGGCCGCGTGACCAAGGAAGACCTGGTCAACTACGCCAAGGGCGGCGCCCCTGCGCCGGCCGCCGCCGCGCCGTCGGTCAAGCCGACGCCCGGTGCGCGTCCGGAAGAGCGCGTGCCGATGACCCGTATCCGCGCCCGCATCGCCGAGCGCCTGATGCAGTCGAAGAACTCCATCGCCATGCTCACTTCGTTCAACGAAGTGAACCTGGCCGAGGTCGTGAAGCTGCGCAAGACGCTGGGCGAGCAGTTCGAGAAGGCCAACGGCGTGAAGCTGGGCTTCATGAGCTTCTTCGTGAAGGCCGCCACGGAGGCGCTGAAGCGCCACCCGGTCATCAATGCCTCGGTCGACGGCAACGACATCGTCTATCACGGCTACCAGGACATCTCCATCGCCGTGTCCACCGACAAGGGCCTGGTGACGCCGGTGCTGCGCAACGTGCAGGACATGAGCTTCGCCGACGTCGAGAAGGGCATCCTCGATTACGCCAAGAAGGCGCGCGACGGCAAGCTGGGCCTGGACGACCTGCAGGGCGGCACCTTCACCATCACTAACGGCGGCACCTTCGGTTCGCTGCTGTCGACGCCGATCGTGAACCCGCCGCAGAGCGCGATCCTGGGCATGCACACCATCAAGGAACGTGCGATCGTCGAGAACGGCCAGGTGATCGCCGCGCCGATGATGTACCTGGCGCTGAGCTACGACCACCGCATCATCGACGGCAAGGACGCGGTGCTGTTCCTGGTCGACATCAAGAACCAGCTCGAGAACCCGCAGCGCATGCTGCTGGGCCTCTGAGCGACGAAGCTCGGGCGGCAGGCGGCGGAACGACTTCCGCGCCTGCCGCATTCCTCCCCCGCTTCACCCTGACGGCCGCCTAGCGGCGTCACGCAGCAAGGAACCACCATGAGCGACAAATTCGACGTCATCGTCATCGGCGGCGGCCCCGCCGGTTACCACGCGGCCATCCGCGCCGCGCAGCTGGGCCTGAAGACCGCGTGCATCGACGCCTTCGCCGGCAAGGACGGCAAGCAGGCGCTCGGCGGCACCTGCCTCAACGTGGGCTGCATCCCGTCCAAGGCGCTGCTCGACTCGTCCAAGCAGTTCTACAACATCGCGCACAACCTGCCGGTGCATGGCATCACCGTGGAGAACGCCAAGGTCGACCTGGGCGCCTTCATCGGCCGCAAGGACAAGATCGTCAAGCAGTTCACCGGCGGCGTGGCGCAGCTGTTCAAGGCCAACAAGATCACCAGCTACTTCGGCAAGGGCAAGCTGCTGAAGGGCAACGAGGTAGAGATCACCGGCAACGACGGCTCCAAGCAGACCATCAGCGCCACCAACGTGATCCTGGCTTCCGGCTCGGTGCCGATCGAGCTGCCGTTCGCCAAGTTCGACGGCAAGCGCATCATCGACAACGCTGGCGCGCTGGACATCACCGACGTGCCCAAGCGCCTGGGCGTGATCGGCGCCGGCGTGATCGGCCTGGAACTGGGCAGCGTGTGGCGCCGCCTGGGTTCGGAAGTGACCATCATCGAGGCGCTGCCGGACTTCCTGGGCGCCGCCGACGCGGACATCGCCAAGATCGCGCTGAAGGAATTCGCCAAGCAGGGCCTCACGATCAAGCTAGGCGCCAAGCTGGCCAAGGCCGAGGTGAAGGGCGACGAAGTCCACCTCACTTACGAGGACAAGGACGGCGCGCACGACCTGGTCGTCGACAAGCTGCTGGTGGCCGTGGGCCGCCGCGCCTACACCGACGGCCTGCTGTCGGACGACTGCGGCGTGAAGCTGGACGAGCGCGGCCGCATCGTGGTCGACGAGCATTGCCACACCGGCGTAGACGGCGTGTGGGCGGTCGGCGACGCAGTGCGCGGCCCGATGCTGGCGCACAAGGGCTTCGAGGAAGGCATCGCGGTGGCCGAATGGATCGCCGGCAAGGCCGGCCACGTGGGCTACGACACCATGCCGTGGGTGATCTACACCGAGCCGGAAATCGCCTGGGTCGGCAAGACCGAGAAGCAGCTCAAGGAAGAAGGCGTGCCGTACAAGGTCGGCACCTTCCCGTTCGCCGCCATCGGCCGTGCTGTGGCCATGAACGAGGCCGTCGGCCAGGTGAAGATGATCGCCCACGCCGAGACCGACCGGATCCTGGGCGTGCACATGGTGGGCCCGGGCGTGTCCGAGCTGATCGCCGAATGCGTGGTCACCATGGAGTTCAAGGGCTCCGCGGAAGACCTGGCCCGCATCGTCCACGCCCATCCGACGCTGTCGGAAGCCGTGCACGAGGCTGCCTTGTCGGTCGACAAGCGCGCGATCCACAAGGGCAACTGAGCCCGCCGCAACAACGGCGCGGCCCGCTCGTGGCGACATGGGCGGGCCGTTTGCTTTCAGTGCCCCGGGCCGCCGTGGCGCGACCGCGTGACGATGCCGCCCTCCATTTGGACGGCGCCTTTCCGGCCTTCACGTCCCCGCGACCCGGTGCCGTTCCCTAATCGCTTTCCCGGAGATCCCATGCCTCAGCCCACCGCCCTTTGTGTCTATTGCGGCTCCAGCCCCGGCGGCCACCCCGATTATGTCGAGCAGGCGCGGGCCTTCGGCGCGGAAATGGCGCGGCGGGGCATCGCGCTGGTCTACGGCGGCGGCAAGGTCGGCTTGATGGGCACGGTCGCCGATGCCGTGCTGGCCGGCGGCGGCAAGGTGATCGGCGTGATTCCGCGCCAGTTGGTGGAACGCGAGGTGGCGCACACGGGCCTCACCGAGCTGCAGGTGGTGGAAACCATGCACCAGCGCAAGACGCGCATGTTCGAACTGTCCGATGCTTTCGTCGCCCTGCCCGGCGGCTTTGGCACCATGGACGAGATGTTCGAGATGCTGACCTGGGCGCAACTCGGTCTGCACAAGTATCCCTGCGCCTTCCTCGACATGCGCGGCTACTACCGTCAGCTGCGCGGCATGCTGGACCACATGGTGGATGAGCGCTTCGTCCGGCCCGAGCAGCGTGACAGCGTGTGGTTCGGCGATAGCATGGAAAAGCTGTTCCACTGGATGGAGCACTACCAGGGTCAGTACACGCCCAAGTGGATCGACCGCAGCAGCGTCGAAGCCTGAGCCTTCCGTTTTCCCGCGTCTCCGGAGATCCCGCCATGAGCGATATCGAGTTCCGTGCCTTTCGCATCCACAACGACGGCTCCGGTTATCGCGGCGGCATCGAAACGATGAGGACGAGTGCGCTGAGCGAAGGCCAAGTGCTGGTGAAGACGGCCTATTCCTCAGTGAACTACAAGGATGCGCTCGCCGGCACCGGCAAGGGCAAGATTCTCCGTCAGTATCCGCTCAACGGCGGCATCGACGCGGCCGGCGTCGTGGTGGCCTCCACCGATCTCTCCATCAAGGAAGGCGATGCGGTGCTGTGCACGGGCAGCGGCCTTTCCGAGACGAGGGACGGCGGTTATGGCGAGTACCTGCGCCTGGATGCCCGCTGGACCATCCCCTTGCCCCCGGGCCTGAGCCTGCGCGACAGCATGGTGATCGGCACGGCCGGCTTCACCGCGGCGCTGGCGCTGCTGCGCATGGAAGACAACCGCCAGACGCCGGGACTAGGCCCGATCGCCGTGACGGGCGCCTCCGGCGGCGTGGGCATGTTGGCGATCGACATCTTCAGCCGTGCCGGCTACGACGTACACGCAATCAGCGGCAAGGCCGAACATTTCGATTTCCTGCGCAGCCTGGGCGCCGCCGAATGCATCGACCGCCACGCGTTGACCTTCAGCGGCAAGCCGATGGACTCGGCCCGTTTCGGCGGCGCGCTGGACAATGTCGGCGGCGCCATGCTGGCCGGGCTGTTGCCGCTGGTGGAGCCTTACGGCAACGTCGCCATTTGCGGCAATGCGGGCGGCATCGGCTTCGAAAGCACCGTGATGCCGTTCATCATTCGCGGCGTGAGTCTGCTTGGCATCGCTTCGGCCGGCACTGCCCGGGACATCCGCGATCGCGTATGGGAGCGCCTCTCCGGCGACTGGAAACCCCGCCACCTCGATCGCATTGCCACCCGGGAAGTGACGCTGGACGAACTGCCTGGCATCTTCGAGCACATGCTGGCCGGTGAGTCCTTGGGTCGCACCGTTGTGCGGCTGGAAGTGTAAAGCCCAACCTGAACCGACTTGGAAGAGCCGCTAGTGCGGCTTAGAATCCTTAGAAACAACAAGGGGACCCCCACCTTATGGCACGTATTCTGATCGTCGACGATTCGCCGTCGCAGTTGCTTGGTATCAAGCGCATCGTCGAGAAGCTGGGGCACGAGACCCTGACTGCGGAAGACGGAGCCGCCGGCGTGGAAGTCGCCAAGCGCGAAAAGCCCGACCTCATCCTGATGGACGTGGTGATGCCGAACCTCAACGGTTTCCAGGCGACTCGCACTATCAGCAAGGATCCGGAAACCCAGCACATTCCCGTGATCCTGGTGACCACCAAGGACCAGGAAACCGACAAGGTATGGGGCCTGCGCCAGGGCGCGAAGGCCTACGTGACCAAGCCCATCAAGGAAGAGGAGCTGGTCGAGACGCTGAAGGGGTTGCTACCCGCCTAATCGCTTCTCACGACGGACACAGAAAACGGCGCCCGTGGGCGCCGTTTTCGTTTTCGTTGCGCCAGCTCAGCGGCGGGGATCGAACCCGTCGAACTGCTCGCGCAGTGCTTCGTATGCTTTGCGCTGCGCATCCGATTCGGCATGCGGCACGCGAATCGACAATTCCACCAGTTGGTCTCCCGGTTGCGGCCCCGGCATGCCACGCCCCTTCAGGCGCAGCTTGCGTCCGGATTGCGATCCGGCCGGGATGCGCAAATCCACGGTTCCCGCCAGGGTGGGTACCGGTACCGTCGCGCCGAGAGCGGCTTCCCAGGGAGCGATCGGCAGTATGTGCAGGACGTTGCGGCCTTCGAGGCGGAAGCGCGCGTCGTCGCGGATCTGCACTTCCAGCAGCAGGTCGCCGCTGGGCCCGCCGTTGCGGCCGACGTGCCCCTGCCCGGCGAGGCGGATGACCTGGCCCGGCTGGATGCCCGCAGGAATCTTCACTTCCAGCACGCGTTCGTTGCCGCTGTTGTCGTGCAGCGCCACGCGCGTGCGGCCGCCGTCGAACGCGGTCTGCAGTTCGATCTGCACCTGCGCCTGGATATCTCCGCCGCGCGTGGCGCGCGGTGACGACCGTCCGCCTCCGGCCGCGCGGCCGAACAGGCTTTCGAAGAAATCGCTGAAGTCTCCGTTGCCGCCCATGTCGCCGAAATCGAAGCCCTGCCCCTGCCCCCACCCCGGCGGCGGACGGAACTGCTCCCCGCCGCGGTAGCCGTTGGCACGCAGGTTGTCGTAGGCACGGCGCTTCTCGGCGTCGCGCAGCACCTCGTTGGCTTCGTTGATCGCCTTGAACTTCTCTTCGGCGCCCGCTTCCTTGTTCTTGTCAGGATGGTATTTGCGGGCGAGCTTGCGGTAGGCCGCCTTGATGTCGGCCTCGCTGGCGTCAGGCTTCACGCCAAGGATGTCGTAATAGTCTTTGAATTCCACAGAGCCACTCCCCGGCCACTGGTTCAAGCAATACGGACGGCCCGCCACGGATCATGGTCCGTGGCAGGCCGCGGCCGCAACACCGGTCGACGACTCAGTGCGTGGTTTCGATAGTAATGCGCCGCGGAGCTGCAACGGCCCGCTTGGGAATCGAGACCTCAAGCACACCATGACGGCCGTGCGCGGTGATGCCTTCGGCATCGGCGGTGTCCGGCAGCGCGAAGCGGCGCAGGAAGGCACCGTGCGCGCGTTCGAGACGCGTGAAGCGGACGCCCTCTTCGGCGTCATCCTGCTTGCGCTCGCCCTTGATGGTCAGCACGCCCTTGTCCATGCTCACCTCGATGGCCGCCGGATCGATGCCCGGAATATCGGCGAGGATGACAAAGCGCTTGTCATCCTCCTTGATATCGACGCGCGGCGCCCACGCGGCTTCGCGGGCCTGGCCGGCTTCGTCCAGGTGAAGCAGGCGGTCCATCGCTTGGCGGACATCGCCCAGACCCTGCCGGGTCCATGAAAGATTGCGTCCCAGATACATGGCTATCCTCTCGAATCAGGTTGCGGTGCCATCACCGCCTGCGCCTTAGATAGGTGCCGTCCAGGACGATTCAAGACGACAAAGCCGCGGCCCAGGCGCTAGCATCCGCACGCTTACCCCTCCTTCAGAGTCGCCCCCATGACCATCCAGATCGGCCAGTCCATCCCTGACCTCGAGATCAAGGCGATCGTCGATGGCCAGATTCAGTCCATGCCATCGGCGTCCCTGTTCGCGCATCGCAAGGTCGTGCTGTTCGCGGTTCCCGGCGCCTTCACGCCCACCTGCTCCAACAAGCATCTGCCGGGCTATGTGCAGCATTTCGCCGAGTTCCAGCAGCGGGGCGTGGATGTGCTGTGCATGGCCGTCAACGACGCCTATGTGATGCAGGCTTGGGCGCGGGACCAGCAGGTGCCGCCGGGCATGGTGATGCTCGCCGACGGCAATGCCTCCTTCACGCGCGCGCTGGGCCTGGAGCTGGACGGCACCGCCTACGGCATGGGGCTGCGGTCGCGCCGCTTCGCGCTCTATGCGGAAGATGGCGTGGTGCGCCAGTTGTGCCTGGAAGCTCCGGGCGAGTTCCGGGCGTCCAGCGCCGAAGCCATGCTGGCGGTCCTCGACGGCTGAGGACCGGTGGGGGCCGGCTTCCATGTGAAGCCGCGATGAGAGGCCACCGCCCGTCGTCACCGCAATGGCTCGCCCTGCCCTTACCAGAGGCACTGGCGTGCGGTCGTACACGCTTACAGAGTGGGAAACCATCGAAAGGGGGCGGCATGAAGACCATTTCGGCGTTCGCCAGGCTCTTCACCGCGCTTCTCATGCTCCTGGCTGCCGATGCGTGGTCGGCGCAGGCAGAACGGACTCCGGCGGTCCAGTCGTTCGACCTGCACGTACCGTGGCAGCCGCTGCCCAGCAAGGTCGATGGCCGCTGGCGACTCGTTTACGAGCTGCATCTGGATAACTACTCGACCGACCCGACACGACTGAAGCGGCTGCGCGTCATCGACATGGCGAGCGGCCACTCGCTACGCGAATACGAAGGCGACGCGCTGCGGGCAGCGCTGTTTCAGCCAGGCAGGGCCCAGAGGGACGATGACGCATCGACGATCGCACCGGGAGCGCACGCGGTCGCCTATGTGGAACTCACTCTGCCCGACGAACCGCTCTCGGATATCCGACTCACCCACGAGCTGGACGTCGATCTACCCGGGAAGCTCATGCTGGACATCCGCGGCGGCGAACTCTCGCTCCATGCGGGGAGCTCGCCGATCGTTTTTTCCCCGCCTCTGCGCGGCGGCTACTGGGTCGCCATCTACGACGCGTCGTGGCCAAAGGGGCATCGCCGCAGTCTTTATGCGGTGAATGGCTCAGTGCATGTGCCCGGGCGCTTCGCGATCGATTGGATCAAGGTGGACGGGACAGGCCGTTACACCCGAGGCGATGCCACCGAACCGGCGAACTGGCTCGGCTATGGCGAGGATGTGCTGGCCGTCGCCGACGGCACGGTTGCCGCCGCAATGGACGGCATGCCCGAACCGGCCAAAGTCGATCCGGGCAAACCGACGCGCGTGCCCCTGCAAGACGCCAGCGGCAACTATGTGAGTCTCGATCTCGGCAGTGGCCGTTACGTGTTCTACGAGCACCTGAAGACCGGCAGCATCGCCGTAAGGCCGGGCCAGCAAGTGCATCGCGGCGACGTCATCGGCCGGCTGGGTTACAGCGGCGAAACCACCGGCCCCCATCTGCACATGCATGTCGCCGACGCGAATGCACCGTTGGATGCGGAAGGCATCCCGTATGCACTCGACAGATTCCGGCAATCCGGCAGCTACCCGTCGATCGGCGATTTCGCGCAGGAGAAGCATTGGCTTCCTTCGGCGAAGGCGACGACACACCATGACGAGCTACCCGCACCGCTGTCGGTCGTGACTTTCTCGCCACTGGATCGGACCGCCCAGGGAAGACCCGCATCGGCGAATGCCGACTAAGAAACGTCTAATTGAATATTCCTACGCGACTGCGTACACCTGCGCCACCGCTATGGCGAGGGGAGAAACGCCGTGATTGTTCGCAGGACAGAATGGAGGCTGCTGCCTCTTTTACTTGCCGTAGGCCTGATCGCATCCACACATGCGGCCGGGCGGCAGGTGCAGGAGGGCCGTATCGAATTCATGGGAGCCGTGGTGCCGACGACCGAAGCTGGGGGACCGGTCGCGCCCGGAACGGCGCCGCCCGGTGCGGCGGAAACGCATGAGGAATCGCTGAAGGCGGCCATGGCTGACACGCCACCGGAGCTGCTCGATTACTTCGTCAGCTATGCCGGCAAGAACACTCGCGTCGTCGTCACGACGTACAACTGAAATCGGCAGCCGCCGTCGACGGTATCTCTAAAACGTCACACCTCCGACGCGAAGCGACGGAGGTGTGGCGAATCGAAACGAAGCGCGCGCTCACTCCTCGGGAGTGGGCTCGCCCTCGCCGGTTTCGACGGCCGTTCCCGGATCGGTAGCCGCGTTGGAAGCATCGGCTTCCAGGGATTCGGCGCCATTGGGATCGGCTTCGTCCTCCGCATCCAGGCGCACGACGCTGACCAGTGCCTCATCCGCCGGCAGACGGATCAAGGTCACGCCCTGCGTATTGCGGCCCAGCTGCGAAACCTCGGCCACGCGGGTACGCACGAGCGTGCCCTGGTTGGAGATCAGCATCAGTTCGTGCGATTCGGTCACTTGCACTGCCGCCACCAGGCTGCCGTTACGCTCGGAGCACTGGATGCCGATGACACCCTGGGTGCCACGTCCTTTCTTCGGGAATTCGTCCAGCTCCGTGCGCTTGCCGTAACCGCGCTCGGTAGCGGTGAGAACGTCGCCACCGCTCGGAACAGCCACGATCATCGACACCACTTCGGCGCCGTCGGCGAGCTTCATGCCGCGTACGCCAGTAGCGGTGCGGCCCATCGAGCGGACTTCGCCTTCGTCGAAGCGCACCGTCTTGCCATTGGAAGCGAACAGCAGCACGTCGCTGTTGCCGTCGGTCAGCGCCACGCCGACCAGCGCATCGCCTTCGTCCAGATTGATGGCGATCTTGCCCTTCTGGAGCTGGAAGGCGAATTCATTGAGCGGCGTCTTCTTCACCGTGCCCTGTTTGGTGGCAAAGAACACGTAGCGATCGTCGCTGTACTCGCGCACAGGCAACACGGCCTGCACCTTCTCGCCTTGCGCCAGGGGCAGCAGATTCACCATCGGCTTGCCGCGAGCGTTCGGTCCGGAGTCCGGCATCTGGTACACGTTGAGCCAATAGACCCGGCCCGTGCTGGTAAACGTGAGCAGCGTATCGTGGGTGTTCACCACCCACAGCTGTTCGACGAAATCCTCGTCCTTCAGCGCCGACGCCGAACGGCCCTTGCCGCCGCGGCGCTGAGCGCGATAGGTGCTGGCCGGCTGGCGCTTGACGTAACCGGTATGCGACAGCGTGACCACCACGTCTTCCGGAGCGATCAGGTCGAGGACGTTCAGGTCTTCCTGCGAATGCTGGATTTCGGTACGGCGTGCGTCGCCGAATTCTTCCTTGATGACTTCCAGCTCGGAACGGATGACCGCGAGCAGGCGGACCGGATCTTCCAGAATTTCGATCAGGCCGCGGATCGTTTCCAGGATCTCGCGATATTCGTCGGAAAGCTTTTCCTGCTCCAGGCCGGTGAGGCGGTGCAGGCGCATGGCCAGGATTTCCTGGGCCTGCACGTCGGACAGCTGGTAACCGTCGGCCTTGAGGCCGTCACGCGGGTCGAGGTCTTCCGGTCGCGAGGCATCGGCGCCGGCCGCGGCCAGCAGGGCCGAGACCATGCCCGGCTGCCACTTGCGGGCCAGCATGCGTTCGCGCGCTTCCTGCGGCGAAGCGGAGCTGCGGATCAGCTCGATCATCTCGTCGATGTTGGCGAGCGCGACCGTGAGGCCTTCGAGGATGTGAGCGCGGGCGCGCGCCTTGCGCAATTCGAAGATGGTGCGGCGGGTGACCACCTCGCGGCGGTGGCGAATGAAGGCCTCGAGGATGTCCTTGAGGTTCAGCAACCGCGGCTGGCCGTCCATCAAGGCGACCATGTTGATGCCGAAGGTGACCTGCAGCTGCGTCTGCTGGAACAGGTTGTTGAGCACCACATCGGCCATCGCATCGCGACGGATCTCGATGACCACGCGCATGCCGTCCTTGTCGGACTCGTCGCGCAGCTCGCTGATGCCTTCGAGCTTCTTTTCCTTCACCAGCTCCGCGATCTTTTCGATCAGGCGGGCCTTGTTCACCTGGTAAGGAAGCTCCGTGACGATGATCGTCTCGCGACCGTTCGACTCGGTTTCGATCTCGGTCTTCGCGCGCACCAGGATGCGGCCGCGGCCGGTGCGGTAGGCCTCGATGATGCCGGAGGAGCCGTTGATGATGCCCGCGGTCGGGAAGTCCGGGCCGGGGATGTACTGCATGAGGTCTTCGACCGACAGCGACGGATCGTCGATCAGGCCGATGGTTGCCGCAATCACCTCGTTGAGGTTGTGCGGCGGCACGTTCGTGGCCATGCCGACGGCGATGCCCGCCGAACCGTTGACGAGCAGGTTCGGTACGCGGGTGGGCAGCACCAGCGGCTCGTTTTCGCTCTCGTCGTAGTTGGGGCCGAAGTCGACGGTTTCCTTGTCGATGTCGGCCATCAGCTCGTGCGTAAGGCGCGCCATGCGCACCTCGGTGTAACGCATGGCCGCCGCGTTGTCGCCATCCACCGAGCCGAAGTTGCCCTGGCCGTCGACCAGCATGTAGCGCAGCGAGAACGGCTGGGCCATGCGGACGATGGCGTCGTAGACCGACGCGTCGCCGTGCGGATGGTATTTACCGATGACGTCACCGACCACGCGGGCCGATTTCTTGTAGGCCTTGTTCCAGGAATTGCCCAGTTCGTTCATCGCGAACAGCACGCGGCGATGCACGGGCTTGAGGCCATCGCGCACGTCCGGAAGGGCGCGGCCCACGATCACGCTCATGGCGTAATCGAGGTAGCTCTGGCGCATCTCGTCTTCGATATTGACGCGGATGACTTCTTTGGCGAGTTCTGCCATCAATCGGCTTCCCTGATGAAGAAAAAGGGCCCCACCGCGTGCGCTTCAGGCGCTCGCGCGACAAGCCCGGACGGAACCCATGAAGTGTAACAGAAACACTGCCCGAAAGACAGTATTTTGACCATTGAAATCAATGGTTTACGCGGAGCTTTTGGAACCCTTGAAGAGTACGCCGCGCGCTGTCGAAAAATTGACCAGCGCAGCCACTACCGAACCGGCCGCCACGGCGACGGCGGGCCACCGGTGAAGCGAGGGAAAACTCACCAGCATGGCGGCATAGGTGACGTAGTTGATCAGCGCTCCGGCGGTCATCAGACCCATCCAGTGCAGCCATTCCAGGTGCCACGGACGGCCGCTCGCGCGATGGGCGAAGGTGTATTGGCGGTTCCACCACCACGTGGCCGTGGCCGCCAGCAGGAAGGAAACCACACGAGCGACGTAGGCATTCCAGCTGGCGAAAGACACCAGGCTCTGCACCACGCCTGCGTCCACGACGAAGCCGATCAGGCCTCCGACGAAGAACAACCCTGCTTCGCGTCCGAGCTTCATGAGCCGAACATCGCTTGCATGGCGAGCGCGTTCGGGTGCTCGATGACGCCGCGCTCGGTAACGATGGCGTCGATCAGCTCGGCCGGCGTCACGTCGAACACTGGATTCCAAGCTTCGGCGCCCTCGACCACCGTACGCTGGCCGGCGACCGCGAGCAGCTCGGCCGGATCTCGCAACTCGATTTCGATCGCCTCGCCCGATGGGGTCGCCATATCGACCGTGGAGGAAGGCGCGACCACCATGAACTTCACCCCATGGTGGCGCGCAGCGATGGCCAACTGATACGTGCCGATCTTGTTGGCGGTGTCGCCATTCGCGGCGATGCGGTCCGCGCCGACGATCACCCACTGCACCGCGCCG
This sequence comes from Dyella sp., assembly GCA_039594095.1. GTDB lineage: Bacteria > Pseudomonadota > Gammaproteobacteria > Xanthomonadales > Rhodanobacteraceae > Dyella_D. Next base: position 15,928 of record JBCNOA010000022.1, read on the forward strand.
GAGCGCATCAGGTGCGAGGCCGCCGAGTCGGCGATCAAATGCGCGGGAATACCGTCGCGGACGAGTTCCCACATGGTCAGGCGCGCACCCTGCTGCCAGGGCCGGGTTTCGCCGGCGTAGACGCGATCGATCCAGCCTGCGCTGACGCCCGCACGGATGACGCCCAGCGCCGTGCCAAAGCCGGCGGTGGCCAACGAGCCGGTGTTGCAATGCGTGAGCACGCCCGAATGCGGCGCGATCAACCCGGCGCCCAGTTCGCCCATATGGCGATTGGCGGCAAGATCCTCATCCTGGATCGCCTGGGCTTCCCGCTCCAGCGCGACGGCGTCGGCACCTGCGGCGATGCGCGCTTTTATGCGGTCGAGCGCCCACATCAGGTTGACGGCCGTGGGGCGGGCCGCGCGCAGTTGCGCCAACGCCGGCTCCAGCGGCGCGCCCTGCCGGGCAGCCAGCGCCACGCCCCAGGCTGCCGCGATGCCGATGGCAGGCGCGCCACGTACCGCCAGGTCACGGATGGCCTGGGTCACTTCGGCCGCATCGCGACAATCGATCCAGCGCTCCTCGCGAGGCAGCAACCGCTGGTCGAGCAGGCGAAGGTGATCGCCGCGCCACTGCACGGCGCGGATACGGTCATAACGGTCGTAGTCGATGGTCATTCGGGAAAATCGCTAGGCGGAACGGCCACGCATGCGCCCAAAGGCACGCGCATGCCGCGAGGAAAGGCCGGGAAGGCTCAGGCGGCCTGCGGCATCACCAGCCACAGGATCAGATAGATAAGGATACCGGAGCCGCCCGCCAGGGTCAGGACGATCCACAGCAGGCGGACGATGGTGACATCCCAACCCAGGTATTCGGCGATGCCGCCGCACACGCCCGCGATCATCTTCTGGCTGTTGGAACGGGTAAGGCGCTTTTCATTGTTCACGTGGTTTCCCCTTGCGTTGAAGCTCAATCCCTGGAACACAGCCACTGGTGAATGGCCGGAGGTACCTCACGCTGCGCGCGGCCGGACACATAGATGCCGATGTGCCCGCCCTTGAACGCGAGCTGCGTGTAGTCCGTCGTGCCCACGTGCTTGCCCAGCGCACGCGACGCATCCGGCGGAACGAGATGGTCCTGCTCGGCGAAGATGTTGAGCACTGGCTGGGTCACCATGCCGAGATCGACAGGCCGGCCTCCGATGATCAGTGTGCCCTTCACCAGCTTGTTGCCCTGGTAGAAATCCTTGATGAACTCGCGGAACGCTTCGCCTGCCTGATCGGGAGAATCGAAGATCCAGCGCTCCATGCGCAGGAAATTCTCCATCTCCTTCCGGTTGTCCAGCAGGTCGACCATGCTCACGTACTTCTGCTGGTTGAGGCGTACCGGTTTGAGCGTGAGGTAGACCCAGTTCATCAGCTCGGCGGGAATGTTGCCGAGCGTGTCGACGAACAGGTCCACGTCTAGGTTCTGCACCCAGTGCGAGAGCATGTTGTCCGGCGTGTGGTAATCCACCGGCGTGACCATGGTGATCAGGTTCTTCACTTTCTCCGGATGCATCGCGGTGTAACACAGCGAGAACGCACCGCCCTGGCAGATGCCGAGCAGGTTGATTGCGTCCAAGTCATGGCGCTTGCGAACCGCATCGACGCAGCGATCGAGATAGCCATTGAGATAGTCATCCAGCGTGAGCCATCGGTCGGCGCCGTCCGGATAGCCCCAGTCGATCAGATAGACGTCCTCGCCCTGCTCCAGCAGGTTGCGTACCAGCGAGCGATCGGCCTGGAGGTCGGTCATCCACACTGTATTGACCAGCGCATACACGATGAGCAGCGGCGTCTTGGAAGTCGGCTTGCCGCTGCCCTTCATATGCCACACGGTGAGCTTGTCCTCGCGATAGATCGCTTCGCGCGGCGTGTTGGCGTAGTCGGGTTCGCGCAGGCCGCGCAGGCTTTCCACACCCGCGGCGAGCTTGCGCTGGAAGGCCGCCACTTCACCGAGGACCTTCGCCGGATCGATACGTAGAGGAGTAAACATGTGTTAGTCCTTACTTGCGCTTGCGTGGCGCGCTGCGCGTCGGCGCATTCTTCGCGGCTCGCCGCGCGGGCGCCGCCTTGCGCTTGGTTTCCGTCTCGGCACTCAACGATTCGGAAACCACTTTCTTAGGGGCGTGGGCAGGCTCGGCGCGATTGGCGAGCTTGCGCTTCAGTGCGGCAACCTCGGCGCGCAGTCCATCCAATTCCTCCTGGGAGGATGGTGCGTCGTGCCCGCTACCACCGCCTCTCGAGCGAAGCTCCCGGCGCAGTTCCTGCACGCGTTTTCCCAGTGAATCGACTTCGCTGCGCGTGGGCATGCCCAGTTCGCGGCACCTGGCGTCCAGCTGCCTCTGCTGCAGCTTGCGAACATGCATCTGCGCGTTGACCATGGCGCCATACACGTCGCGGAATTCGTCGGACAGAGCGATGTCGGCATAAGCCTCTTCCGCGGCATCGACCCACAAATCGTATAGAGCCTTGAGGGAATCGATCTGGCGTCCCGGCTCGATGTGCTGCTTGAGCTTCTCCTGCAGGCGCTCGAAGCCCTCGGCGTTGGCGCGCAGAATCAACGTCTGATAACGGGCAGACGCATCGGCGTATTCGCGCATCGCATCGAGTAGCGCCTGGTTCTGCAGTTGGCGTTCGCGCGTATAGCCAAAGGCCGGGCCGCTGTCGAACGCCGCACCCCAATCACCGAACCGTGGCTGCGCGGCTTGTAGCCAGCTCTGCCATTGCTGCGCAAAACCATGGGCGGCCGCACTGTCGATGCCGGCAAACGCCTGCGCGAAAGGCTGACCTGCCCCCTTAAACCATTGGCGCAGATTCTGCTGCCAATCGTCCATTCCCTGGCTGGCGACACCGCTGGTTGCGGCGGCCTGTAGCCAATCCGCATAGCTCTTGAGCCCACCGAGTGCACGGGACAGCAAATCATCCGGGGACGCGTGGTGGACGGCTGGCGCAGCGCCTTGCAGGGACTGCATCCACGCATCCCACGATTGCTGTGCCCAGGCCTGATACTGCTTCATGACATCGTTGGCGTGATCGCTCATGCCCGCTTCCTCGACGGTGTTCCGCCGCATCGTAGCAAAAGCGCCTGTCGGGCATCGCCGCGCACAAAAAGAGGACGCGGAAAAAACAAAGGCCCGGCAAGAGCCAGGCCTTCGTTCGAACACACGTCCGGTCGAGGGATCAGGCGCCCTCTTCCTCCGTCACGGCCTTCATGGACAGGCGAATGCGGCCCTGCTTGTCCACTTCCAGCACCTTGACCTTGACGATGTCGCCTTCCTTCAGCTTGTCGGAGACCTTCTCCACACGCTCGTTGGAGATCTGCGAAACATGGACGAGACCGTCCTTGCCCGGCAGGATGGTCACGAACGCGCCGAAGTCCATCAACTTGGCGACCTTGCCTTCGTAGATGCGGCCCGGCTCGACGTCGGAGACGATCTGCTCGATGCGCTTCTTCGCTTCGTCGGCCGCCAGGCGGTTGACCGAGGCGATCACGACCGTGCCGTCGTCGCTGATGTCGATGGTGGTACCGGTCTCTTCGGTGATCGAGCGGATGGTGGCGCCACCCTTGCCGATGACCTCGCGGATCTTGTCCGGGTGGATCTTGATGGTGAGCAGGCGCGGGGCGTACTCGCTCATCTCCGAACGCGGCTCGCTGATGACCTTGGCCATCTCGCCCAGGATGTGCAGGCGGCCACGCTTGGCCTGCTCCAGCGCCACCTTCATGATCTCTTCGGTGATGCCGTCGATCTTGATGTCCATCTGCAGCGCGGAGATACCGTCGGCGCTACCGGCCACCTTGAAGTCCATGTCGCCGAGGTGGTCCTCGTCGCCCAGGATGTCGGACAGCACGACGAAGTCGCCGCCTTCCTTCACCAGGCCCATGGCGATACCGGCCACCGGCGCCTTCAGCGGCACGCCAGCATCCATCATGGCCAGCGAAGAACCGCAAACCGAAGCCATCGAGGAGGAACCGTTCGACTCGGTGATCTCGGAGACCACGCGCAATACGTACGGGAACTCTTCCAGGCTCGGCTTCACCGCCTGCACGCCACGCTTGGCGAGGCGGCCATGACCGATCTCGCGACGCTTCGGCGCACCGAAACGGCCGGCCTCACCCACCGAGAACGGCGGGAAGTTGTAGTGGAACAGGAAGGCGTCCTTCGACTCGCCTTCCGGCGCATCGATGATCTGCGCGTCGCGGGTGGTGCCCAGCGTGGCCACGACCAGGGCCTGGGTCTCACCGCGGGTGAACAGCGCCGAACCGTGGGTACGCGGCAGCACGCCGACGCGAACGGAGATCGGGCGGATGTCGTCCAGCTTGCGGCCGTCGATGCGCACCTTGGTCTTCAGCACGCTGTCGCGCATGGTGCGGTATTCGAGTTCGCCGAATTCCTTCACCAGCTCGGCGGTCGGCCAGGCGTGCTGTTCGGCCTGGACCTTGAGGGATTCCAGCACATCGGCCTTGATCGCGGCGATGGCGTCGCGGCGCTGCAGCTTGTCGCGCACCTGGAAGGCTTCTTCCAGCTTGCTGCCGACGGCGCCGCGCACGGCAGCGGCCAGGGCCTCGTTACGGGCCGGCGGCTGCCAGTCCATGGACGGACGAGCGGCCTGAGTCGCCAGCTCGGCGATCGCGTGGATGGCGGCCTGCATCTGCTGATGGCCGAACACGACGGCGCCCAGCATCACTTCTTCGCTCAGCAGCTTGGCTTCGGACTCCACCATCAGCACGGCGTTGGTGGTGCCGGCCACGACCAGGTCCAGGTCCGAGCCTTTCAGCTGGGTGGCGGTCGGGTTGAGCACGTACTTGCCGTCGATGTAAGCGACGCGGGCGGCACCGATCGGACCCTTGAACGGGATGCCGGCGAGGCTCAGAGCGGCGGAGGCGCCGAGCATGGCGGGGATGTCGCCGTCGACTTCCGGGTTGAGCGAGACCACCTGAGCGATGATCTGCACTTCGTTCTTGAACTCTTCCGGAAAGAGCGGACGCACCGGACGATCGATCAGACGCGAGGTCAGCGTCTCCTTCTCGGTCGGACGGCCTTCGCGCTTGAAGAAGCCGCCCGGGATGCGGCCCGCCGAGTAGAACTTCTCGACGTAGTCCACGGTGAGCGGGAAGAAATCCTGCCCATCCTTCGCCTTGGCGGCGGCCACCACGGTGACCAGCACTACCGTGCCGTCCATGCTGACCATGACGGCACCGGACGCCTGGCGGGCGATTTCGCCCGTCTCCAGTGTGACCGTGTGATTACCGTACTGGAATGACTTGGTTACTTTCGCCACGTCGATGTCCTTGTCCGATTAACGGCGCAGGCCGAGGCGTTCGATGAGGCTCTGGTAGCGGGCCACGTCGTTGGCCTGCAGATAGCCCAGCAGGCGCTTGCGCTGGTTGACCAGCTTGAGCAGGCCACGGCGCGAGTGGTGGTCCTGCTTGTGGGTCTTGAAGTGGTCGGTGAGGTGGTTGATGCGGGCCGACAGCAGGGCCACCTGGACTTCCGGCGAACCGGTATCGTTCGGCACGCGGCCGTATTCAGCAATGATCTTGCCGGTCTGTTCTGCAGTAAGGGACATGGGTCTCTCTTCCTCAAAAGCGGGTGCGAAGCTTGCGCAACGTCACCGGGATGACGTTGCGCAAGCTCCGCCTGGATGAATAAAACTCTGGAACAAGCGGCATATTCTACCGACCCGGCGCGCTCTACAACAAGAGCATGACAATTGCGCCAACCGCGCCGTCACAGCCTTTACGGGGTCTCCGGCGGGATATTGAAGCCGCGCTGGATACGCAGCGTGCCATCCTGGCCCAGCTCGCAGAGCGCAATCGGACGCCCGTCGGGAGCGAAAGCCGCATATGCCCCCGCCACCCGATCGGCCAGCTGGAGCTGGCGGCCCCGACTCACCGCATGGCTCTGCGCCTCGTCCAAGTGCAAGGCCGGCCAACTGGCCAGCCCCGCCGCCACGGGCAGGAGAAGGGCGTCCATCACGGCCTCGCCCTGCCCCGCAGCCGCCTCCAACTGCTCCAGACTGACCATGGCGGGTTCTCTGAACGGCTCGATCCACAGCCGGCGCAAACCGGTCAGATGCGCCCCGCATCCGAGGGCCTCCCCAAGGTCGACCGCCAGGCTCCGCACGTAGGTGCCCGAACCGCACTCCACGTACAGCGAGAGCGTATTCGCGTCCCGTGCAAGCAGTTCCAGCCGGTAGACCTCGACTTCGCGGGGCGGCGCCTGCACTGCCTCGCCCCGGCGGGCCTTAAGATAAAGAGGCTCCCCGTCTTGCTTGAGCGCTGAATAGACCGGCGGAACCTGAACGATCCGACCGCGCAGGCCGACCAGCGCCGTCTCGATCTCCGCGGCACCAAGCGTAGGCACCGGTCGTTCGAGCACGATGTCGCCCTCCAGATCGGCAGTTGTCGTAGTCGCGCCCAGACGTACTTCGGCCCAATAGGCCTTGCGCGACCCCAGCAAACTTCCGGCGATCTTGGTGGCCTCGCCGAAGCAAAGCGGCAGCAGGCCCGTGGCCAGAGGGTCCAGCGCCCCGGTATGTCCGCCCTTCTCGGCCCGCAGCAGGTGCCTGGCTTTCTGCAGAGCCTGGTTGGAGCTCAACCCCAGCGGTTTATCCAGCAAAAGCAGGCCGTGGAGGTCGCGGAAGCGGGTGCGGCCCATTAGTCCTCGTCGCTGCCTTGGTCCGTGCCCAGTTCCTTCGCCTCCTGGCGCAGCAGGGCTTCGATGCGCTCGCCCTTATCGACTGAGTCGTCGTACTTGAAGCGCAGCTCCGGCACACGGCGGATACGCATGCTGCGCGACAGCGAGCGGCGAAATTCGCCGGCCAGCTCGTTGAGCGCCTTCACCGCGGTCGTGGACTGGTCGGGCAGCAATGCCGTGACCCAAACGGTCGCCCAGTCCAGATCGCGAGTGACCTCGACGTCCGATACGCTGACCGAGGGCAGGCCATGGTCGCGCACGGCGGCATGGACCAACAGGCCCAGTTCGCGGCGCAGCTCGGCGCCGACACGGTCGGTCCGCTTGAAATCGCGTGAGGGCATGTAGCCTCCTTACAACCGCCATCGGCGGCTGACAATACGCCACTCGGATGGAGCGGCAGATGCGAAAAACGTCGAAGCCCGGACAGGACTGCCCGGGCTCCGATTCCCACGGAACGAGGGGCTCGCGCCCCTCACCCGGTTACAGCGTGCGGGCCACTTCGATGCGCTCGAAGCACTCGATCTGGTCGCCGACCTTCACGTCGTTGTACTGCTTCACGGCGATACCGCACTCCATGCCGCTGCGCACTTCGTCGACCAGGTCCTTGAAGCGCCGCAGCGACTCCAGCTCGCCCTGGAAGATCACGGTGTTGTCGCGCAGCACGCGGATCGGCTTGCTGCGCTTGACCGTACCTTCCACGACCATGCAACCCGCCACCGCGCCGAACTTGGAACTGCGGAAGACTTCGCGCACCTGCGCGACACCGATGATCTCCTCTCGCACTTCCTTGCCCAGCAGGCCCGAAGCCGCCTGCTTCACCTGGTCGATCACGTCATAGATGATCGAGAAGTAGCGTACGTCGAGACCTGCGGTGTCGATCACCTTGCGTGCCGATGCATCGGCACGGACATTGAAACCGATGACCAGCGCCTTGGAAGCGGCCGCCAGCGTGGCGTCGGATTCGGTGATGCCACCTACGCCGGCTGCGATCACATTGACCTTCACATTCTCGTTGCCGATCTGGCTCAGCGACTCGCGCAGCGCCTGCACCGAACCCTGCACGTCGGCCTTGACCAGGATGTTGAGTGTCTGCTGCTCGGCGCCCTGGCCCATCTGGGCCATGATGTCCTCAAGACGGTTGGCCTTGCTGACCATGCGCGTTTCACGGCGCTTGAGCTGACGTTCGGCAGCCACTTCACGGGCGAGGCGTTCATCGGCCACCACCACGAAGTCGTCGCCGGACTCCGGCACGCCGGACAGACCCAGCACCTGCACCGGAATCGACGGACCGGCTTCCTGCACGGTCTTGCCGTTCTCGTCGATCAGCGCGCGCATGCGGCCGTATTCGATGCCGCATACGACGAAATCGCCGCGCTTGAGCGTGCCCTGCTGCACCAGCACCGTCGCCACCGGCCCGCGACCGCGGTCCAGGCTGGACTCGATCACCACGCCGGACGCCGGGCCGTCTTCCACTGCCGTCAGCTCCATCACTTCGGACTGGACCAGGATCGCATCGAGCAGGTCGTCGATGCCCATGCCCGTCTTGGCCGACACCGGCACGAACGGCGTATCGCCGCCCCACTCTTCCGGAATCACTTCGAGATTGCCGAGGCCCTGCTTGACGTGATCCGGATTGGCGTCGGACTTGTCCATCTTGTTGAGCGCCACGATCAGCGGCACTTTGGCGGCGCGCGCATGCTGCACGGCTTCCGCCGTCTGCGGCATCACGCCGTCGTCGGCGGCGACCACCAGCACCACGATGTCCGTGGACTGTGCGCCGCGCGCACGCATGGACGTGAACGCTGCGTGGCCTGGGGTATCGAGGAAGGTGATGACACCCTTCGGCGTCTCCACGTGATACGCACCGATGTGCTGCGTGATGCCACCCGCCTCGCCCGAGGCGACCTTGGTGCGGCGGATGTAGTCCAGCAGCGAGGTCTTGCCGTGGTCGACGTGGCCCATGATGGTGACCACCGGCGGACGCGGCTTCTTCTCGCCTTCCAGTTCGGCATTCTGCGTATGCGCGGCCAGCGCGGCCTCGGCGTTGTTCTCGCTCGCGGCCACGGCCTTATGACCCAGCTCCTCGACCACCAGCACCGCAGTGTCGTGATCGATGGTCTGGTTGATGGTGGCCATCACGCCCATCTTGAAAAGCGCCTTGACGACCTCCGAACCCTTGACGGCCATCTTCTGGGCCAGGTCGGCGACCCCGTTGGTGTCGCCAACGACGACTTCGCGCACGACCGGGGCGGTGGGACGGGAGAAACCATGGCTTCCCGTACCCGGCACCGAAGCGCCCCCGCGCACCGGCTCGCCCTTGCCGGACCGACCCGGCTTCCCGCGCTTGCTGCGGCGGGCGCGATCGGCATCGGACAAATGCAGCTCGCCAGCGGCGAAACGCTTGCCGCCCGGGCCTTCCTCGCGGTCACGGCCACCGAAACGCGGCTTGTTGCGCGCATCGCCCGCGGCGGGAGCCGGCGCGGGAGCCGGCGCTGGGGCCGGTGCGGCGACGGGAGCGGCCACAGGCTTTTCGCGCCGACGCGGCTCGTGGATACGCGGCAAGATCATGCCGAGCGCCTTGGGATCGATCTTCTGAACGGCGGGCGGCTGGGCCGGCTGCACCTTTTCCCTGGGGGCGGACACGGCCACCTCGGGAGCAGCCTGCACAGGCGCCTCAACCGTGATCTCTTCACGCTGAGCGGCAGCTTCCTCGGCAGCCTTGGCCGCTGCGGCGGCCTGGGCCTCGGCCTCCGCCTGGAGACGGCGCTGCTCGGCCTCGATCTGGCGGCGCTGTTCGGCCTCCTCGTGCTGGCGAGCTTCCTCTTGACGGCGGCGCTCGACATCGGCGGCGCGCTCGGCTTCTTCGTGCTCGCGCTGCTGCTGGGATTCCTGCAGCTTGCGCAGCGCCTCTTCGCGCTCATGGTCGGCGCCGGCTTCCTCAGCGATGACGCTGCGCTTCACGTAGGTGCGCTTGGCGCGCACTTCCACGTTCACCGTCTTGGCGCCGCCAGCTCCGCGTCCGCCCGGCGTGGACACCTTCAGCTCGCTGACCTTGCGGCGCTTGAGGGTGATCTGGCGCGGTGCGCTGTCCTCGGCCTCGGCGGTCTCTTCGGTCTTGCCGTGCGTGCGGCGCAGGAATCCGAGCAGCTTCACCTTTTCGGTGCTGCTGATGACTTGCTCCGGATCGGAGAATTTCATGCCGGCCTCGGCCAGCTGCCCAAGCAGTCTGTCCACCGGCAAGCCAAGTACCTTGGCAAGTTGTTTGATCGTTACGTCCGACATCGTGTTCTTTCTCCGCCGTTCCCGCGCTTATCGCCCGTGCGCTTGTTCGTCCGCACGTCACCGCCGTCCCTGGTGGGAATCCCTGCGGGATTCCCTCGGCGCGTCCATCCCGGACGCGGCCGCCCGCGGTTAGCCGCCCTTCTCCAAGCGCGCGATCATCGGCGCGCGTGCGGCCATGATCAGCGCGGAGGCACGCTCCTCATCCATGCCTTCGATATCGATGAGATCGTCGACCGCCTGATCGGCCAGGTCGTCCACCGTCGCCACGCCACGACCGGCCAGGACATAGGCAGTCGCCTCGTCCATGCCCGGCAGGGCCAGCAATTCATCGGAAGGCTGATGCTCGTCGATGCCCTCTTCCACCGCCAGGGCTTCGGTCAGCAGCGCGTCGCGGGCGCGAGCGCGGAGCTCTTCGACGATGTCCTCGTCGAAACCTTCGACCGCCAGCAGCTCGGCGCTGGGCACGTAGGCGATTTCCTCGATGCTGGAGAAGCCCTCCTGCACGAGGATATTCGCGATTTCCTGGTCCACCTCGAGCTTTTCCATGAACAACTGGCGGGCGGACTCCTGCTCGGCCTCGCTCTTGGCGGCGACCTGATCCTGCGTCATCACGTTGAGCTGCCAGCCCGTGAGCTTGCTGGCCAGGCGCACGTTCTGGCCGCCGCGGCCGATGGCCTGGGACAGCTTGTCTTCCGCCACCGCGATGTCCATGGAGTGCTTTTCCTCGTCCATGATGATGGACTGGACTTCCGCCGGCGCCATCGCATTGATGACGTACTGAGCCTGGTTCTCGTGCCACAGGATGATGTCCACGCGCTCGCCGTTGAGCTCGTTGGACACCGCCTGGACGCGCGAGCCGCGCATGCCAATGCAGGCGCCGATGGGATCCGTGCGACTGTCGTGGGCCACCACGGCGATCTTGGCGCGATCGCCCGGATCGCGGGCACAACCCTTGATCTCCACCAGGCCCTGGCCGACTTCCGGCACCTCGAGCTTGAACAGCTCGATCATGAATTCGGGCGCCGCGCGCGAAACGAACAGCTGCGGGCCGCGGATTTCGGACTTCACTTCGGCCAGGTAGCCGCGCACGCGGTCACCAACGCGATGCGATTCGCGCGGAATGGTCTTGTCGCGCGGGATGAAAGCCTCGGCATTGCCGCCCAGGTCCAAATAGACATTGCCGCGCTCGACGCGCTTGACGATGCCCGTGATCAGTTCGCCCACGCGATCTTTGTAGGCGTCGACCACCTGCTGGCGCTCAGCTTCGCGCACGCGCTGCACGATCACCTGCTTGGCGGCCTGCGCGGCAATGCGGCCAAACTCGGCATTTTCGATCTGCTGTTCGATGTATTCGCCCACCTGCGCATCGGCGCGCTCATCGGTCGCGTCCATCAAGCGCAGCTGGCGGAACGGCGATTCCATCTCACCATCGTCGGCGATCACCTCCCAACGGCGGAACGTCTCGTACTCGCCACTGGTACGGTTGATCGTCACGCGGATGTCCGGATCCTCTTCCGGGTAGCGCTTCTTCGCGGCCGAGGCCAGCGCGGCCTCCATCGCCTGGAAGATCACTTCACGCGGCACGCCCTTCTCATTGGCAACCGCGTCAACGACCAGCAACAGTTCTTTGCTCATTGCAGCAACTCCGTAGACGCCCCTTCCGACGCCGATCGCTCTGATGATTACTTGGCCTTCTTGGCCGGCTTCTTGCCGGGCTTGGGCTGCGGCACGTAGCCGAGCGCTGCCCAGTCCGGCACCACGCGCGCGCTTTCCACCGCGTCATGCTCGAACTCAAACATCTTTCCCTCGGCTTCCAGCGAAATACGCTCGCCCTCCACCGCCAACACCTTGCCGCGCAGGCGGCGGCGCCCCTCGATCGGCGCCTTCAGCAGCACCTTCACTTCCTGCCCGGCGATCTTGCCGAACTGGGCGGCCGTGAACAGCGGGCGGTCGATGCCCGGCGAAGAGACTTCCAGCAGGTAATGCCCCGGGATCGGATCCTCCACGTCGAGCATGGCCGACAGCTCACGGCTGGCGGCTTCGCAGTCGTCGAGAGTGACCTCGCGCCCTTCCACATCCAGATAAACGCGCAGGGTACTCTGCCCCTGCGACGGGGAGAATTCCACGCCAAGGCATTCCAGCCCCAGATCGGCCAGTACCTCGGTGAAGCGTTGTGCCAGTGCCTGCGTGTCCATAACCGTCTTTTTCTACTCGCCAGAAACAAAAAATGGGCGCTGACGGCCCATTCCCTTATCTCGCCGATGTCCCGACTCTTCCGGGCTTCTTTCCGAGCCTACTCGCACAAACCGACATAAATACTAGGCCGGACGTGACGAATACGCGACGCATCCTTGCGCCCAACAAAAAAGCCTCACGAGGAGGCTTTCTTGTTCAAAGAAAGATCCGGTAGCGGGGGAACCTAGATGCGCCAATTAGGCGCTTCGCCATTCCACTTGAGCCGCTGCAGAGTTCACGAAGTGTAGTCGGACCACGGTGATTTTGCAACATTTTTGCCCGCTGGGCGCCGGTCTTGCACAAATGTGCGGAACAGCAGGGCTAGCAGGACCTCCTGCCCCCATCTGGCTGGCTCCCTAAACGCCCGCGGCTCGCTAGTCAACAGCAGGGAGAGGTGCCGTACTCGCACTTTTCCTCCAACTTTTCTCGATGACACGGTCGAATTCGAGAAAACTCAGCAAGCGATCGCCAACTGCAGCAACTTCATGTCCAAACCGATCTGTGTATCACCCAAGACGGCCGTGTAAACGGGCCGGACGGAGCCCTTCGCGCGTGCAAAGGTCGGCAAGACGTGTCATTCCATACAACTCGATGGAGAAAGCAGCATGCTAGATCGCATGGACAAGCGCCCAGGACGCCGGACGAACGAGTAAGGCAAGGAAGCATCGGCGGCGCGCGAAGCCATTTTTCAGCCGCAAAAAAAATCGGCGCCACTTTGAAATGGCGCCGATTCGAATAAATGGTAGCGGGGGTAGGATTCGAACCTACGACCTTCGGGTTATGAGCCCGACGAGCTGCCAGACTGCTCCACCCCGCACCAGAGATTTGAAAGTTTAGCGAGCTGGCCGAATTCTTGCAAGACTTTTACCGACATCGTTCTGAAATTTTTTTCGTCGGCGAAATCGCATCGATGAAAAACAGGCAGCGGCTTACGCCGCAGCCTCACCCATCAACCCGGAAACACGCTCCGGCACCAGCCCAGCAGCGGTCCCCAGAACAGACCGAGGACCAGCAGCGTCAGCGCGTTGAGCGAAAGCACCAGACGCACAGACGGATCCTGTTGCATCTTCGGTTCCACGCCCTCTACCGGCTTGTCGAAGTACATCACCTTCACCACGCGCAGGTAGTAGTACAGGCCGATGATCGCGAATACCGCGCCGACAATGGCCAGCCACAACATACCGGCGTGGATCGCGGCCTGCAGCACAAGCAGCTTGGCGAAGAAGCCGAACAGTGGCGGTACGCCTGCCAGAGAGAACATCACCAGCATCATCAGGAAGGCTATCCAAGGCGAGCGCTGATTGAGGCCCTTGAGGTCGTCGATCTCTTCGCACTCGAAGCCCGCGCGGGCCAGCGCCAGGATCACGCCGAAGGCCGCCGTGCCCATCAGCGCATAGCTGATCGCGTAGAACAGCGCCGAGGCATAACCTTCGGGTCCCGCATTGACCAGACCCAACAGCAGATAGCCCATGTGGGAAATGGTCGAGTAGGCAAGCAAACGCTTGAGGTTGGTCTGCACGATAGCAACCAGGTTGCCGATCGCCAGCGAAAGAACCGCCAGCGCGGCCAGCATCTGCTGCCAGTGCTGCGCCAGATCACCCAGGCCGGAATCCAGCAGGCGGTAGGCCATGCCGAATGCGGCCAGCTTCGGCGCGGAACCGATGAAGATGGTCACCGCCGTCGGGGAGCCCTGGTAGACATCCGGAATCCACATGTGGAACGGGGCCGCGCCCAGCTTGAAGCCGATGCCGACGATCATGAAGATCATGCCGAACAGCAGCAGGCTCTTCATGTTCGCGTGACCGGCCGCGTTATGCAGGGTAGCCAGGTCGAGCGTACCCGTGGCTCCGTAGACCATCGACATGCCATACAGCAGCATGCCCGAGGCCAGAGCACCCAGTACGAAGTACTTCACCGCCGCTTCGGACGACAGGCGCGAGTCGCGGTTCAGTGCGACCAGGGCGTACGAAGACAGGGTCATCAATTCCAGGCCCAGGTACACCGTGACGAGACTGCCTGCCGAAACCAGCAGCATTACGCCGATCACGGCGAAGATCATGAGCGTATAGAACTCGCCCACGAACAGCTTCCGGTCCGTCAGATAGGGACGCGAATAAACGAAGATTAGAACGACGCTGAGCAACGCGAAGACTTTGAGTATTTCGGCCACGCCGTCGCGGATGAACATCCCGCCAAAGGCCGTGACCGGCTGAGCCGGCTGGCCGGAGATCACCAGATAGATACCGACCGCGACTACGAGGATCGACAGCCAATGCAGCATGCCCCGCTGCTCTGGCTTCATGAAGGCGTCCAGAAGAAGAAGAAGGCACGCCGCCGCCACCAGATAAAGCTCCGGAAGCATGATCAGAATGTCATTGAAATTCGGCATGGTCATTCTCAGATCTTGTGGTTGCCAAGCTGCTGCACCAGCTGCGTGACGGAGCCATCCATCAGATGGATCAGTGGCTGCGGCCAGACGCCGAGCGCGATGACGGCCGCGGCGAAAGCGATCAGCACGAAAGCCTCACGCCCGTTGATGTCCTTCATCTCAGCCACGTGCGGGTTGGTCACCTCGCCCCAGAGCACGCGCTTGACCATCCACAACGTGTAGGCGGCGCCGATGATCAGGGTGAAGGCTGCAAACAGCGCGATCCACGGGTTGGCCTGGAAGCTGGCCAGAATCACCTGGAACTCGCCGACGAAGCCGCTGGTGCCCGGCAGACCGCTGTTGGCCATGGCGAACAGCACGTAGAAGAAACCGAACCACGGCATCACGTTGATGACGCCGCCGTAGTCCTTGATCTGGCGAGTATGTAGGCGGTCATACAGCACGCCGATGCAGGAGAACATCGCGCCGGATACGAAACCGTGCGAGATCATCTGCACCATCGCACCCTGCATGCCCAACTTGGCGGCATCGAGGTTGCCGGCGCCGCGTACCAGCATGAAGGCAATGAAGATACCCAGCGTGACGAAGCCCATGTGTGCCACGGACGAATACGCCACCAGCTTCTTCATGTCGTCCTGCACCAGCGCGATGTAGCCGATGTAGACCACCGCGATCAGGCTTAGCCCGATGACGAGCCAGGCATAGGCTTCCGAAGCGTCCGGCACGATCGGCAGCGAGAAGCGCAGAAAACCGTATCCGCCGATCA